>JBAUTB010000277.1:0-54885 GCA_049582005.1 Gloeobacterales cyanobacterium | reverse complement strand
GGTAAAAACTCAGTGCATGTTTGTAATGCCCCTTCTCCGGCAGCCACTTCTTCCCTGGAAATTGGCAAAGCGATTGCTGAACGAATTTCGGAACTGAATCATTTTTCATCAACTTGAGCAAGAAAGTCCAACAGGATTTTTTGGTGTGGTTTTCCGATTGGTCGCACTTCGTCTGCTCTCGCTGAGTAGTGTTCGCCGCGCTGAATATCCTCAGGGGTTAACATCCTTAAGTCCCAGCCTTCGTAGAGCGTCAAGTCCTGAATATCTACCGTAAGTGGAGCATGATAAATATGTCTCAACACTGACCCTTCTTGACGGCTATCAAAGTGAAAAACCTCCGGGGGCTCGTAGCCAATTTCTTCTATGAGTTCGCGACGCATCGCTACTTCTGGCGTTTCCCCCGCTTCCACATGACCTCCAAAAAATCCCCAGTGTCCAGGATAAAGAATGCCAGAAATGCTATCCCGCAGCTGCAGGAGAAACTGACCCTCTCTGTAGAGGATGGCAATCGATACAACATTTGGGGGGAGAGTCCTCAAGGTCCTCAGACCTCACTTATACGAACGGGGATGAACGCGCGTACTAAGGTTACAGAAGGCTGGGACTTCCCTTAACCAAGCACTATGGAGCAAAGCAGGGAGTTTATCCACCCAATGCTTGAGGGTAATAGTTCTCTCTGGCATAGGGTATTAATGTATCCAAATTGGTCGGCGGTCTCTGTTTCTCTTTTTATTTATAGCTTTCGTCTGGATCCTTAGGATGCATGGATCGAGTGCTTATGAGCTTGGACATCGTCAAAAAGTCCTAATCTAAGTGACGATAGCTATAAGTGGGGACACTTGAAAAAACAGTATCACTTAAGCTAGAGTCCTCTCCAGATAGGCATTTCTGGCAAACCTGTGTAGTGTCTAATTTGGCCCACCCACTTACTGAATCCGTTGCCTTTATGGATACAGCTCTTTTCGTTCGCCCACGCGTGAACCAAAATTTCTCCTGACGAGTAAACCAATGGATAAACCTGTGCTCACCATTCTGTTAATGGCCCGTGATCGCCCCCACTACATAGGCGCAACCCTCGATTCGATCAGCGCCCAGACGCTTGGAGACTGGGCACTTGTGCTCTCCGACAACTCCACCAGTGAAGCCAACGCTCAGGAAAACAACCGCCAACTCGAGGCGTTCCGTAGCCGTCACCCCGACCGACCGATTACCTATATGCGGCGCAACGGAGCAATGACGGTCAACGAGCACTACATCGCCCTTGTACGTGAAGTGCAAACCCTCTTGCTCGCAGTGCACAACGACGACGACATCTGGATGCCGCATCACCTAGAGCAGTCCGTCGGTTGGCTCGTAGAAGATGAACGCAATGGTCTGGTTGTCAGCGACGCCGTCCTCATTGACACCCAAGGCCAGCTCCTCGGCTCCAACCTCAATTGGGTGGAAGCGCCCGCCGAGGATGACGAGTATAGGTGGCTACACATCTGGTCGCGCAACGACACCTCCAACTTCGGAAACTTCCCCGGTATGGTGATGCGCACGGCGATGATCCAGACACTACCCAATATCCCCAACATCCTTACGGACGTATTCACTGCCTACTGGAACACGATCCGAGGGTACCGCCACAAGTGCTTCGTCGCGCCCTCGTACTGCTACCGTAAGCATTCGCTCACGGTATCGCTACTAAGCAAATCGCTGGTGATGGAGCGTCACCGCCTGCTCGTCTGGTTAGCCCGCCATCATTTTTTTTCAGTGGTCTCGCGCTACCCGCCCTTTCCTCTGCTGGTCCTGAAGGCAATGATTGCCCTGAAGTTGAAATACAAAGAGTCGATTCATGATTGCCTCTGACCCTCTTCGCCTTTGAAGGAATGTCAATACTTAAACACAAATTATCTTTATCCCAAGCGATGGGAATGGCCCACTGACAAACACACATACACTCGAGGAAACCTCTATGAAAGCAGTCCTGCTGGCGGGGGGCCTAGGCACTCGCTTGAGCGAAGAAACCCAGGTCAAACCCAAGCCCATGGTCGAAATTGGCCATCGGCCCATCCTGTGGCACATCATGAAGACTTACACGGCTTTTGGAATCACCGACTTTATCATTTGTCTGGGATATCGTGGGCACCTCATCAAGGAGTACTTCGCCAACTACTTCCTCTACGAGTCCGATATCACCTTCAACATGAGCACCAACCAGATGGAGGTGCACAGCCGCCATGCCGAACCTTGGCGCGTAACGTTGGTAGACACGGGTCTTGAATCGATGACCGGCGGACGGCTGCGGCGGGTGCGCGAGCACATTGGCGACGAAACGTTCTGCTTTACCTACGGTGACGGGGTGAGTGACGTGGACATCGCGGGGCTGATTGCATTCCACCGCGCCGAGGGAAGGCTGGCTACTATGACAGCGGTCAAACCGCCAGGACGATTCGGTGTTATTTCACTACCCCAGGATCAAACAGCTATCTCCAGTTTTCGTGAGAAAAAAGACGGGGATGAAGCCTGGATCAACGGCGGATTTTTCGTGCTGGAGCCAGAGGTGATCGATTTTATCGAGGGAGACCTGACCGTCTGGGAGCAAGAACCCCTGACCAAGCTTGCAGCCTACGGGCAGCTTTCTGCCTTTCGGCACAATGGTTTCTGGCAGCCGATGGACACCCTGCGGGACAAGAAGGTGCTCGAAGGCCTCTGGAATAGCAAACAGGCTCCATGGAAGGTGTGGTGACTATGCAGGACTTTGCAATTGTTGAAGGCCCCGACTCGATCCATCTGTGCAACGCCCCCTCTCCCGCTGCCACTGCCGCGATCCCCATCGCTCAGATGGTAGTCGACCGCATTGCCCGACGCATTACACTCCCAAGTTCTCTACCCACCTAAATCACCATGAACATCCTGGTCACTGGTACCGACGGTTACATCGGTACCCTGCTTACTGCCGTGCTCACCGAGCGCGGCCACGACGTCACCGGCCTCGACACCGGCTTCTACAAGATTGGCTGGTTGTATGATGGGGTGCCGCGCCGTCCTACCCACATCTGCAAGGACATCCGTCAGGTCCAGGGTTCAGATCTGGCGGGTTTCGACGCAGTGGTTCACCTAGCGGAGCTGTCCAACGACCCGGTCGGGCAACTCAACCCGGATCTCACTTTCGAGATCAATCATCTTGGCACCGTGCGCCTGGCCACCTTGGCGCAGCAGGCAGGTGTGCAACGCTTCGTGTACTTCTCGTCCTGTTCAGTTTACGGAGCCACCGGCGACGGCAGCCCGAGCACCGAGGAATCGCCCACCAATCCGCTCACTGCCTACGCCCAGTGCAAGCTCCTGGTTGAGCGCGACCTGGCGGACATGGCCTGTGACAGCTTCTCGCCGATTTTCCTGCGCAACGCCACCGCCTACGGCCCCTCGCCGCGTATGCGTTTCGACCTGGTTGTCAACAATCTGGCAGGACTGGCTTGGACAAGCGGCAGACTGGTGCTCGAATCGGACGGCACACCCTGGCGGCCCTTTGTGCACGTGCTCGATATCTGCCAGGCTGCTGCCTGCGCCCTAGAAGCGCCCCGCGAGGTCGTCCACAAACAGGCGATGAACGTCGGCGACGATGAAGAAAACTATCAGGTGCGTGACATCGCACGCATCGTCTCGGAAGCTTTCCCAGACTGTGAGCTGGTGATCGGGGCCAACCCCTCCGATAAGCGCGACTACCGGGTGTCCTTCGCCAAAATCCGCCGCCTGCTGCCGACCTTCCGCTGCCGCTACCGAGTAGCGGATGGTGCCCGCCAACTGCGCGAGGTCTTCGAATCTGTGGCCATGGATAACGATACGTTCGACTTTCGGGGCTACACTCGGCTAAAACAGATTCGTTACCTGCTAGAAACCGGTCAGGTGGACCGCGATCTGTTCTGGCAAGTTCCCTCTGGGGTGAGGTGAACGATGCGCTTCGATTCCACCCCGATCCCCGGTGCCTGGCTTATCGATCTCGAACCCCGCACTGACGAACGGGGATTTTTCGCTCGCGTCTGGTGCGAAGTGGAGTTCGCCGAGCACGGTATCGTTGAGCCTTTCGTGCAGACCAATCTGTCCTACAACCAACGGGCCGGCACGCTGCGAGGCCTGCACTACCAGAAGCCACCCCACGGCGAGGCAAAGCTCATGCGCTGCATTGCCGGGGCAATTTACGACGTGATCGTGGACGTCCGCCCCAGCTCACCAGCCTTTGGTCGCTGGTTCGGGGTGGAACTGTCGGCCGCCAATCGGCGGATGCTCTACGTGCCAGCCGGGTGCGCCCATGGTTACCAGGCACTCAGCGACGGTGCCGAGACGCTGTACTCCGTCAGCGCCCATTACGCCCCAGGGGCTGAGTCCGGCATCCGCTGGAACGACCCGACCTTCGGCATCGTCTGGCCGATCCCTGACGCAATCCTGTCGCCTAAAGACACCACCTGGACCACCTGGCCCGACTTCGCGGGCCTGAATTTGTCCTTATCATCTACTCCAGGAGAAATACACCCATGATCCTTGTCGATACCGCCCTGGCTCGCCGCCACGAACAGGCAAATCCGATCCGCGTCGCCGTCGTCGGGGCTGGTTTCGCTGGGCGCGGCCTTGCCCTGCAGCTTCTGACTGCCACCCCCGGTATGCGCCTAGTGGCGGTGGTCAACCGCACACTCAGCGAGGCCGAGCGTGCCTACCGCGAAGCCGGGGTGGATGATGTTGTGATTGTAAATTCGGTAGCGCAATTGGAGGCGGCCTGTGACCGCGGCTGCTACGCTATCACCGATGACCCACGGGTGGTCACCGAGGCGGGGGTGGTCGATGCCATCATCGAGATTACCGGTGAAGTCGAGTATGGAGCCCAGGTGGTGCTTGCCGCTATCGAGCAGGGCAAACATGTCATTCTGATGAACGCTGAACTGGACGCCACCCTCGGCCCAATCCTCAAATGCTACGCCGACCAAGCCAATGTTGTCTTCTCTGATGCTGACGGCGACCAGCCCGGCGTGCTGATGAACTTGTGCCGCCAGGTACGCGCCCTTGGCCTGCGACCAGTGATGGCTGGCAACATCAAAAGCCTGCTTGACCACCGCCGCACTCCTGAGACGCAAAAGGCTTGGGCCGCTCAACACTTCCAGCGCCCCAAGCACGTCACCTCCTTCGCCGACGGCACGAAGATCGCCATGGAGATGGCCACTGTCGCCAACGCCACCGGCTTCCGGGTAGGCCGACGCGGTATGTACGGGCCACGCTGCTCTCACGTCGACGAAGCGGTGGGCCTGTTTGCGCTCGACGAACTGCTTTGTGGACCTGGGCTGGTCGATTACATCCTTGGTGCCCAACCCAGCTTCGGTGTGTTCGTGCTTGCCCACACCGATCAGCCGCTCCGGCAACGCTACTTGAAGATCTACAAGATGGGTGACGGCCCCCTATACACCTTCTACACCCCTTACCATCTCAGCCCCCTGGAAGCCCCGATGTCGGTGGCACGGGCAGTACTATTTGGTGACGCGGCCCTCGCTCCGCAGGGCGCTCCGGTCTGCGAGGTGATCACCGTTGCCAAGCGCAACCTCAAAGCGGGCGAAGTCCTCGATGGTATTGGTGGTTTCACCTGCTACGGCACGATCGACAATGCTGACCTCTGTCGGGTCGAGAACTTGTTGCCCATGGGCCTGAGCGAGGGGTGCCGCCTGAAGCGAGATCTACCCATGGATGCGGTGCTCAGCTTCGATGACGTCGAACTGCCGATGGGACGCCTCGCAGATCGCCTCTGGCAAGAGCAACTGGCCCGCTTCACACCAACCCGCCCCCTGCAGATTGTGAGTTAATTCTCTCCTGGTTCCAGCGACGGACTGGTACGCCCGGATAATGCTCTAGTCAGCCGAAGCAGCTTTCGACCTTGGCTGACTGGCAGCAGCTCGCTCTAATACTGCCATTGGGCCTTCGTGAGTTCGCCCCGACGAATGGTCGTGCTCAAACCATGTGGCGTGTTTATAGGCACTGTGGCGTTTCTCGAACCATTTCACCAGCAAAACTATTTCCACATAACTCACCTAGGAACCTATGCAGTTGCGACAATTGGGACGGTCAGATGTGATGATTTCACCCCTCGTTTTTGGAACCGGTCAGGCCAGCGAACATTGGAGCGGGGTTGCAGAAGCGGAGACCCGAAAGGCCCTCGTTGCTGCTTTCGATGCGGGCGTGACGGCCTTCGATACTGCGCTGTCTTACGCAGACGGTTACGCCGAACGCTTGCTCGGCAGTTGCCTGGGTAGATGGCGCGACCAGGTCGCCTACCTGACGAAGGTCGAAGCCCACAATCTGCGCTACGAGCAGGTGATCGCCTCATGCGAGCAATCGCTCAAAAATCTGGCGACGGACTTTATCGATCTCTACGAAATCCACTGGCCAGCGGGCCAGTGGGGCAGTGAAAGGGTCCCGCTCTCGGAGACGATGGCAGCCCTGAACGAACTGAAGCACCAAGGCAAGATCCGGGCAATTGGTGTCGGCAACTTTTCTCTGATCGAACTGATTGAGGCACGCCAGCATGCCCAGATCGACAGCTTGCAGATCCCCCACTCGCTCTTCTGGTGCCATGTCGAACAGAAACTGAGGGCTTACTGTGATGAAAACGGTATCTTGCTGTTAGCGTATTCCCCTCTGGCCCAGGGCCTTCTCGCCCGCAGGTTCGCAGCCAAGCCCCGGTTCGATCGCCACGATGTGCGGTCGATGAACAAGCTCTTCCAGGGCAAGCACTACGCCCGCACCCAGCGGTCGATGGTCAAATTCGAAGCCCTCTCCCTGCAACTGGGGATGACACCCGCCCAATTGGCCCTGGCCTGGGTACTCTCCAAACCCAACACCTGCGCGATTGTCGGAGCTGACACGGTTGCTCAGGCGAAAGAGAACGCGGCGGCAATGGAACTTCAACTCGGAGAAGAAGTGCTGATCCAGGTAGAGAGACTGGGACGCATGGTGAGCGACCATCTGGATCGAGATGATCCGGTGATATGGGATTGGCAGACGTGGGAAAGTCGCACACCGATGAGAATTCTGCGAAGGGCAATTTCCTCTGTGGTGCGGTCCGCGTGAAGAATGCTTCTAGATAATTGATTCCCACCGTTAGGAGGCCATCAATTACAGCGGATTTCAGCTTGATGAAGTACATTTGTAATGACTAAAAGCTTTGTTTAGAAAGGATTATAAGATTTTCGGTGTGTATCACAGAGGCGCGATCCGCTGTATCTGGGGGGTGGGACGATTTTCAAGGGAAAAGGTTCTCTCTATTGCTCCTCTAATAGGGAGAAGTGGGTAAATTGCGACGCACGCTTAAACATCTGACTGACTAGTTCTACCGAACGATTATTCCAGCCAGTCAATTAAGGGAAGTTTTCATGATCAACCTTGTTTTAGCAACAGATTCCAACAATTTGTGGGGATTAGCCGTCACGGTTCGCTCTGTTCTCGAACATTGTAGCGCTACTTGTAATGTCTATATCCTGTCAGTGAACTTAAAGCCCAGCGAACAACTAGACTTGATTAATTCTTGGAAAATGCCGAATGCTGGGACGATAGAATTTTTCCCTTTTGAGGAGAGTAAGGTTGCCCCTTTTCGCACAACACTTTTCGTAAAAAGCAAAGCAGCTTATGCTCGTCTATACCTGGATGAATATCTTCCCAATCTTTCTCGTTGCCTGTATCTAGATACTGATCTGATTGTTTGTTCAGACATCGCAGAACTCTACAACACTGATTTGATGGGAAATATCACAGGCTGTGTTCGTGATATTTCCTCGTTTAATGAGGTTCAACTCGCTCGCTTCCAAGATAAGTTGGGGCTAAAAAATCCATCGTTGTATTTTAACTCTGGAGTCATGCTAATTGATATTGATGCTTGGAGGAAGAATGAAATTGGTCCGCAAGCAATCAAAATTGGCGTTGAAAAGTATGATCTTCTTGATCTAGTGGATCAGGATATACTCAACATCTTGTTGGAAGATAAATGGCTGAATTTAGATGCGAAATGGAATACAGCTAAACATAATGCTTCTGAGGATTTCAATGATGGGATTATTCACTTTCTTGGCAGAGTGAAGCCCTGGCATGTTGATTATAACTATAAGTTCAAGGAGCGATTTTTCGACATTCTTGATCGAACTTCATATATGGGCAAAAGACCCGCTAATCTGTTGGGCCTGGGAGCAATTTCCAAAAAAATATCTCGCCTCATCCCTACTGTAGAAATGGTGCAAGGTAAGGTAAGAAGAATGTTAAGCTGATTTGACACAATGTCGAAAGATCAGGCAAGTACGGCGTCTAACTCTTATTCAAATAGGGGAGCGATGTAAATGAATCTGTTGCCGATCTTGTTCAATGTGTTGTCAAACCCGAGTTTCTTCCGTTGATTTGGTAATAGGGGCATTCGTTTCATCTATTCGCTGGTCTAGACGGATGTAGCTAAGGATGGCTATATCTCTCACGACCCGGGCATAGGAAGAACACATAGTTATGTTGCATGAGCCTTCGGCCCCTCCCAGCTCGAAATAGAATTTGTGAAAGGCTAAACCTTCTACGCATTGGCCATTGGCTTCTGGCTCTAAAGCTGTAATCGAAGCAGCGGAAAGGCTTTCATAGGTTTTCCAATCCTTTCTTTTAATGGAGTCTAATAATTTTTGGTTGAGGGTCAAAATTCAGTATTTAGGTTCGTCATCAGTGCACTCATGTTGCTTGAAATATTGTGTCATCGAAACGGAGCCCACATTGGATCGGGCGGTGTTCCCTGATTCTTGTTAGGCTGTAAAAGCTTGGACCCTAGAAGAATCATGACCGCTCTTGCCGAACAGGTATCCCGTCGCCGTAACTTTGCGATTATTTCCCACCCAGATGCGGGGAAGACTACGCTTACCGAGAAGCTCCTTCTGTATGGAGAGGCGATTAACTTGGCGGGGGCGGTTAAAGCACGGGGCGACCAACGTCGGGCCACCTCCGACTGGATGGAGCTGGAAAAGCAGCGGGGAATTTCGATTACCAGTACGGTTTTGCAGTTTCCTTATCACGACTGGTACATCAACCTCCTGGATACTCCAGGCCACCAAGACTTTAGTGAAGACACCTACCGGACTCTAGCGGCAGCGGACAATGCCGTTATGCTAATTGACGCAGCTAAAGGGATTGAGCCACAGACCCGCAAGCTCTTCGATGTTTGTCGGATGCGGGGACTGCCCATTTTCACCTTTGTCAATAAGATGGACCGTCCGGGCCGCGAACCGCTCGAACTCCTCGATGAAATTGAACGTACGCTAGGCATTGGGGTTTATCCTGCTAACTGGCCGATTGGCTCAGGAGATACCTTCCGTGGAGTCTACGATCGTCTTACCCACAGCGTGCATCTATTTGAACGGGTATCCAGAGGTAAAAAACAAGCGCCTGTTCAAGTGCGGGATCTCTATGATGGGGCGCTTAAAGAGCTAGTAGGCGCAGAACTCTACAAGCAACTCCTCGATGATATGGAAGTGCTAGAAGGGGCTGGCGAAGAATTTAACTTAGAGCGTATCCACCGAGGTCTCCTATCCCCTGTCTTCTTTGGCTCGGCCATGACCAATTTTGGAGTTCAGCTATTTTTCGATACGTTCATTCAATATGCTGCTCCTCCTGGTCCCCAATTGACTAGTCAGGGAGTGGTCAGTCCTGAAGAAGAAGCCTTTAGTGGATTTGTCTTCAAAATCCAAGCCAATATGGATCCCAAACACCGTGACCGGGTCGCCTTTATCCGGGTCTGTTCGGGCCGTTTTGAAAAAGATATGATTGTCCAGCACATGCGTTCTGGGAAGAAAATTCGTCTTACCCGTCCTCAAAAACTCTTTGCCCAAGACCGTGAAATCGTCGAAGAAGCTTATGCAGGAGACATTGTCGGCTTAATGAACCCAGGTGTATTTGCAATTGGCGATACGGTCTGTGCCGGTACTTCCCTCCAGTTTGAAGGGATCCCTCAATTTGCCCCTGAATACTTTGCTTTGCTGCGCAACCCTGTTCCTTCTAAGTACAAACAATTCCAAAAAGGATTGAGTGAACTGCAAGAAGAAGGCGCTGTTCAGGTGATGTATTACCAAGATGATGCCAAGCGAGACCCGATCCTTGCTGCTGTCGGTCAACTGCAATTTGATGTGGTCCGCTTTCGTTTAGAGAGTGAATATAATGTCGAAACGATCTTAGAACCCCTTCCCTATCGCCTGGCCCGTTGGATTCAAGGAACCCCTGAGGATATAGCGAACTTGGATTGGTACTTTGATACTGTCGGCGTAAAAGACCATCATGGTCGATTTGTTATTCTCTTCAAGAATGAATGGGGCTGCGACAATATGGTGGAACGTAATCCAAAAGTGAAATTTCTTAAAATTGCGCCTCTATAGTCCTACTAGAAAATAGCCCTCCTTCCGGAAGGAGGGCTCGCGGGATTTCCTATCGTGCTAACTTAACTTCTACCTGAACGCTCATCCGTTGGGCAAAATCGCCAATGGTCCGTTCTAGGCCAACCTCCAGAGGAATTCCTGGATTCCAGCCCAGCAAAGTTTGGGCCTTAGTAATATCAGGTTGTCGCTGTTTTGGGTCATCTTGAGGCAGGGGCTTGTAGACAATTTCGGAGCTGCTTCCCGTCATAGCCTTTACTTTTTTGGCCAATTCTAAAATTGTAAATTCTCCAGGATTACCTATATTGATGGGCCCAATATGTTCGCTATTCATCAAGCGCATCATGCCTTCAACAAGGTCACTGACATAACAGAAACTACGGGTTTGTTGCCCTTCTCCATAGACTGTTAGGGGTTCGCCTTTGAGCGCCTGCACAATAAAGTTACTGACAACCCGCCCATCATCTTCTAACATCCGAGGTCCGTAGGTATTAAAAATACGAATTACCCGGATGTCAACATTATTCTGTCGATGGTAATCAAACATCAGCGTTTCTGCTACCCGTTTGCCTTCGTCATAACAGCTCCTACTCCCAATTGGATTCACATTTCCCCAGTAGGATTCTTCCTGAGGATGGACGTGAGGATCGCCATAAACTTCAGAAGTAGAGGCCTGAAGAATGCGGGCTTTTACCCTTTTTGCCAAACCCAACATATTCAAGGTTCCCAGCACACTGGTTTTAATGGTCTTGACCGGATTGTGTTGGTAATGCACGGGGGAAGCAGGGCAGGCCAGATTATAGATCTGGTCTACTTCGAGGAGGATAGGCTCGATGATATCGTGGCGGATAAATTCGAACCGATAGTTCCCCAGGTGGGGTGCAATATTTTCTTTTCTTCCGGTGAAAAGGTTGTCCAAACAAAGAACTTCGTGACCTTGTTCTAGAAGGCGGTCAATGAGGTGGGAACCGACAAAACCGGCTCCTCCTGTAACAAGAATTCTCATCTCCCTACCCCGATATAGAAGAAACCTCCCTTAGAAACCGCGTCTCGGTCCAAGAAATTCCGAGCATCGACGAGAACAGGTCTGTGCATCAGGTTAGCCATGGACTCCAGGTCTAAGGATTGGAATTCTTTCCATTCTGTGACCAGAACTAGGGCATCGCAGCCTTGGGCTAGTCGCAGTGCGTCTGTCTCCACCAAAACATCAGAGAGGCCTTCCCTAATGCCGGATGCTGAAACAATGGGGTCGTAGGCTTTCACCTTGGCACCCAACTTGCTCAACTGATGAATCAGTGTCAAAGAGGGAGCATCCCGCATATCATCCGTATCGGGCTTAAAGGTCAGGCCTAAAAGACCAATCGTTTTACCCTTTAAAACCTTGAGTTCCTGCTGGAGTCGTTCAATAATGTGGTTGCGCTGGCTTTCATTAACCACAATCGCTGCTTTTAGGATCTTGGTATCATAGCCATAATCGGCAGCGGTGTGAACCAACGCTGAAACATCTTTCGGAAAGCAGCTTCCCCCCCAACCCAGTCCTGCATTGAGAAACTTGGTCCCAATCCGAGAGTCTAAACCCATACCCCGGGCTACTTGGGTGACATCAGCACCCACTCGTTCGCAGATATTGGCGACTTCGTTAATGAAGCTGATTTTGGTGGCTAAAAAAGCATTGGCGGCATACTTAATCATTTCCGCAGAGGAAAGGTCTGTGACCACGAAAGGAACGGGACCTAAGGTTTTATCTTCAGCGAATTCTCGGTCAAGAATCGGTCTGTAAAGGCGCTGCATGAGTTCTATGGCCTGTGCGCTACCGGATCCCACTACAATGCGGTCCGGATTGAACGTATCCCAAACGGCGGTACCTTCCCGTAGAAACTCGGGATTGCTGACTACATCAAAATTCAGCGCATTGGGTTTGGCGATGGGTGCTCCAGCGCTGACAGCCTGCTGGTCTGCAATCTGTGCGGCTCCATCCAAAATGAGCATCTGAACCCAGTCTCCAGAACCGATGGGTACGGTGGACTTATTAACGACGACTCGGTACTGACCATCTAGGTGCTGACCGATTCCTTTGGCTACGGCCTCTACATAGCGGAGGTCAGCTTCCCCTGTCGGTGTGGAAGGTGTTCCGACTGCGATAAAAACTACTTCTGCAGAACGAACATTGGGCCCAAGATCTGTCGTGAAAGACAGGGTTTGACCAGAGCAACGACGGACAATATCTTCCAGTCCCGGCTCGTAGATCGGGATGTGTCCTCTATTTAAGGCTTCAATCTTAGATTCGTTGTTATCAACACAGACGACCTGGTGACCAATTTCAGCCAGACAGGCACCCGTAACTAGGCCAACATACCCTGTTCCTACGACCGTTACACGCATTTAAAGCAACCCCTCAGTACGTTTTATGTAGACTATGCTTGCGATGGTTTAAAGGTCCATCCTCAACCATAAATTCAGAGTTTAGAAGCGTATAAGCACGCAGATTACATAAGCGTACTAGGAGCTCCTTTCTCCTGGCTGTTCTAAAGGATACCCTTAAACTTAAGTATATTTACTTAGATTTGATAGTGAGTGTCTCTAGGGCTGCCTTTGCCTCAATCCGTACTTCTTCTGATTCATCATTTTGGGCTGCATACTCTAGTGCGGTCACTGAACTGGGCTGACCAATCTGGCTCAATACAAAGGCGATAGTCTGCCGCACTTCAGGAGAACGCTCTCTAAAAAAATGGGTAAACGTATTGCCTTGTAAAAGTTTTTCTAAGCGAGGTAAAGCTCTGACGCTGCCCATCTTGCCCAAGGCCATAGCTGCACAGGCACGGGAGTGTTCGTTGCTGTTGCCTAAAGCAGAAATCAAGATGTCTTCTGCTTGTTGATTGCCCACGTTAACGAGATCGAGGGCTGCTCGGATTTGACCAACACGGTTACTACCGGCTAAGAGAGCTTGCAGTTCTTCTATGCGTTTCTCAGACATGGCTATACTTCTTACGTCTTAAAAGGCAGTGTACCGCGACTCTTGAATCGCTCAACAGCATCGATTACAAGCTGTAACGCATCTTCATTTACAGTGTAAAACTTTACAAGGGGCCAGAGGGGTGTACCGGGGAAGGGTATCCCAAGGATGAATATTTGGTATAGGGCTTTGCCCAGAAGGCTTTGGCCTAATGCAGAGAAATCGGTGCCCGATCTGAGGATGTGCCAAATTCTTAAGCTGGGGGGGAGGTATTTATGAGAATTATCCTCAGGGGAGAATCTTTTCTGTTGTAAATCCTTGAAAAACTTTATGCTTGCTTAAGGAGCTATTACAGTTCTTAATGCTGAGCGTTATGCTAATAAGAGCTTTCTAAGAATATTGTTATGTTTCGTCGCACTCTTTTGTTTTCAGCTTTGAGCTTCATCGCTTTTTGTAGTTCAGTGCCGTTATTAGGGGCTTCAGCCTTTGCTGCCAATCTAGAAATAGGGCGTCCAGCTCCCAGTTTTGATCTTCCCAGCAGCCAAGGAAAGAACCTTAAGCTTGCAGATTTTCGAGGTAAGTGGCTTGTACTTTACTTTTATCCTGCGAACTTCACTCCTGGCTGCACCATTGAAGCGCGCAAGTTCCAAAACGACATGCCCAAGTATGAAGCGTTAAATGCTCAAGTCTTGGGAGTAAGTGCTGACTCGATCGAGTCCCATAAAAAATTTTGTAATGCGGTGGGTTTGAAATTTCCTCTTGTCTCGGACCAGAAAGAAACCCTGGCCAAACAGTACCAATCCGAGGGTGGACAACGCAGTACGTTCTTAATCGACCCCCAAGGCAAACTCCGGCAGACATTCATCTTGGTGAACCCTTTTCGGCACAGTGAGGAAGTCTTGGATGCCTTGAAGCACGTTCAGGGCGTTGCAAAAGCGGCTCAATAATCAAGTTAGGGAAGGTCGGGCAGTCTCACGGGTTTGTGCTTGGTTCTAGGCTCTAGGCCCTTTGAAAGCCCTCCCGGAGCAATAATTTGCCCCGTTATGTCCACATTCCAGGCTTGCCGACTAGTTAAATGCCGGAGGCGGCGGTAACGAGGCTCCCAATGAAAAAGGCCGTGCCATTCACAACGAACCAAGCCATCGTCTAGCTGAGCGATGGATTGAAGGGAGCGATGGCAGCATGGGCATTGACGGGGACGGGCCATAGATCTCTACATATAGACTCCTCACACATGCATGATCTATAGATAATTCTCCTTTGTCAAGGGTGTAGAGCTGAATTCAGGCATTTGTGCAGATTTGTTTGCACTCTACCCGTAGAGTCCTGATCTTGATCGGGGCTGTTAGACCATATCTTAATTTTGATTGCGAGGTTCCCCCCGTCTGGGATTACGCCGTCATACGCTGTATAGGAGAGGTAATAAAAAGAGGACGCACGATGATGAAGCGGGTTTTGGCTATCATTTTGGGGGGTGGTAAAGGCTCAAGGCTATATCCCTTGACGAAGAGGAGAGCAAAGCCTGCGGTGCCCTTGGGCGGAAAATATCGCTTGATTGATATTCCTGTAAGTAATTGCATCAATTCGGGCATTCAAAAAATTCACGTTCTGACCCAGTTCAATTCGGTCTCCTTGAATCGGCATATTTCCCAGACCTATACCTTCGACCTTTTCTCCGATGGTTTTGTAGAAATCCTCGCTGCAGAGCAAACCGACGAAAATCCGAATTGGTTTCAAGGGACCGCTGATGCGGTACGTCAGTATCTCTGGCTCCTTCGCTCCTTTGATGTCTCAGAATATCTGATTCTTTCGGGGGACCATCTCTACCGAATGGACTACAGCAAATTTGTGGATCAACATCGAGAAAAAAAAGCGGACATTACCATTGCGGTTCTGCCGATGGAGGAACGGGATGCTTCTTCTTTTGGCTTGATCAAAACAAGTCCAGAGGGTGAAGTCTTATCTTTTGTAGAAAAGCCAGAAGGGCAAGCATTGCTTGATGCTCGCGTAGACACGACGGCCTTGGGCTTGGATGCTGAGACTGCTCTAAGCAAGCCCTACATCGCTTCGATGGGAATCTATGTCTTCAGTAAAGAAGCAATGATTAAGTTGTTAGAAAATGATGAAAGCCAGACTGATTTTGGCAAGGATATTTTGCCCAAAGCAATTCATAACCACTACAATGTTCGGGCTTATCTTTTCGATGGTTATTGGGAAGATATTGGAACCGTGCGTTCTTTCTATGAGGCAAATCTGGCCTTGACAGAGCAACCAAATCCACCCTTTAGTTTCTACGAAGAGGATGCTCCTATCTATACCAGACCCCGATTTTTACCTCCTTCCAAGATTCTCGATAGTCAGATTTCCCGGTCCATCGTTTCCGAAGGGTGCCTGATCAAACAGGCAAAAATTCACCATTCTGTAGTGGGTTTGAGAACCCGAATCGGCCAAGGGGCTGTGATCGAGGATTCTCTGCTGATGGGCGCTGATTATTATGAAAGAGCTGCTGACCGGGAGACGAGTCGGGCCTCCGGTCTTCCTGCGGTTGGAATCGGTGAACAATCCCATATCAAGGGTGCCATCATCGATAAGAACGCTCGGATTGGCGCTCATGTCCAAATTCTCAACAAGGACCAAGTGGAAGAAGGGGGCAGTGCAGACGGCACTTTCTATATCCGCAGCGGTATCGTTGTTATCCCTAAAAATGGAGTGATTGCCGACGGTACGGTTATTTAGAGCTTTTCTCGCTCGAGTGGAGTCGTGTAAGGGTTTGGCACTACCAAACCCTTACACGACAGGAACTGAAGATTTCTTCTAGATATTTTCTGCCTTTGAAGAAGCTATGGGGGGGCCTTCTCGGTTTTCCTTCTCGATGATGGGCACCACGTCATGGAACTTAGTGTAATCGATTTCACGATGACCCTCAGGGGTCTCGTAAAAAATGTCTACCAATCGGTGGTTTTCCCGAATATCTTGGGCTGCATAGATATGACGGGCATAGATAGTCTGGTTGACGGTTTCGTCAATACCACTCAGAGAGACTGAAAAAGTAGCCTTTGCTTGCAGTAAGGATTCCTTAGAAATTCCATAGAGAGGACTCTGTTCATCAATGGGATGCATCGCTGTCCAAGTCAGCACGAAACTGGGGGTACGGTTACGGGTTAGGTTGAGGTCGTAAAACCGGCGCATACGAGTACCTTCAGCACTGATTTCATCCAGCATTAGGTACACTAGCATTTGGGCTTCTAAGACTTGGTTCTGGCGTTGATTGGCTGCCCGGAACATGAGGGTGGGTACCCCTTGATAGGGAGTAATCACGGCCACCTCACTGAAGAGCACACGAGCGGTAGGCCGAGAAAACCGAGCAAAAGCTAAACCCGTGATCACTGCAAGGCTCAAAAGTCCAACCCAAGCCTCAAATGTAACCAAAACGTTGGCATAGAATGTTTTGGGGGTCATTACCCCATAGCCGATGGAAGCAAACGTCTGCACGCTGAAGAAAAAGTCATCGACAAAAGAACCAGGGTGAGCGTTGGCGATGCTATCGCCGCCTATCAGGTAAGCCAAGGCAAATAGCCCATTGATCCCTAGGTAGGCCAGGGCAATCAGGAATAAAAAGCCAGGCCAGGGAACTGTCAGCATCAAATGGTAGGGGTCGCGCCAGTAAGAATACCAAGCGCCCAGTCCCTGAAATTCATAACGCCCATCTTGCACCACGATGCGTATAGGAGCAGGAGGACGTCTGAGGGCCTTTAATCTTTTGCTGAATCGGGCCGATCTCATCGGGAGCACGCGTAGAAAAAAATGTGGGTGTTATCAGTTTAGTTCAGCTCGTTTTTTTCTACGCTATGACTTAGTTGGGTTCTCTCGTGGTAGAGATGTGTACCAACTGTTGCATTTGTGCCTCCCATTGCTCGATCGCCTCTGTTTTACCACAGACCTTTAAACGGTCTCCGTCCCGTAGTTTCATGGCTGCATCCGGGAAGCGGAGAATTTTTTCTTCCCGCTGTATGGCTTGAACCAGGATTCCATAGCGTTGGCGCAGGTCTATTTCCCCAAGACTTTGACCGACAACCCAAGAACTCTTTGGTATTTCTAGCCAGCGTTCGGGTCGTCCGGCGCTGAACTGGGCTGAGCCCTTCAGTAACTCTTGGAAAGCACGGTCTTCCTCTTCGGTCCCCACTACCAGCAAGCGGTCCCCAGCGCTTAGGATGGTTTGGGCATTGGGAAAACGATTAATTTCACGTTCCCGCTGGATTTGCATCACCGTCGCCCCCGTCAAGCGGCGAATATCGGCCTGGGCCAGGGTAAGTCCAACCAAAGGGCTATCTGGCGCTAGGGTAAACCAATCGCCTTCCAAACCCTCCACCGCTGCTGCTAGGTCATTGGCCACCATAAAGCTTGGGCGCTCTGGCAGAATTGTTCGGTAATGCCCAGCGCGGCAGGCTTCCACCTCTTGTTTCACCGTAGGGGTCTGTCCCCCCAGGCTCACGAGCATATGGGTTCCCATGGCCAGAGATGCTTCAAATTCAGGTTGGACTACTTCCCAAGCTCCTAATTGATACAAGGCCTCGATTTCAGAATCATTGTGAGCGCGTGCGGTGACATCCAGGTCTGGCGCAAGACTAAGAGCCCTTTTCAGGGTTAAGCGGGTAGCCATGGGGTCGGGCAGGGCGATCGCCAAAGCTTTTGCACGGGACACTTGTGCTTTGTGCAGCACCAGTTCGCTGGAGGCATCGCCGTATACGTAGGGAATATCCAACTTGTCTCTCAGCGCCTGGACTGTTGCCTCGTTATTATCAATAACCAGAACCTGATGTCCCTGAGACTTGAGCATCCTCAGGAGGGTCTGACCGACCTGTCCGTAGCCAGCGATGATGATGTGACCAGAAAGCCCTTCCTCTATGCCAAATGCTTTAGGGGCCTGACTTGCTCTGAGCAAAGGACCGATGACGGGTAGAGCTTCCAGTCGATCAAAAATATACGGAGCGTTCTTTAGCAAAAAGGGCGTGATCACCAACGTAATGGCGGTCGTCCCAACGGTCAGCCCGTAGAGCGTATCAGTAAAAAGACCTAGATTTTTGGCGACGCTCGCTAAGACGAAAGAGAACTCCCCAATCTGATTGATGCCGAGACCAACGATGATCGCTGTCTTGAGGGGGTAGCCAAATAAGGCAACGAGGGGAATTACAATTAGCGCTTTGCCGAGCATGACCACCATAACCAGACCCAGCAGGACGGGGATATTGGCCCATAGAAACGCCGGATCAATCAGGGTACCGATGGATGCAAAGAACAAAGTCGCAAAGATATCCCGCATCGGCAGCACCCGATCGAGGGCTTGGTCCGCATATTCCACCTCGGAGATCATCAATCCTGCCACGAAGGCTCCCATCGCAATCCCCAGCCCGATAGACGCTGTTAATATGGCTACGCCTAGACAGAGGGAGAAGACACTAAGGACAAACAATTCTTGTGAACCCGTCTGCGCAATCCGTTTCATGAGGGGTGGGATAAGCCACACTCCTACAACCACGGCTCCCGTAATAAACAGCATCGCTTTCAGGACGGCCCATAGCAAAGCTCCCCCCAGGGCTTCAGGAGGTTGGGTAAGGGCAGGCAGCACGGCCAGCATCAATCCTAAGCCCAGGTCTTGGGCAATGAGGATGGCTAACATCGCCTGCCCATGAGCTGTCTGAACCTCGTTGCGCTCAATCAGGCTCTTGAGAACAACCGCCGTTGAGGAAAGGGCGAGGACAGCCCCCAAGAAAACGGCCTTGGGCAACGTGTCTACCCAGCCCGTTGCATAGGCTAATCCCCCGCCCAGCAGAATAGTTAATAGAATTTGGAGCGTCCCGCCTCCCAAGGCGATCTTGCGGACCTTGAGGAGTTCCTTAATGGAAAACTCGACCCCTAGAGCAAACAGCAGGAGCGCAACCCCGACTTCTGCCAGGACTTGGATTTCCCCCCCATCGTGGAGCAGGCCAAAACCGGCAGGGCCAACCACTACGCCACTAAGCAGATATCCCAACAGAACGGGCTGGCCCAGGCGGTTGGCAAGATAGCCCCCCACCGAAGCAGCCCCCAAAACGGTTACAACATCTAGGATGAGGGATAGCTCAGCGGCCATCTTGGCTCTCCTTTCTGCTTGCTAATTCTAAAACTAGGCGTATGTATCACTACAATGATGCGCCCCCAACCAGCCCCAAGTAATCTAATCCCTTTTTAGCTAATCCCCATCAATATCGTCCCCATCAATATCGATGGTAGTCGGGCCTTTGTCAGGTTCTCTGTTGTCATCTTCATATCGCTCTACTTCCAGCTTAGCCTGGGTAACTAAAGCGGCTAAAGCACCCACCGCTGCCAGAATCGGGGCAAAGATTGTAAGTCCTGCGGCACTCACTACGCCAAGGGTCAAGGGTATCTCTAGGCGAATCTTGCCTGAGTGGTCCTTGATGGTCACTCTGCGGACGTTACCCTCCTGAATGAGTTCTTTGACCTTATCGACTAACTGGCCGCCCATTAAGTTGATTTCTTCCGGGAAATTCCGTTTGGGACTTCCATCGCTCATGATTATTGACCTCGCGCATGGGGAATCTAGCTTTATTCCTACAGTATCAAACCATTGCTCCAGGCTTCGCTAAAAGAGTGTTACAACGCAGCTTGTGATCACTCCACGCTACAATTCAACCATCGAAGCTTCCCGAATCCCTGCAACCTGAACAATTTCAGAAATAAGACCATCGGCTAGAGGGTCGTCCAGGGAAACGACCATGACGGCATCCCCGCGAATGATTTTACGGCCGACCTGCATCCCGGCAATGTTGACATTGTGGCTGCCCAACAGAGAACCGACCTTGCCGATAATCCCTGGCATATCCCGGTGCAAGGTAATCAACATGTACTGGGTCGGCGCTACGTTAATCGGGAAGCCATCAATATTGATGATGCGTGGCTCTTCATCTCCCAAAATTGCTCCCGTGACCGATTTAGTGACTAAACCGGCGGTCGCTCGGATGTGAAGGGATCTGGCATAGTCCCGTGTGGAATCATCCCGCGTCTCAATGACCTTGATGCCTCGTTCTTTCGCTTCGATAGAGGCATTGACGTAGTTGACCCGCTCTCTTAGGGCTGGGGTTAAGAGGCCTTTAAGGGCTGCTACGACGATAGGCTGGGGATTCATTCCGGCCAAATCTCCCTGAAGACGCACTTCCAACGTATCGACCCGGCCTCCTACCAGTTGGCCTGCCAGCGTTCCCAGGATTTCCGCTAAGCCCAAGTCCGCTCTATATTCCTGTAGGACTTCGGGCCGGAAACCAGGAATATTCACCGCTGATTTAGCAGGTAGACCCAGTAAGACATCCCGAATTTGCTCGGCTACATCAATGGCGACATTGCTCTGGGCTTCTTCTGTGGATGCACCCAAGTGTGGCGTGAGTACAATTTCCCGGTCCAGTTCAAAGAGGGGAGAGCTCTTGAGCGGTTCTTCTGCAAATACATCTAGCGCTGCCCCAGCAATTTTTCCGGCCCTTAGGGCTTCGTAGAGGTCTTGCTCGTTGATGATGCCGCCGCGAGCACAATTGATGATCCTTACCGTAGGCTTCATCAGCTCAAACGTCTCTTTATTGATCAGGTTCTCCGTTTCTTTCGTCTTGGGTAGATGCAGGGTTATGTAGTCTGCTTCCCGGAAGGCTGTCGGCAAGTCTACCAAGCGAACCCCCAGTTGGTTGGCCCGGTCTTCGGAGATATAGGGGTCGTAGGCAATGACCTCCATTTCCAAAGCCCGTGCGACACGAGTGACATGGGAGCCAATTTTCCCCAAACCCAAGACCGCCAAGGTTTTCTTATAAACTTCTGTGCCGATAAAGGCATTGCGTTGCCATTTTCCATTCTTCAGGAGGGCACTGGCTTGAGGTATGTAACGAGAAAGGCTCAGCATAAGGGCTATGGCATGCTCTGCTGCTGCAATCGTGTTCCCTTCGGGGGAATTGACAACCACGATTCCTTTGCGCGTGGCTGCTGTTACATCGACGTTATCTACTCCAACGCCTGCCCGCCCAATAATCTTTAGGCGCTGCCCTCGCTCAATGATCTCTTTGGTCACTTTAGTGCCGGAACGGATCATCAGAGCGTCATATTCGCCGATACATTCAAGGAGCTGCTCAGGGGTCAGGTCGGTCCGTACATCCACCTGGGCTACTTGTGACAGGATATCGATTCCTGCCTGATCAATGGGGTCACTAACAAGCGCTTTGGGCATTTTAATGGTCTATTCAGGGCTGCATAATCTTACCAAACTCTACGGCAAAGCCTGTGATCCATAAGCTAAGCTGCAGAAAGCTGCAGAAGCAGCTGTAGAAAAAGAAGGCAGGAGTTAGATATCTCGTTTTACGGAGCAATCCCGCAATATCCTTACGCGAATGCGCAACTGCGGGTACGCTTGCAACCATGATGAATTCTAGGATCTGGGCCTATATTGAGCATCATCTATCTAACTCCCCACTGACTACTACGTTGAAGGAATGCTGCTATGTCTAAAACTAGCTATTTACTTGCGTTAACTCTGATTTTGGGAGCTGTGGTTGTCAATAGTTCTTCTAAAGCTGAGGCCCAGAACATAGACAAATTCTGTTCTAAATTTTCAAAAAAAATAAGCCAAGGGAAAGCTTATGAAGCAAATGGTCGTAAATTAGCTTTGTATCGCTCCTATTGTCTTGGTCGTCGTAGTAATAACTTTTCCGCTGACCCTGGAAACTATAGCTATACCAATGGAAATGGCTATACCTACACCCGAGGTTCTACTACAAGCTCCGATAACGTTACGGGGTACTCACGGAGCACTCAGTCAACCTATAGCTCGAATACAACGAATGGGGGCTATACCCAGCAAAGCACCTCCCAAACGAACAATTCCGATGACCCCTACGCTGATTACGGTTACAACGACAGACCTTCTATAAATGTTGCTACGCCCAATTCTCAAGTCAGGGTTCAAAATGGTGGAGTAACCATCCGCACGCCGGGCACAGGCATTAATCTAGGTTTCTAAAGGCCCAAGTAATAGAACTTCTCTTGCCTTAAAGTAGCAGCGGAACCCCGTGGTGAAGCGGGCCCACTGGAAGCGTTAAAAGCTATGCTAATCGAGCCCCTGCGCTAAAACTTGGCTAATCGCCTGGCGGGTGTTGGTGCGAAATTCCAGGACATTGACACGACGCAGCATGAAGACGGCCAGCACTAATCCCAATGCTTCTAGGGTAAACACTAACCCATAGGCTAGAACAGGTTCAGTGAAGAGGCTGCGTCCTATATCCAGCATGGCTCCCCCGGCCAGAGTAGCAAGCGCTTGAGCCATCGCTTGGGCCAATCCCCAGGCCCCAATGAAGGTCCCCGCCGTTTCAGGAGCAGTGAGGTCTAGCATTAAGCTGACCGCTGCATTGGTAGTCACCCCAAACCCAAGTCCCAAAAGGACCATGGACCCCTGGAGTAAAATTTGGGTTTTGGTAAACCCGGCCAACAGCACCAAGCCAAAACAGAAAGCAACTAAAAGGCAACCTAGGGCAGCGGTTCTTTGCTTCCCTAACCGAGGCACAATCAAAAATCCAGTGACCGCCATGCCCATCAGGGTTCCCGTCCCCCAGAAAGCATTGAGTTGAGTGCTTTGAGAAACCGTCATCCCAAAAACTTCTCCAGCATAAGGCTCCAGAATCGGTTGCTGCATGAATAGACTCAGGGTCATCACCATCAAAAAACTAAAAAAGATACCCGTTTGACGGCTAGCAGTCAGCACTTTCAGGGCAGTGCCCAGCGTGATTTTGTCTTCCCGGTCAACGAGAACAGAGCGGGAAGTATAGCGTGAATATTTTTTCTCCACCCCAAAAGTGGCGATCAGCCCCAGCAGAAACACGGTACCAGGAACGATCATAAACAAGCGATTGATTGAGTCCTGGAGCGTTTCCAGGGTGACACCATTTAAGAGTCGACCACTCACTACCGCACCAAATACAATCCCAACCATCAGCATGGACCAGACAATCCCGACCAATTTAGGACGATCCTCTTCATCAGAAATATCTACCAAAAGTGCGGCAAAGGGCGTCGAACTACAGCTGATACAAAGACCATAGAGGGCAAACATCAAGGCCATAAGCCCGACCCAACCGATAGAAGCTGGAGTCCAGGCCCAAGCGCCACGGGAAGGTTCCATCAATCCCAAATTATTGGATAGTTGCCAGATAACCTGTACTGCGAGAAAGGAGCAGAGGGCGAATAGAGCTGAACCAATCCAGACATAACCAGTGCGGTGGTAACCAAAGATGGTCTTGGAATCGGACATTTGCCCAAACAAAACGCGGGCAGGTGCAATCAGTTGGTACATAGCCAGCGCACCACCGGCAACCGTTGCCGGGATAGCGAGGAGATTCTGATCAATGAGGATCCGATTCAACACGCCCAAGGTCAGGATGGACATCGTACCCAAGCCCATCTGAAATAAGCCCAACCGGAACATCGTCAAGAGGGTAATCCGAGGAAGGTCGGTTGATCTACTTGGGGTTTCTAATCCCTCTACGTCCGTTGGGCTTGACATACGAGCTAAACCATTGAAACAGGATTCCTTTCTACTCGATCTCCATACAGTTTGCGTACTTCTTGCCTCCTTGAGACGTGAACCAAGAGGAGAGAGATCCCCTAAGCCGCATCTTCATCCGCAACATCAAAAACACGACGGAATACCCGTTCGACTTTATAGCCTGTATCAATCGTCTCTAGAGGGTCTTTGCGCAGACGGTGCCGCAGAGAAAGAACAATCACCCGACTAATGTCGTCCACGGTGACTTCTTTTCTGCCTTCTAGACTGGCTAAAGCTTTAGCAGCCCGATTGGTGACAATATCTCCACGAAGACCATCCACATCCAGTTCAGAACAGACTTGGGAAATCTTCACTTCCAACTCTGGCGCAATATGAACTTGATGCAAATTCTTTTGGGCTTCTACTAAGCGTTTTTGGAGTTCTTTTTGCTCCTTGGCATGCGCTTTCGTGAACTGAGTGGGGTTTTGGTCAAACTCAGTGCGTTGCCGAACAATCTGTACCCGCATTTTGGGATCTTTGACTGTGTGGATTTCGGCGTGCATCCCAAAACGGTCGAGGAGTTGGGGCCGGAGTTCTCCTTCTTCTGGGTTGCCAGAACCGACCAAGACAAAACGGGCGGGATGGCGGATAGAGATGCCTTCCCGTTCTACGGTATTCCAACCAGAAGCCGCCGAGTCTAAGAGCACATCTACCAAGTGGTCATCCAGCAAGTTAACCTCATCCACATAGAGAATGCCGCGGTTTGCCTGGGCGAGCAGACCTGGTTCAAAAGCTTTGACCCCTTCCGAGAGGGCTTTTTCAATATCAATGGTGCCGCATACCCGGTCTTCCGTCGCGCCCAAAGGGAGGTCTACCATCTGCACTTGACGACGAACTACAGGCAGCGTTTCGCCCTTCTCCTTACGTTCCCGAACCCAATCGCTCATCAGGTCTCTATCGGTGGGATGAGAGCTAAAGGGACAATCGGCGACCACCTCGATTTCAGGGAGGAGGTCCGTTAAGGCACGAATCGTAGTGGTCTTCCCGGTTCCCCGGTCTCCCATAATCATCACCCCGCCAATTTTGGGGTCAATGACATTGAGCAGAAGGGAAAGTTTCATTTCATCCTGCCCAACAATAGCCGTGAAGGGAAAGACGTAACGTTTGGTAGAAGTACTGCGAGACACAAAGATTCCAAGATGCTGCTTTTAGATTTTACCTTCAGCTTTGTACCGGATGCGGCTTACTAGTTTCTGGGTCTTGCCAAAATGTCTAAGCAAACACCCTCGTTGCACCCCCATCGAGTTCGGTTACAGTGAAGATAGATTACAAAACGTTATAAATAAATTTTCATGCTTCCTTCCTCAGAGCGTGTCCTCTATGTCCGCCTCCCCTGCAATCCCATCTTTCCGATTGGAGTGGTCTATTTAGCGGATCATGTACACAAGCAATTTCCCGGCATAGAACAGGAAATTTGTGACTTGGGAGTGGTCCCTCCCCTGGATTATCAAAAATTTCTAGACCAGAAAATAGATCAATTCAAACCGACGCTTCTGGTCTACTCCTGGCGAGACATTCAGCTCTATGCTCCCGTGGATGGTAGAGGGGGTAATCCACTACAAAATTCATTCCAGTTTTACTATTCTTCAAACCCTCTAGAGAAGGTCCAAGGAGCTTTTGGCGGTCTTCGTCTCGTTACCGATTACTACACCGAACTCTGGCGCAACTTGGGACTGATTAAGCATGGTTATTACCGAGCGAAAGAGTTTTGCCCGCAAGCCAGGTTGATGCTAGGAGGCGGAGCCGTCAGCGTGTTTTATGAACAGCTTGGCGCTAGTTTGCCCTACGGGACTATAGTTTCCGTAGGAGAAGGAGAAGCCCTACTCGAAAAGATTATTCGTCGGGAATCTTTAGATCATGAGCGCTGTTATATTGCCCATCAAGAAAAGCCTCGCCCTCATTTACTAAATGAGCTCCCTGCTCCTATTGAAAAGACCGCCGCGAACTATGATTATATCGAGGCCATCTGGCCTGAGTTTAACTACTATCTGGATGGAGATTTTTATATTGGTGTTCAGACCAAACGCGGCTGTCCCCACAACTGTATTTACTGTATTTATACGGTCATCGAAGGGAAGAAAGTCCGGGTCAACGAAGCTGAGGAAGTGGTGGCCGAAATGCGCCAGCTCTATGACCGAGGTATTCGCAATTTCTGGTTCACCGATGCTCAGTTTATTCCCTCGAAAAAGTATATCCCAGGGGTGATTGAGCTCCTCGAGAAGATTAAAACTTCTGGCATGACGGACATCCATTGGGCCGCCTATATTCGGGCAGACAACGTCACGCCTGAAGTAGCGAAACTGATGGTCGAAACAGGGATGAACTATTTTGAGATTGGGATTACTTCCGGCTCTCAAAAATTAGTGCGCAAGATGCGTTTGGGCTATAACCTCAGAATCGTTTTAGAGAACTGTCAATCACTGAAAGAGGCAGGATTTCATGACCTTGTTTCGGTGAATTATTCCTTCAATGTCATTGATGAGTCGGAGCAAACGATCCGAGAAACCATTGCCTACCATCGAGCGTTAGAAGAGATCTTTGGCGCTGACAAAGTAGAGCCCGCTATCTTCTTTATTGGTTTACAGCCTCATACCGGCTTGGAAAAATATGCCTTCAAACAAGGAGTGATTCGTCCTGGTTATGACCCGATGAGTATGATGCCTTGGGATGCCCGCAAATTCCTCTGGAATCCGGGCGAAATGGGTTCTTACTTCGGGGAGGTTTGTCTAGAAGCTTTCCGATCCAATCCTCAAGATTTTGGACGAGAAGTAATGCGGATCCTAGAGAAAAAAGTGGGTCGGGCAGATCTAGCAGAAGCGCTGGTAGCCCCTGTGGAAGAGGAAGCTGCCCTAGCGGGCGTGTGAATCTATCGTCACAGAGGGGCTATATTATTTTCTCTGACCCTCTAGGCGTGATTCTATGACTTTTCCTATCGGCATCAATGGCTTTGGCCGCATTGGGCGGATGTTCTTACGGGCTCTATTGGCCCGTCAATCTGACCTCGAAGTGGTGGCCGTCAATGACTTGACTTCCCCGGACAACCTGGCCTATCTCCTTAAATACGATTCGGTCCATGGTCCCTTTAAAGGCACGGTGGAAGTCGATGGAAATGACCTTGTGGTTAATGGCAAAAAAATCAAAGTCTTGTCCAAAAGAGATCCAGCCGAACTGGGTTGGGGTACCTTAGGCATCCCCCTTGTTGTAGAATCCACGGGCTTTTTCACCAAGCGTGAAGGTGCCGTAAAGCATTTAGAGGCAGGAACGAAGGTCGTGCTGATCAGTGCGCCTGCTACCGACCCAGATCTGACTGTCGTACCAGGGGTGAATGACGCTGCCTGGGATGCCAGCAAACACCGCATTGTTTCTGTTGCCTCCTGTACCACCAATGCCTCTGCCCCTCCCATAGAAGTCCTACACCGCCACTTTGGAGTGGAAAAAGCACTACTTAATACCGTTCATGCGTACACCAGCACTCAGGCCGTTCTGGATAGCCCTGGCGGAAAAGGCGATTTCCGTCGGGGTAGAGCAGCGGTAGAAAGTATCATTCCTGCCAGTACCGGAGCCGCTAAAGCGATTGCCTTGGTCTTACCGGAGCTCAAAGGAAGACTGGATGGTCTTGCGGTGCGGGTGCCCGTGCCTGATGGCTCTTTGGTCGATATCACCGGGATGTTAGAAAAACCCGTTACCGTGGAGTCCCTACACGCGGCCTTCAAAGATGAAGCCGCATCCAGCCGTTATCAGGGCATCTTAGCCTTCAGCGAAGACCCTTTGGTCTCCAGCGATATCGTTGGCACTGCCTACTCCAGCATTATTGATGCCACTTCTACGATGGTGTTGGGCGACCGTTTCTTTAAGATTTTGGCCTGGTACGATAACGAATACGGTTATGCCAACCGTGTGGTCGACATGGCCGAACGGTATGCCAAAGCGATGTAGATTAATAAGTAGTCATTAAATAAGAGCGGTTTGAATGTAGAAGTTCAGGCCGCTTTCAAATAAAATTGCCAATTAGAAACGCTCTATTGCTGCCATCGCTTCCTCGCACCACGCTACCCACTCTTGTTGGTAGCGAATTCCGCGACGTAGCGTTAGGTGATAGAACTTCATTTCAATAGGCAATGGCTCCTGTGCTTTGAATTCTTGTTCCTCTGTTTCCCGCAAGAAAGCATACATCTTTTCGTGAATTTTCTTACGGCGATCCAACTCCCTGAGCAGGGAGTCCTTTGAAATGAGATATCCGGCCTTCACCTTGACCATTAAATCCTCTCGAATTGGGGTCGGCTCCGTAGGTTCGTACATCCATTGAATTAATAACTGTTTTCCGGATTCTTGGATTGAATACAGCTTTTTAGCGGGGCGTCCTTCCTGGGGAATCGTTTCTGCTACAATCCAACCCCGATCTTCCATTTTTCCCAGCTCACGATAGATTTGCTGCGGGGTCGCACTCCAGAAACAATCGACATATTCGTCAAACTCCTTACTGATGTCGTAGCCGCTCCGTGGCTCGACCAGCAGCATGGACAATAGCGTGTGGGCAAGTGCCATAAGATTTTATCTTTCCCCTTGACATATACAACAAGTTTAATATAGCCTCATCATATACAACAAGTTTAATAGCAAATAGTTGTTTAAATTTTGTTGTGTATATTCCCGATCCCTCCTCTTAGCGAAAAGCCATGACACAAGATAAGGCTACATGGAAGAGTTCGAGCGCCTTGCCGCGCACACTAAGCATCGGCATCGCGATGGCATCGATTGGTTCCATTGCAATCCTGGGGTATTTCTTGAAGACTTCCTTAAACACCGCTCCTCCGCCCACTCCTAGCGCAAAGCGTCCAGTCCAACATGCCGTGACGGCGTTGGGGAGACTAGAGCCCAAGGGAGAAGTGATCCAACTTTCTGCTGCTGAATCGAGCGGAAGCAATCGCATTGCAAGCCTTCTCGTACAGCAAGGAGATATCGTCCAAGGGAAACAAATTATTGCCACCCTGGACAGTTATGATCGTCGTCAAGCAGCGTTAGAACAAGCAAAGCGACAAGTTGGGGTCGCCCGTGCCAAACTCGCGCAGGTAAAGGCGGGAGCAAAAATTGGGGAGATCGATGCGCAGAGAGCGGTGATTTCAGAGCTTCAAGCACAATTAAAGCGAGAAATCATGGCCAAAGAGGCAGTGATTGCACGACAGAAAGCAGAAGTAGAAAATGCCGAATTGGAATTCAAGCGCTTTGATGCTTTGCAAATCGATGGTGCCGTTTCTGAATCCATGCGTGATACCAAGAAGCTGACGCTCGACACGATGAAAGAACGTCTGCGAGAAGCTATTGCATCCCGTGACATGACCCTGGATACCCTCAAGGAAAAAATTCGTGAAGCAAAGGCAACGTTAAGTCGTGTTGCCGAAGTTCGCCCTGTAGATGTTCAATTTGCAGAGGCAGAAGTGGATAGTGCCCGTGCTGCCGTCCAACAAGCTGAAGCTGATTTGGAACTTTCCGCTATCAGAGCACCGAGGGCGGGAACGATTCTCAAAATTCAAACTTGGCCAGGCGAAATTATCAGCAACAAAGGAATTGTAGAGATTGGTCAGACCCAAGCTATGTATGCTGTTGCAGAGATTTACGAACTCGATATCAACAAAGTAAAAGTCGGTCAACGAGCAAAAATAACCTGCTTGAATTTGCCAGAAAAGTTGCAAGGAACAGTAGAACAGGTCGGCTTACTGGTCGCTAAAAAAGATGTCCTCAACACCGATCCGGCCGCTGAAATTGATTCTCGCGTTGTAGAAGTAAAAATCCGCCTGGATCCTAAAGATAGTAATCGTGTTGCAGGTTTGACAAATGCCAAGGTGAAGGTGGCAATTTCTATCTTAGGCCGTACGCAATCGCCCCCTAAATCCCCCAATACTGAGAGGACTTTGTAGGCTGAGGGGCTAGTTGAGTCAAATATCTGATAGCAATGGGTCAAGAACATGAACGTAAACCTTTGGAAAAAGAAGATCCCTGTTGCATGGAAGCAACTGATGAAGCAGAGAACAAAGACCCTGATTGCAATTGCAGGAATTGCGTTTGCTGATGTGTTGATGTTCATGCAATTGGGTATTTGGGAGGCATTATTCAATAGTGCTGTAGAATTGCATTCCAACTTGAATGGTGAAGTTGTTCTTATTAGCAGCCGCTATAAGTCTCTTATTTCACTTGACCCTTTTTCTGAACGAAGATTGCGACAGGCAGAAGGTTTCGAGGGCGTAGAATCTACAAGTCCAATTTATCTCAATTTCGTGCAGTGGAAAAATCCACAAAATAAGGATATTTGGAATATCTTTGCCATTGGCTTTAACCCTGAAGATAAAGTTCTTGATATGCCAGAAGTTATTGAAAATCAAGAAAAGCTACATTTGCCTGATTCTGTACTCTTTGATCGGGGTTCACGGAAAGAATTCGGTCCTGTTACCGCCCTGTTTGAGCAAGAAGCAGTCGGTGACCTGACGACAGAAGTGGAGAATCGCTTAGTGAGTGTAGAAGGACTCTTCAAAATGGGTACTTCTTTTGGCATAAATGGAAATGTAATCACGAGTGATATAAATTTTCTTCGTATTCTTAACAAGAAGCGACAGAAGGGACTCATTGATATTGGGCTGATTAAGTTGTCCTCTGAGGCGAATGTACAAGAGGTTATTTCAAACTTGCGGACAAATTTGCCCGATGATGTGCGCGTACTTTCGAAAGAAGAATTTATTACGCAAGAGAAGAATTTTTGGAATACCAGCACTCCCGTCGGTTTTACCTTTGCTCTGGGTGCCGTTATTGGATTTATCGTAGGTTCAGTAATCGTCTATCAGATTCTCTACAGTGATGTTTCCGATCATCTATCAGAGTACGCTACGCTCAAAGCAATCGGCTTCAAAGACCGCTATCTCCTTTTAGTCGTTTTCCAAGAAGCACTTATTCTCGCAGCCATTGGCTTCATTCCTGGTATCGCAATCGCCTTAGGATTCTACGCAACAATGAAGCAAGCTACGCTCCTGCCTATTGTTATGACTCCAGAACGTGCTGTATTCATCTTCATCCTGACCGGAGTCATGTGTTCTATTTCTGCCGCCATCGCTGTTCGTAAACTTCAGTCAGCTGACCCCGCAGACATATTCTAGGAGGTGATTATGAATTCAGCTATTTCTATCTCGAATCTAAGTCATTACTACGGTACGGGAGCGCTCAAAAAACAGATTCTCTTCGATATCCAACTAGACATTCAGTTCGGCGAAATCGTTATCATGACGGGACCTTCAGGCTCTGGCAAAACGACCTTACTCTCGCTCATCGGCTGCCTTCGCTCCATCCAAGAAGGCAGTCTCTATATGCTTGGCCAGGAAATCTATGGAGCAACGAAAAATCAATTAGTCGATGCACGCCGCAATATTGGCTACATTTTTCAAGCCCATAATCTTCTGGAATTTCTCACCGTGGAGGAAAATGTGCGGATGCCTACAGAATTGCTCGATCTCCCCTTTCCTGAGTCACGCCAGCGCTCCCAAGCCATCTTGAAATCCGTCGGGTTAGGTGAGCACCTGCACCAATATCCTGAGAATCTTTCGGGTGGACAAAAGCAGAGAGTGGCGATCGCTCGTGCGCTGGTTAATCGGCCAAAGCTCATTCTTGCGGACGAGCCAACAGCGGCCCTAGACAGTAAGTCCGGTCGTGATGTCGTAAATCTCCTACAGCAGTTAGCCAAGGAGCAAGGCTGTACGATTCTGCTGGTTACGCATGACAATCGCATTCTCGACATTGCTACCCGAATCGTGCATATGGAGGACGGTCGCCTATATACCTCTAGAGTCCATGCCTCCATTTAGGCTCCTACCTGGACTACCCCTATAGGTGTAGAGCACTATATTTATCCACCTCAAGCCAACTCAAAACTAAGGACTTCATGCGTTGGTTCAGTGCTGCTTTGTTGAAGTTGAGATATCCATGTCTGATATTTGACTATATTCCAGTATATTCAACTGAATTCAGTCTTCAGGAGCAAATAGGCTGACTGTGCATACCCCGCAGCTTGCTGCGGTTGGGTCGTTCATAAAGGCGGACGAATATACGCATCCCATTCATTCATTCATTCATTCATTCATCCCATTCATCCCATTCATCCATGCTGCACACGCGTAGAGCCAGCGCTTCAGATATAGATGGGGATTCGAAAGGGCCTTTTAACGCTTCCGGTTGCGTTGGTTCCGATAGTCATCAAATCCATCTCCCCGTGCACAGTCAGAACCCCCTTTGTAGGCGGCATTGGGGTCAAAGCACTGGGGGTTAGAAGGGTCTAAGGGCGTACTGTTCTGGGGAGTATTATCCGTAGAACTCTCTTCCTGGGTGGGGAAGGTGCTATTGGGGTTCTCTGGCAGAGGAAGGGGCTCTGTTGGTTCTTTCTGTGGGCTCGCTCCCGTTGTATTCGTCGGGGGGACGACAGGGGAAATCTGTCGGCCTTCTGCTGCTGCCAATACCCGGTCTCGCAGGTCTGTAGAGAGATTGCTGGGCTCTGTAAAGGCGATAACGGGTAGTTTGGTAGCCACCTTGTTCATCATTTCTCCCCAAATTCCTGCTGCTATGCTGCTGGCTCCGCGGGTGGGGGAACTATCATCGTTGCCCAACCAGACGCCTGTGACTAATTGGGGGATATAGCCCACAAAGAGTAAATCCCGATTATTCTCGCTAGTTCCTGTCTTCCCGGCCACGGGTCTACCGATATCTGCTCTTCTGCCTGTTCCTGCTTTGACTACCTGTTCGAGCATTTTGGTCATACTCCAAGCCACTTCTGGGGAAACGGCCTGGTTTTGTTGAAGTCTGGATTCGTAGAGGACTTGGCCCGATTGGTCCAAGATGCGCCGAATAGCGGTGGGTTCTGTGTGCATGCCCCCATTTGCCAGTGTTCCGTAGGCACTGGTCAACTCTAGGAGCGTGGTCTCAGAAGAGCCTAGAGCAAGGCTGGGATTGGCCTGCAAAGGACTGTTGATTCCCATGCGTTGGGCCGTTTCTATGGTTTCCCGCTCGCCCACCTGTTCGAGCAGTTTGACGGCAATGGTGTTGCGCGATTCCCGTAAAGCCTTCACTAAGGTCATCGGGCCTTGATAATCTCGGTCATAGTTCTTAACCTGATAGTTGCCAAAACGGACAGGTTCATCGACATAGACTGTGCCAGGATCAATACCTGTTTCCAAGGCATGGGTGTAGACAAAAACTTTGAACGCAGATCCTGGTTGGCGGAGGGCTTGGACGGCTCGGTTGAATTGGCTCTTCTGAAAATCTTCTCCCCCCACCAAAGCCCGAATTTCCCCTGTGCTGGGGTCCAGTGAAACAATAGCCCCTTGACCTATTTTGCGTCCCTGATTGCGGGCCAATGCTCGTGTCAAAGCACTTTGGGCTTGGGCTTGAATGAAAGGGTCTAAGGTCGTCTCTACGGTCAGGCCCCCTTGAACGGTAGTACCCAAAACTTCTGGCAGTAAAGACTGAATATAGGACGTAAAATAGGCCGCCTGATTTTTGAGCAGTTGCGGCTGGGGATTGATTTTGAGGGGCTTAGCTTGGGCTTTGATGTATTCGCTTTGTTTAAGAAATCCTGCTTCCACCATGTTTTTGAGCACGACATCCCGTCGTTTGCGGGCCAATTCCTTACTGAGTAGGGGGGAATAGCGGCTAGGCGCTTGCGGTAAGCCTGCCAGAACCGCAGACTCTATAAGCGTCAATTGCTGAACGGGTTTGTTGAAATAGAGGAGGGCTGCATCGGTGACACCATAGGCTCCCGATCCGAGATAGACCTGATTCAGATAAAGCGTCAGAATTTCTTCTTTAGAAAAATCCTGTTCGATGCGAGCGGCAATGGCAGCTTCTTTAAGCTTTCGCCACAGGGTGCGCTCTTGGGTAAGAAATAAGTTTCGGGCCAATTGCTGGGTGATGGTAGACCCCCCTTCTTTCAGTCCTCCCGATTGCACATCCCGGAGTAGTGCCCGTCCAATTCCTAAAAAGTCAACCCCACCATGCTCAAAAAATCGTCGGTCTTCTGTCGCTACGATCGCCTCGCGGAGCTCTTTCGGAATCTCTTGATAAGAAACTCTACGGGTAGGCCCTGCTCCTCCGTTGTAAATAGTTGAGCCATCCACCGCCTGAATTTTGACGCTGGATTTTGGGACATAGTTGCGGATCTGGTCTGCCGTTGGCAGATCCCAGACAATCCCAATCCACGAGGCGACGCCAAAAACGAGAAAGGCGAGGAAGAGAAATTTGGGGTTGAAGAAGGTCTTCAAAAACTTGTTACGCGGAGGAGAAAATTCAGAGGCCATATCCCTGTCACACCAATAAGCCTAATCTAGCCTTTCTGGAGAGGGTTCCGTTCATTACTTGTTCCCTTTTCGATGAATACTTCTTGGATTAATACTTCGTAAATTCTGAGCGGGCTCTGCGACTCGTGATTTTGGAGCAGGACGGGGTTTGACAGAAGCTTATGCGTAGCGGGTAAGATTTCTCCGGAAGCGGTGTTTTCAGACCATACTAGGAATAATGGAGAACCTATCCCTCTACTCTTCCCTCCTGCTCACCTTGCTCATCATGGTGGGGTTATTTTTCTTTATTCGCGCTTCGGTCAAAGACCGGACAGAGCGAGAAGAGTTCACATCCTCCTTGGCGGCAGAAGCCTTGGCAGAAAAAGTCAAAGAATATTTGGAAAGGCGAACCTATACCTCAACAGAAACCGGAGATGCGGAAGTCCAGGTATACCAGGGAGTGATGCAGCCCAGTAAATTTTTGGCTGTATTCCTTTCCTTTGCTGCTTTTCTCGGTTTGGTCTGTCTGGGTCTTGTGTTTGGTGTCTTTTTCCCGCAAGCCTACCTCCTCTGGTATGGGTTACCCCTCCTATGTCCAGTTGCGGGACTTTTCTACTGGAAAAATGCGAGGAAGACAGAGACGGTTCGCTTCAAAATTATGTCCACAGAGCATGGTCAGACCAAGTTAAAAGTCGAGGCTCACCGCGATGAGCTAGCCACGATGAATCAGGCGCTCCAGAGTGTCTTGGTCTCGCAAGAGTCTTAGTCTTAAAGGTTCCACAAAGGGGAAGAGACGATGGCTGCGGCATCTAAAACGGTAAGAATACCTTCTCCATGAGGCAAGTATCCTCTCAAATAAGGCGATAATTCTGCAGTCGGTGTTTCTGTTCCCAGCGAAGCTTGAATCTGCTCATTGGATAGACGGATGACCCCGCGGACTTGCTGTACCGCCAAACTCAAAGGAATTCCCTCTGCCTGGATCTTAATAATGGTGTACTGTTGGGCGTTCATTTCTAGGGGCTTAAACCCTAACAGCATAGACAAATCTACAACCCAAGAAACGCGGCTCCGTCGATTGAATAGACCAAGAACGTAAGCAGGCATGAGGGGCATGGGGGTAACTTGTTGGGCTCTTATCGTAAGCACTTCTTCGGCAGAGGCCATCGGAAGCGCTACAGGACCTTTTGTCCCCAACTGAAACACAAGATAAGCTTCTTCCACCGATTTAGCCGAAGTCATGGTCTGCATAACAATTAACCCACTACAGATTTAACAGCCCGCACCAATTGCTCTTTCGTAAAGGGCTTGGTCACATAGACATCAGCCCCTTGTTTCATTCCCCAAAGGCGGTCAATTTCTTGATTTTTGGAAGAGCACACGATGATAGGAAGCTTCTTGGTTGCAGGATTACCCTTTAGGCTGCGGCATAGCTCGAAGCCACTCATTCCAGGCATTACCACATCCGTTACAATGGCATCTGGTTTTTGTTCAATAGCTTTGTTGAGCGCTTCTTTGGCATCCGTTGCATTGATTACCAGATAGCCATTTTCTCGCAGATAATGACTGATCAATTCCAGTTCGGAAAGGGTATCATCTACCACTAAAATAGTGCTCATCGGCGGCGGACTCCTAAATAATCAATTCATTAGCAGGGCTCAGATCTACTATGCCCATAAATAGGCTGGGTTATCACGCAGCTAAATGACGGTTAACGACCTTGAGTAAACCCTCTTTCGTAAATGGCTTTGTTAGATACGCTGATGAACCTACTAAAGCCGCTCTAGCCCGGTCAATGAATCCAGTATGCCCAGTCACCATCACGATGGGGGTTTTCTTGATTAAGGGATTCTTGCGTAGTAAACGGCATAACTCATAGCCGTCTATCATCGGCATTCCCACGTCGAGCAAAATAAGATCTGGCTTGATCCGTATGATTTGCATCAATGCTTTAACAGGGTCGTTGATAGCCACAATGCTATATTTTGGATCCTCTAAACAACGACTAATCTCATTAGTAATGGTTGGGCTATCATCCACACAAGCAATCGTATAGGGAGCAATTTCTGCTATGGTAGGTACGAATACTAAGGTGGATGCTTTTGGCAGTGTGGGGAGTTGATTAAAAGGGGGCTGCGGATCTCCTAAACGAATGATCTGTCCACGAATATAGGGTACTAAGTTGCGGGCTAGCTCTAGTTCGTCACGATTGATGAGGGCAGCAATTTGCCGTAAACTAAAGCCCCTAAGGAGGGCGCGAAACTTCTCAGGCAGCTCCGGTAAGCCCTCCAGCTGGTTCACCCCTTGATTGAAATAGTAAAGGCGTTGATAGGGCGACCAGAGATCGATACCCAAAGACTGCCAATTATCTAGTCGCTCCTTTGCATATTCTTCTAGGGTGGAAAAGTTAAACTTACAAATACTGGAAACTTTGTCTACTGGTGCAAAGCTACATGTCCCTTGATCTAGCCATGAAAGAGATTCAAAAACTTCTTTTGTGATTTCCTCAAACGTTTGTGTCATCTGTAAAAAATTTATTTTCTGTTGTTGTGATAGCCAGAAGAGTACTGCCCCATCGAGAGGCTTAGCCGACGGAGCATGTTTTTTAAATGAATTGCTAAGCTGCGAACGGACCTCACCGCTCAAAGAAATTCCTTTGCGCCCCAAGTAGCTGTATAACCTTTCTAGGGGTTCCGAGCTATTCGTAATATAGGTAATCTTACCAAGCTCTAAATCAATAAACCAGTTTATCGAATTATGCGTGACAACTAATTGTCCACTAGCCTCCTGATCACAGAGGTCACGTAAAACCACCAGGGGTTGACTATCAACTACCTTGTTTTGTAATTTACTACTTTCCATGGTGATTACGATACCTAGAGGTCATGAGGGGGAGATTTTAAAGGGCTGCCACTTGAGTGATATATTCATAGTCCAATAAAAAGATGGGGGGTTCATCTTCTACGCGAATGGCGAATCGACTAATGGTAGCTACTTTTTGAGGAGCCGTAGGGATCAAAGATATAGGGATAAAAGCAGACTCACGGATACGACGCAGCACAGGGGCTACATGGATGGGGATGGCAATCAGGGCTTTTTGGGGAGTCTCAAAAAGGATGAGATATCCTTTTTCCATGTCCAGTTCTTGATTGTTTTTTCCTTCTGTTAGATAGTTCTCTAAATTAAAAAATTGTAGATCTTTCCCTTCATAAGCAGTTGCTGAATATAGGCTTTCCTGGTCTTTAAAAATAGCCTTTATTGGTGCTACTTTTTGAGCGATGTCCGTTGAGACGGCAAGCCATTCTTGACCTAGGCTGAACGTGATCACTTGTTTGGTCGCAGGGGGTTTGCGATCAGCCAGTCGGCGAGAGGTAAAGTTAGAAATAAGAGCCATAATGCCGTTGCTCCTATGAGGTAGGGGTGAGCTGGGTGGACTGAATGAGCTTCTTCAAGGCTTCGAGTAGTTCTTGTTCTTTGAAGGGTTTGGAGAAATACTCGGAGGCCCCTAACCTTAGGGCTAATTTACGGTGCTTGTCTCCACTCCGCGAAGTCAGCATCGTAATCGGCAAGTGCTTGAGCATTGGATGTGCTTTGGCCTGTGCCAAAAAGCCAAAACCATCCAAACGAGGCATTTCGATATCGCAGATCACGGCATTGACTACGAGGCCGCTGGTCAATTGTTCGATGGCATCCTGTCCATCTTTGGCCTCCACTACGCGATATCCTGCTTTTTCTAAAGTCATGGACAGGAACCGGCGTACGTTGATCGAATCGTCGATGACGAGAATGCTTTCACGTTCCGGCTGTACTTGGTTTGCTGCAGGCTGGATTGGGGCTGCTGTCTTGGGTGCGTGTTCTTGGTTGGCAATCCAGGTAAATAGTCCTGGGATACTGACTAAGGGGACTACCTGTCCCGTTCCTAGAATCGTGCAGCCACTAAAACCGGGAGGCATGGGGATAGGACCTTCTGCTTGACGGATGGCTACTTCCCGTTCTCCCCAACAGCGTTCGATGGGAACGCCAACCAGATCATTGCCCTGGCTCAAGATCAGCATGGCTGGGTTTGCCATCATCGCCATGTCGTCCGTCTCTATCTTGCGGACAGGGCAACGGAAGTTGAGCCACTCTTTGAGGGCAAGCTTGGGCACTGCATAATTTTCCCACTGGAAAATAGCAGAGTTGTTCTGGTCCTCTTCTTCAAGAAGGGCCATTTGTTCGATGGCATCTACAGGGAAGGCCAGCATTACATTCTGACTTTCGACGAGGAGCACCCGACCGACGGAGAGGGTGACTGGTACACTCAGGGTAAAAGTGGTACCGATGCCTGGTTGGGTGTTGACCGTGATTTTTCCACGTACTTGCTGGAGGTTGGTGCGGACCACATCCATGCCGACGCCGCGACCAGAGAGTTCTGTAACCTGATCTGCGGTACTGAATCCTGGTTCAAAGATGAAGTCAAGGAGGTCTTGTGGGCGCGCCTGTGTGAGTTGGGCTTCGTCAAAGCCCCTATGTTTAGCTTTATCTCGAATTTTATCCAGATTGATCCCACCGCCGTCATCGCTGACGGTAATGATCGTTTCATTTCCTCGATAAAACGCTTTGATCTCGATAGTGCCTTCGGCTGTTTTGCCCCGTGCTATGCGGGTCTCGGCATCTTCAATCCCATGGTCAAAGGCATTACGCAATAAGTGCATCAAGGGGTCACCCAAGATCCCGAGTACTGTCCGGTCGACTAGGGTGGAACCTCCCTGAATCTTGAGGGTGGCGGGTTTACCGAATTGCTGTGCTAAATCTCGAATAGCACGAGGGAAGCGTCCTACTACATCTGTTAAAGGCCGCATCCGCGAATACATGACGTTGCTTTGGAGCTGTTTGGCGGTGCGGTTCAGTTCGACGGCTGTATCATCTGCGCTCCGGACGGTTAGGTCGATGTCACTGGTGACCTCTTGAATTTGGACGATACTTTCCATAACTTCCTGCCAAACCAGGTGGAGGTCGCTGTATCGGTCCATCTCCAGAACGTCGAAGTTTTCATCGGCGGTGGAGGGCTGCTTTCCAGGCATCGGAGTCTTGGCTTGGCTCGATTCTTGATCATAGGCTGAGCGTAAGCGGAGATTGAATTGCTCCAAGTTCCGCACGCGGCTGTTTAAGCCCGTGACCAGGTTGTGCAGGCGTGCCAGGTATAGGGCCAAACCATTGCGTTCAATGGTCAGGTCTCCGCACAGGTCATCTAGTTGGTCTAGACGCTTGGCTGGAATACGGACGGTGTTGGCCTCTGAAGGGCTGGAAACACTTTGTACCTTCTTGGGCAGGATGGATTTTTCTAATGCAATCGCAGGAGACTCGGTTTGCTGGGAGGCAACGGCGAGGTCTGGTCGTGCAGGGGGGGTGAAGGGAATGGGTTGTTCTTGCTCTGCGACCAGCTCCTGGACCGGTTCAGCTTCTGCAACTACCGCTTGCGGGAACTCAGGCTCTAGGGCGATATCCTCTTGAACCGGCTCTAACGCCAGGGGTGCTTCGTTTTTAACTTCAGGGGTATGTTCAACTTCAGCTGCATGCGCTTGGTCTACTTCGGCTTCTGTGGTATCGATTGCAGTTGCGGCAATAGCCGAGACCTTAACGAAGGCCGCTATTTCGAACCATTGGCTGGATCGGTCGTCTGCGGTTTGTTCAGCCTCAAGCATCTCTTCAGCAACTGGTGTTTCGATGAGTTCATGTTCGGCTGCGACTTCAAGGACCGGAGGTTCCCCGCTGATTACGTGAGCTCCGTTTACGGAGGTTTCCGCCAGCACAAGAGGTTGTTCGGTTTCAAGCGGGAAGACTTCTTCATTCTCAGGAACAAAAGCTGTTTCAGCGACCAGGGCCTCCATGCTTTCCGGCTCTGAGCTAACCTCTAATACTTCAGGTGATACTACAGGTGCCGCAGCCTCAATAGCAAAGACTTCTGGGGATGTTGCCTCTAGTTCTGAGGGAACTTCTGCTTCTGTAAGGGTGATCGGTTCTGAGGGCGCGGGCTCTCTGTCAAGGTCGAAGAGGGCTGCGAGCATTCCAAGGCCCATCTCTTCAGACAAGTCGGCCGTTAACTCCTCTGGATCAGAGATGGCGAGGGGTGCTGGTTCTGCCTTTACCTGCTCTTCTTCAAAGATTAGCGGTTCTGCCTCAAAGTCTAAGAGGTTTGCCAGTAAGTCCAGCTCCCCAATTTCGGGGGTTCGTTCTTGTCCTGGTTCGATTCCTTGCTTTTTGGCGTCTGTCTTCGCTTCCGCTGCCATTTGTGGGGATTCTGCGGTTCTTGCTAAAGGTGGAAGCTCTCGCTCTAGTTCTGCGAACAGGGTGTCTAGATCGACCCATTCAAGTTCCGGGATAACTTCGGCTGAAGGCTTGACGGGTGGAGCGGCTTCTACTTCTTGGAAAAGGTCTAAATCCAATCCCAATAGTAAAGCTTCTATTCCATGCTCTTCTTCTGTCTGCTCAGGGCTGGGTTCCGTGATTTTTTCGGGGGTCGCTTCAGGCGGTGCAATCACTTCAGGCGGTGCAATCGCTTCAGGCGGTGCAATCGCTTCAGGTTGTACAATCGCTTCAGGTTGTGCGACCACTTCAGGCTGTAGATCAGCGAGGAAGGATTCTAGCTCAGACCATTCCGCTAACGCGAGATCCGGTTGAGTCTCAGGCTGGATTTCTGATCCTGATAGAAGAGACTCTATCGGCGCGATATCCATACCTGAGAGGAAGAGTTCTAACTCGGATGGTTGGGGGTTGTCAACGGCTGGATTAAGGTTAGAAGTTTCTGGGACGGCGATCGGACTTTGGTAATCTAGCGTGCTGGGCATTAACTCGGTTTGACCGATAAGAACCAAGGCTTGAGATTGACGCCACTTGTCTAGAGCCTGCGTGGCAATCTGCGCGACCTGTCTTGGATAGGTCTCTAAACACTGGCTAACGGACAGACAAAGACTGGTGAAATTGCTTAATTGCAGCATTTCCCCAAGCCCACCCAGCTCCTGCGCCAGGACGGAGAGTTCTGATTCCAGGCAAGGTTGATGGGGTTGGGCTAAGACTTCTTCCAACCGCAGTAGACTATTTTCTACTTCTGATTCAAAAAACAGTTTAACAAGGTCGTGTCCACTCTCTTGGGAGGCCAGGGCGGTCTCGTCTTCCGGTTGTACTTCCCCTAAGATGTCTTCGAGTTGATCTAAGAGGGGGGAGGGTGGTTCGGGCATCGCCTCTTCATCAATGTCTGTGCCGTCCCGACTCATCTCAAGGATCTGGCGAATGGAGTCTAGGGCCCTCAGCAACAAGTTTTCTAGTTCTTTTTCCACCTGCGGACGCCGTGCTTGCAAAATTTTGAAGCAGTCTTCTAGGCGGTGCGCGGTATGACTCAGCAGGTGAAACCGCATCAAAGCAGCCCCACCCTTGATGGAGTGAGCGGCTCTGAGCGCCCCATCCATTTTCTTTGGGTCCACTCCCGTCCCAGAGAGTCCCAGGATTACCGCTTCGAGGGTATCTAGATATTCTTGAGCTTCCTCCAGAAACTGGAGGCGAACTTCTAACTCCTTATCCATGATTAACTCTCAGGGTTGATTTTGAAGGTACCTACCGACTCTTGAAGCTGTTGGGCTACGAGCACTGTCTGCTGCAGGGCTCCAGAAACTTGACGAGAGGCATCGGAGGTCCGGTTGGAAGTCTGGGCAATGTCCTTCATCAGGGAGTTTACCGACTGAGAAGTCTGTGCCTGAGATACGGTAGCGGTGGAAATCATCTGGGCCAATTGGTCGATTTGGCGGGATACCTGCAGAATCTGGGTCAGGTTTTTCTTCGCTTCTTCTACCAGTTGGCTACCCTCAACAACCTGAGTGGTCCCTACTTCCATTGCTCGGACTACTTCGCTGGTTTCCCTCTGGATACTTTCAACGATCTGTTCGATTTCCTTGGTTGCCATAGCAGACTGGGTGGCTAGGGCTCCAACTTCTTCGGCAACTACCGCAAATCCTCGACCTTCTTCCCCGGCTCGGGCTGCCTCAATACTGGCGTTGATCGAGAGGAGGTTGGTCTGTTCTGCAATCTGGTTAATCAGGGATACCGCCTTCGAGATCTTTTGGGAAGATTCACCCAGACGTTTAACCTTCTTGGCGGTATCGCCAATGGTTTCTCGGAGGTTGAGAATCCCTTGTACCGTGCGGTCCATCGCGATTTCCCCTGCTTCAGCCGTGGCGGATGCCGTACGGGCCACCTGCGCTGCCTGAGAAGCACTACCGGCAACTTCCTGAATCGAGAGGGTCATGTTTTGGACGGAATCGAGGGTGCGGGTAATTTCATCGGACTGTTGCATGGCCTCTTCGGCCAACTGGCGCAGGGACCCTTCGTTCGCACCCAACGAAACGTTCAGTTCTCCAGCGGCTGATTTTACCTGGGTAACAATGGCGCGCAAGCTTTCAATAATGGCGTTGAAGAAGTCAGCAACCGTACCCATTTCTCCGGCGTTGACGTTGGCGCGGACGGTGAGGTCTCCCCGAGCGGCTCCTTCTACTTCCATCAGCAGTTCAATCAATTGTGTTTGAAGGAGTTCCTTGGCCGCTTTCTGTTCTTCTGCGTCCAGACGACGGGCTTCTGCGCTGGCTTGGATCTCTTCAAGGTTGGCTTCCTGTTGCTTCCGCAGATCCTGGAGTTGGACTGCCATCAGGTTGATGTTAGAACCTAGCAAAGCCAGTTCATCCTCTCCTGCTACAGGAACCCTCGTTTCCAGTTCACCGCGACCGATTTTTTCTACGGCCTCTGCGGCCATAATCACGGGACGGGTGGCTCGGCTAGCCAGATAAGCCGCTAATAATCCGACCAGCAAGGCGGCAGTCGCCGTTCCAGTGGCCAGAATGAGGAGCAGCTGCTTCTGGGTTGCAAAAGCGGTGTCCGTCCCTTCGGAGATGATCGCTTCCCAACCCAAGTCAGGTAAGCCTTCGAACTTATCAAAAGCGGCATAGGATATGAGTAGCCGTTTGGAACTATTTTCTGGGTCGGGGATGACCCGGACGTCTTTTTTGCCAGATGCCTGTAGTTCCTTAAACTCAGGAAATACCTCTTCGGCGGTTCGTTGCCACTTCTCTTTTTGAGACGTGATGAAGAAGGTTCCAGCGCGATCCAATACTTGAAATTCACCCGCTCCCTCCGCAAAAGATTTGATTGCTTCCTGCAGGAAGGAGACGGGCATCCGCGAGCGTACAACTCCGATGAGTTTGCCCGTGTCATCTTTAAGTGGGGCTGCAAACTGAATAACAAGCTTACCTGATGATTTCGAGATTATTGGTTGGCTAATGAAAGGACGTTTGGTTTTCAGGACTTCCTGAAAAAAGGCTCGGTCTTTCAGGTTTCCCAGGACTTTTCCCTTGGATTGGACCAAAACGTTACCATTGAGATCAAGCGCTGCTATGTTGTCATACATGCCGTAGATACTGGCATAGCGATTTAAAGTGGCCTCTTTCTCTTGCAGCGTGGTTATTGCCTGCACCTTAGGGTTTCTGAGGACCGGGAGAGTAGTCAGTTCTTGGATATCTCGGTACCGCTCAAGCATGTAGCGATTAACCCTGTCTTCTAAAGCCCCAGAGCGTGATTGTTGCTCTTGGCTAATCTGTTTGGTCACCGATTGGTCGGCGACGTAGTAAGCAGTTGCCCCAATCGCTGCTACCGGCAGTACTCCAATCGTGATCGCCAGCAAGGTTGCTTTGGTTCTGAGACTGAAGCCCTTTAATTGACTGGGTGTGGAGGAAGTGGCCGGCTGGGTGGGAATGGCTTGGAACGGAGCAGATTCTCCAACCGTGGAAACGCGGGTAAATTCCGGCACATTCTTAGAATGCTCATCCATCGATTCAAGGAGCTCTTCTGATTCAGACAAATTGAGATAAGTACTGGCTCCAGGGGGACCGTCATGCCCTCCAGCAGCCACACTACTGACGGCGGGTCTATTCACTAATTTGGCTAGGGAGTCCCGCGCCCTATCGGTGATTTGGGGGTCATCGCTTAGGCGCAGGGTTTCTTGAAAATGCATTTTGGCTTCTTCCACCATGCCTGCTTCTCGACAAGCTGCTCCCAGCCATACGAGCAGTTGAGCATTGTCGTCGTGCTCTTCTATAAGTTCCGAGAATTGTTGCACCGCTTCTTCATAGCGGCCTTCGTTGTACGTCTGGATAGCCTGTTCAAATTGAGCATTCATGGAGCAAGAGCCTCACCGTTGGATAAATTCATGAAGACTGGACCAGGTAGGAGCGTATTCATTGAACGAAATAGGTGCTATCTAGTCCTTACGGATTACTAATTAGTGTTCCCTATTCTTTGGTTTTCATTACCACTCAAGATAGTTTTGACAAGAAAAATTTTCACTTAGAAAGTTAATTTAGAGCTGTGAAATAAAAACTTTAACGTTCTGCAATAGATTTACTTCACGCGCTTATTCTCCTTGTTTAATGGTTAGGTCGTTGATGTTAGTCTCCTGCTTCTACTTTGAAGGTTTCTACGGACTCTTGAAGCAGTTTGGCGGCTTGTACGGTCTGCTTTAGGGAGCCGGAAATCTGACGAGAGGCATCGGAGGTGCGACTTGACGCCAGGGCAATGTCTTGCATGAGCGTGTTTACTGACTCAGCGGTTTCTGCTTGGGATACCGTTGCTGCGGAAATCATTTGAGATAGCTGGTCAATTTGTCGAGAAACTTTTAAAATTTCTCCTAAACTTCCCTTGGATTCTTCAACCAATAAACTACCCTCAGCAGCCTGAGCACTACTGAGCTCCATGAATTCGATAACATCGCTAATTTCTAATCGAATGCTATCGATAATCCTCTCAATTTCCTTAGTCGCTGATGCTGACCGAGCGGCCAAAGCACCGACTTCTTTTGCCACCACCGCAAATCCTTGCCCTTCTTCTCCAGCACGGGCTGCCTCAACCCCAGCGTTAATGGCGAGCAAATTGGTCTGGATAGCAATTCTGTTGATCAGGGAGGCCACCTTGGAAATCTTCTGGGAAGATTCTCCCAGGCGTTGAACCTTTTTCGCGGTCTCACCGACGGTTCCCTGCAAGGTAAGAATTCCTCGTACCGTACGGTCCATGGCTTCTTCCCCCAGTTCTGCTCTTGCCGAGGTGATGCGGGTCACCTCAGCGGCCTTGCGGGCACTACTCGCGACTTTCTGAAGGGAGAGGGTCATCCTTTGCACCGAATCGAGGGTGCGGGTGATCTCTTCAGACTGCTTTTGGGCGTCTTCGGCTAGCTGCCGGAGGGACTCTTCGTTTGCACCCAGCGAGGTGTTGACTTCTCCGGTCGTCCCCTTAACCTGGGTAACAATGGCGCGCAAGCTTTCAATAATGGCGTTGAAGAAGTCGGCAACCGTACCCATTTCTCCTTCGGTGACATTGGCGCGGACGGTGAGGTCACCCTGGGCCGCTCCTTCGATATCACTCAGCAAGCTGGTGACTTGCTGCTGGAGCTGTTCCTTGGCTATTCTCTGCTTTTCTTCCTCCTGCTTACGCTCGGTAATATCACTTTCAATAGCAATAAACTGGAGCACATTCCCGTCTTGATCCAGGGAAGGCGTGATGTTAAGGGATATCCAATAGGGTTCACCCTGTTTGGTGTAGTTCAGGATTTCTTCTGTAAACGGCTGTTTGGAAAGCAGTTTCTCGCGAATGCGCTGGACCGTTGCCGGGTCGGTGTCTGGACCTTGGAGGAGGGAACCTGGTTTTTTAGCCATAACTTCTTCTAAGGTGTAGCCTGTGGCACGGGTAAAGCCTTCGTTTACCCATTCGATGAGCCCCTCGTTGTTGGTAAGAATAATCGCGCTACTGGTCAGATTGACGACCAGGGAAAGTTTCTCCAGTTCGTTAAGCTTGGCTACCATGTTGTCTGACATAGTATTGAATTCTTGTTTCAGAATCTCAAACTCATCTTCTCGGAACATGTCATTATTCAAAGGGAGAAAGAGTTGCCTCTGCCGTTTTAGGTTTTTCCACCAAGCGATGGGCCACATTAGAGGATTAGAGTTTTGGGGAGCCGAGGTCTTCTGTGGGAAGACGGTAACTTCCTTGACCGTAACTTCCTTACTGCTGGCCTGGGGGTAGAGGTCTACATCACTACTTTTTCCGTCTGGGTGGGTTTCCATGGATTGAGCCACGGCTGGAGGAACAGGATCTGCTAAAGCGGGTGAGTTTATATAGGAGGTTGCTGCCCCGACACTCTGTGCTACTTCAACGGGGTGGGTGACTTCTACGGCTGCGGCACTTTGCTCCTGGGCCGGGGCGGTGTTCGTGTGCTTGGTTAGTTTTTCTAGCGCCGTACGCGCCATGTAGATGGTTTTGGGTTCATCAGCCAGTTTGAGGGCTTCTTGAAACTCAATTTTGGCCTCTTCCACAAGTCCTACTTCCCGGTAGGCAGTTCCCAACCATGTGCGGATTTGAGCATTTTTGGGATTCTCGTAGGACAGTTGGGAAAAAAGTTGTAAGGCGTCTTCGAAGCGTCCTTCCTTGTAAGCCTGAGTAGCTTGTTCAAACTGAGCATTCATGGAGCGAGAGCCTCACCGTTTAGATAAGTTCATAGGAGCTGAATACAGGTCCACAACTTCTGAAATGCCGTTCATAGGAAGAGTCTGTAGAGCTTCTTTCCAGTGCTGTGACGACAAAATATGGGATCTGCATACTCTATAAAGGTTCCCTTCCTAGTGTTTTTACTCACACGCTAAGGGGGAATCCTCACAAAAAATTTATCTAAAGCTCTTGACCGTTTATTAAGCTAGGAAATCAGTTTTATGCGTCGGGAGGCTCTTTCTTAAACTCGTCCCGAACCGGTTCTGGCATCAGAGGCTTCGTCAAAGGTCTCCACGCAGGTATCATGTCCAGAGACAGATTCTCCAATGGATTGCGAAACTCACGGACCTTATGCCAAACCGAGCGGGACATTAGTAGTTTGGTATAGGTAATTTCGCCATCCAGGGACTTCAAGATACTCTGGCGTTCTGCCTGATAGTCTCCGGCAAACAGTTCTAAGGATTGGGGTGGATAGTGGGACAAAATCTTGCTGATATGGATCAATAATTCCCGGTAAAGCCAAGTGTAGGCTGGATGTATCCAGAGGGTGAGGCGATGAGGCTCAAGTCCCTGTTTGGAGATCTTGAGTTCGAAGGCTCCGATGGCTGCCTTGCGCTGTGGTTCATAGACATACTTGAAGACTTCCTCTTCCTGGTGGAGACTCTGGCTAATCCCAAAGACAATTCGGTCTGGCAAGGGTCTACGGAAATCTTCCGGATGGCGGTCGTATATCTGCCGCAACATAGAGGGCATGGTGGCACAATCAAGCTGGCACAAGAGGGCGGCATCGGCGTTACTGACAGGCCGCAGATTTAAGGCTTGACTGGCTACTTTGGCAAGGTTTTCCAACACTCCCGAGGGTAGACGCCAATAGGTGATTTCTGCCATCGACTGAAAGCCATTTTGTCGATAAATGGCTATCTGCTCTTTGTTGTGGATGTCTGCTTCCACCATCCAAGTCTTGGCGCTACGGTAGTACTCAAAAATGTAGGCCAGCAATAAAGTGCCTAAGCCCTGACTCTGTAAGGGATCGCTGAGGATAAAATGCTCTATACGCCAGGTACTTTGAATTTCGTTGGTAGGAGATACCTGAATTAGACCAACCACATCTCCATCAATCTGGGCGACATGAACATCGAAAAGATGCTGAAACCGATTGGGTACCAAATTTAAAAATTTGACCAGCCCAAACCAGTTCCGTACTTCTCGAACCTTTCGTACCCACTGAGTATCTTCTGGTTCGACACTTTCTAAGCTATCCAGGTCACGCAATTGTACAGGGCGAATGAGCATAGTTCGTAGTGTAAGTACTTACGATAATAGCTTGCCCACAAGAGTCCTTGATAAATTCAGGTTAACACAGGAGTCCTTTTCTCCCCTTTCATCATGACTTCTAGGGCTCTATCTAGCAGTTCTTCTCCCTGGGCCACGGATTCTACCCGTGCCAGTTCCGACCGGAGTTGAGAAGCTCCTGGACTGCCTTTGACATACCAGGTCAGATGTTTGCGGGCCTGTTGGATACCCCGTGCCCCTTTATATTCCCAAAGCATGTGTAGATGTTCGCGTGCGATCTGGATTTGATGCATGAAGGAAGGGTCTGGTAGCCGTTCACCTGTTTTTAGAAAATGGTCTACGCGACCGACAAGGCCAGGGTCGCCCATCGTGCCGCGGGCACACATTACACCATCGGCTCCCGAGATAGTCAGGGCTTTGATGGCCGAGTCAACATCCATTACATCGCCGTTGACAATAACAGGGATAGCGACGGCCTCTTTGACGGCGCGGACCCATTCCCAACGGGCAGCTCCGGTGAACTGTTGGGCGCGGGTTCGTCCATGAATAGTCAAGAGAGAAGCCCCCGCTGCTTCTAAACGACGGGCAAAATCCACCACAGTGATTTCCTGGTCACTCCACCCCAAACGGGTTTTGACCGTGACCGGTAGAGGAACAGCTTCAACGACGGCCCGGACAGCAGCTTCTGCTATTTCCGGTTCTCGTAAAAGTGAAGACCCCCCTCCATTTTTGGTGATCTTATTAACCGGACAACCCATATTAATGTCGATAATGTCCGCTCCTTCCTGCTCCGCCATTTTGGCAGCTTCTGCCAAGAAATTTGGCCGACAGTCAAAGAGTTGAATGCCAATTGGGTGTTCCCCCTTACCCACTTCCATAATCTTGGGTAGTTCACGGGCATAGTGCAGCCCCGTGGCACTGACCATCTCGGTGTAGACCATCGAATCTTTTGCCTGTCTACGAACCAAATGCCGAAATACCTGGTCCGTCACCCCAGCTAAGGGAGATTGAAAAACCCGGCTGTGCAAGCTGAACGAGCCAATCTTGAGGGGCTCTTGAAATTTAGAAAGGTCAATAGATTCCATAGAAATATGGTACGACTTCTCCGGTGGGTCTTGGTAAAGTTACTTTTACCTATATTTCGACTTAATCTTGCGTCTGGTATCCTGTGACGGAGCAGGACAATTAGTTGAAATAATGACTCTTTACGCCGTATTTACCTTCATCACGATTAGCACAGTCATGCTGATGCTCCTGATCGATTTTCTGGCTTGGGCGAATAAGGGTGCCCAAGATATCCAGACGCTTCATGAAATTCCTTGCTCCCGTTGCCGTTACTTCACGGGAGAATATCACTTGAAATGTCCCGTAAACCCATATGCCGCTCTGACAAAAGCTGCTATCGATTGCTTGGATTTTGTGGGGGAATATTAAGCGGACAGCATCTCAGCTAGAGCACAGGCATCCCTATAGGTAGGTTCCCGGTCTGCTAGCACCGGAATAGCCTGGTTGGTGCGGATGAGGCCACCATTAGGAGTTTCCAGCACTACATGCCAGGAATGGCATGCGGGACCACTAAGATTGACGAGGCCTTGGTATGCGTAGAGGATCTGACCGAATTCCGTTTCAAAAAGTTTTGTTTGGTAATGCTTAGATTGAGTAATCATCACTTCGCTCCCCACCGGGTATCTTTTCATCTCTTCCTAATACAGTTTTACCCTTTTTTTCTACGCAAATTTTAAAGCAATTGCGAAAGGAATTGGAAGATTGTGTTGAGATGAGGTGACAATGATAATTTAGTTAAAATTGATGATGCTGAGCACTGCTCTAGCCACAGGCACCAAAATTCCCAATAGCCCCAGCGCCCACAACGCGGCTCCTATACTTTTTTTGGAGTTAGCACTCTCAAAATTGCCCGTCGTGACTTGACGTTCGATGTTGCGGAAGAAAAGACCCGATATCCCAATACACAAAGCTCCACCTATGCCCAAAGTAGCATCGAGGGTGAGATAGTCGTAGCTCAATCCCTTGGCCCCTGCGGCATTTGATAGGTGTGGTGCATAGCGGACAATCGCCAGCATGATTTCCAATCCGATCCAGGTCATTACAGAACGGGTAGTTTCACGAATAAATAGATCAGTGTTTGCGGAGGTCTTCATGTTTTCCCACACGAACAGGGGTTTACTCTCAGAGGCTACCCAAGAATCAGGATATTCTCACAAGAGCGTTAAAATACGGGCAGTGCCCTTTAAAGCTCTATGGTCACCAAAATCAGTGTCGTTATCCCGACCTACAACCGCAAACCAATTCTTACCCAATGCCTGGATGCCCTAGAAAAGCAGGACTGGCCAGGGGACTATGAAGCCGTAGTGGTAGACGACGGTTCCGTCGACGGCACTGTGGAGTTCCTCAAAGAGTCCACGCAACGCTTCCCCCATGTCAAACTCTATGGGCAAGATCACAAAGGTCCGGCGGCGGCACGCAATCTGGGCATTGAGAAGGCCGAAGGCGACACGATTATCTTCATTGACTCGGATCTGGTCGTTACCAAAGTTTTTCTGCGCTCCCATGTTGAAATGCTTAATCAGCATCCAGGGGAGAAAGTATTTACCTATGGTCGGGTGGTGAATACTGCGAACTTTGAAAACCCCACCAGTGAGCCTTTCAAAATTACAGATATGTCTAGGGCCTACTTTGCTACCGGGAATGTGGCGATAGCGAAAAAATGGCTTGTGGCGGCAGGGCCCTTTGATGAAGCCTTCTCTCTCTATGGTTGGGAAGACTTGGAATTAGGGGTGCGCCTCAAGAACCTAGGCCTGAAAATTATTCAATGTCCCGAGGCTGTTGGTTATCATTGGCATCCGGCCTTTAGCATGGACCAACTGCCTTCCTTGATTCGTAAAGAATTCGAACGCGGCAAAATGGGCGTTATTTTCTACAAAAAGCATCCAACCTGGGATGTGCGGATGATGATTCAAATGACACCCCTCCATCAACTTTTGTGGGGCCTTCTGTCTTTGGGGGGAACCTTGAATGAAAAAACGATGGCGCCGTTCTTGCAATATCTTATTGACCGAGGACGTTCTCAATTGGCGTTGGAAATCGCCCGGATCTTTTTGAATTGGTATAACGTCCAAGGAGTCTATGAAGCGTACCGAGAATCGTCCTGACGTTAAAGCCATGGTGTGCCCATGCCCTATTTTGTTTTTCCTTATCGGCTTAGGCTTGATACCCTGCCCTGTTTTTGCGCAATCGAATAATCTTACGCCTGCGACTCCTCCTCCTTCCTTGGAGGAGCCTGTTAAGTTTTTCAGCGTTGGCACCTTGGAAGAGCAGCCCAAGCTTTTGCCGGATAGTCCCAAACTCCAGACTCCACCCTTGATCCAGCAATTAGAAGACGAGGTTGCAAAAGACCCCAAAAACCTAGAGGCTAACTTTGACTTGCTCATGGCCTACAGTCGGTCTTCGCTCTTGGAAAAAGCTTGGCCGATTGCCCTAAAAATAGATAAACTAAGCCCTGCCTATACCCTGAAGGTTTTGGACCAAACTGCCCAGCAAATCAAAGCCGATCCCAAGGACCTTGAAGCTCGTTATCGTTATACAGTGGCCTCTTTTGCTCGGGGATTACAGGTCAAAGAGCAGGCTCGCACCCTGTATATGGAGTCTCTAAAACAAAGAGCTATCTATCCGAAAGATTGGTGGGATGATTTCAAAGACTATCTGCAATCTGGGGACAAAAAGTTAGCCAATGATTTGAACAATGCTCAGGTTATCCGTGCCCTAGATGAAGTTCGGGCTCGTCGGCAAGAGGCCAAACAACAGCTAGAAGTTATTCTTCAGCAAGATCCTAAGCAGGTTTGGGCGAAGAACTATCTGGCCTTTTTGAGTTTTGATCAAGGCGATATGGTAAAGGCAGAGGAGCTCATTCAAGAATCGCTGACCTTAGATAATCAAAATCCGATTAGTCACTTTGCTCTAGGGCAATTGTATTTAAAACAAGGAAAACTTGAGGACTTTGTACAACAGATGAAAACGGCATTTAAATTGCGGGCCGAGGGTAAATAAATGGCGCAGATGCGGCACGCTCTTTTCTGCGTTGGTCTAGCCCTATGGTTATCTGCTTGTACCCAAGCCCCTCCTCCTCCCGCCAAACCAGATCCTGGACGGGCCAGTCTGACCTATGAAAACATCATTTTGACCGAATCAGACCGCATAACCCAAGGACCTCTCTGGGAAATTAAGGCAAAGCGCGCAGAGTATTCCAAAGACCGCAAAATAGCTCAGATTACGAGTCTGGAAGGAACTTTCTTCGATGCCGGAAAAAAAGCCCTCAGGGTCAAAGCTCCCACAGGAGAAATTCGGACGGACGAACGGACTATTCTTCTAAAGGGTGGGGTCCAAGGCTTATCTTTGGAGCGTGGCACGACCTTAAACGCCGACCAAATCCGCTGGACCCCAGAGAAGAAAATTGTCACAGCGGAAGGGTCTGTTGTCCTTTTTGACCCGAAACAGCAGGTAGAAGTGACAGGAAAACGGATGGTGGGCGATATCGCTATCAAATCCGTAACCCTGAATGGTGGTGTCACCGCTACTTCTAAATCCAGACAATCGAAACTCCTGTGCGATAAGGCTATCTGGCAGATCCCTGAGAAGATTCTTAAGGCCATAGGTAATGTTGTCTATACCCAATCCAAACCAGATGTAGTCAGTATCCAGGCCGGTCAAGCTTCCTGGAATATGAATAAAGACGAACTCATCGCTTTAGAAGGGGTGCAATATCAATCGGCTGATCTGAACGTGCAGGGAAACTCAGGTACTGCTTTACTCAAAGACCGAAAAGTCAAAATCCAGGGCAACGTTTTGAGCCGGATTGCAGAGGCCGAGAGTCCCTAAGGCATACTGTTTAACGTCCCCACCAGCCCAGGGAAAGACCAATGCGGGCAATGATCCAAATGATGGCCAATAGCCCAATCCCAATCCAGGCCCCTTTGGTGGTCCAGGTATATGCTGCCTTGGCTTGGTCCTTGGTAATCGGAACATTGGGCATGATGTAGTCCCGTCCCGGAGTACCGTAGCGCTCTCCCAATTCTTCTTTTCTGCGTTTACTTTCTCCCATGCTTGTTAGTCTAGCGCGTTTAGCTTAGACAGGATAACTGTTCTAGGCGTTTCATCAAAGGTCGCGTGGACTGCGAATCTTTGGGATGCCGTTTATCGTGAAAAAGGATGTAGTATGGACAAAAAATTTTCAACCTGTATATTTGTGGTGCAACAGTGTAATGAATAGTTAGGTGGCTCGTCATCCCGAGGTGAGCGATGCGTTTTCTTGTCAAAGTGAACATCCCTGTCGAAGCCGGGAACGAGGCGGCCAAGGCCGGCAAGCTCGGCGCAACCTTCCAGTCTATCCTTGCGGATCTGAAGCCCGAGGCCGTTTATTTCACGGACGACAATGGTCAACGGACGGCCTTTCTCTTCCTCGAAATGCAGGACGCCTCACAGATCCCAGCGATTGCCGAGCCGTGGTTCCTCGCATTCAATGCGAGCATCGAGATTCATCCAGTAATGGTGCCGAATGATCTAGCCAAGGCTGGCAGTGCCATCGAGGCGGCGGTCAAGAAGTACGGCTGACGGCTCGAACGCCTTCTAACCAGACGATCCCAAGAAAGCACGGGCGGGTGAAGCGAACCGTTAGCTAGGTCTTAAATCATCCTACTTACTTCTAGAATTACCGATCGCAACCACTGGCAATCTGGAGAAGTCTCAGTCGTGTGATGCCAACGCATAAACACCGAAAAACCTGAGAGCGGGAGCGGCGGAGGCAACAGCTTCAAAGGTTTATCTTGAGCACAGGTGAAGGCAATCCGTTGGGCTATGGTGGTGACTAAACAGGGATACAAATCAATGAAGATTGCATTTATTGGCGTTGGTAATGTGGGTGCTCCTCTAGCGGATCATTTGCAAAGGTTAGGGCATTCGTTGGCGATTGCGGCCCGCGACCCTAATTCTCAATCGGTACAAGCGGCCCTGAGTCGAAATGCCCATTTTGAGGTACAGACACCGATTGAAGCAGTGAAAGCGGCAGACGTTGTGTTCTTAGCCACCCCTTTTTCAGCCAATGAAGCGGCCTTAACGGAGGTGCGTGCTGCTCTAGAGGGCAAAATCCTGGTGGATTGCACGAATCCAGTCGGCGCAAACCTGACACACAGCTTGAAGAGTGAGCGATCGGGTTCAGAGGTTGTACAGAGTCTTGTCCCCAAGGCCAAAGTCGTAAAAGCATTCACGATCTATGGATTCGAGAACTTTGAGGACAATACTTATCCGGGCTATGGCGAACTCAAACCTGCCATGCTGATTGCAGGCGATGATACAACTGCTAAGCAGGTCGTTTCGACGCTTTGCCAGGAACTAGGCTGGGAACCTGTGGATACAGGCAAACTCGCTATGAGCTTACATTTGGAACATATGACCTTGCTTTGGATTCAGATGGCTAGAATCAATGGGTTAGGATCGGGTTTTGTCTGGGCTATGCTCCGGAAGTAATTTCTCTTGAAGGCCAAGGTAGGACTGCAAAATGATGGGAAGCCTTCAGAGAAAATCAGTAAAGCAAGTCTTAAACGATAGCGGGGCCAAGGCTTGCCGCCGCCATGGGCTTTGGGCTCGATGCTGCCGGTTTGACGATGTTGTTTGAGTAACTTGATGATGAAGCTGGTAGCCACATTAAAGCGCTTGGCTAGTTGGCGTTGTGAAATCTGCTCG
>JBAUTB010000276.1:0-7080 GCA_049582005.1 Gloeobacterales cyanobacterium | reverse complement strand
CCCTGCCAAAGCCTTGTGTCATAATTCCAAGTTATCCTAGGTCCAGTGAGGTCACTATTTTCTAGCTCCATCTGGGCTGGGCAGCGATTTCTACATTAAATCTTTCTATTTTTCGAAGTGCCCTTATTCCGTTAACGTAGAGAAACTCAGTCTTTCTACGAAGGTAGCGTCATGCATGACCGCGACTGCTGCTTTGGATTACCTTTAGAACTTCTGGAAACGGTTTCTAACAAGCAAACCCTTCAAGAAGAGCAACCTGAGCATGGTGGAGTGGTCTTGCCGCTTACTCAGGTTGCGAAAACCCAGCGTAAATCCATTTCTATGGTTCAGCCGTTAGTACAAAAAGATGTACACTACTGAATTGCTGCCGATTAAACAGATTTTCCAGACCAAAGGTTTTACCATGACCGAAAAATCTCACTAATATGAACCGAACCCAAGCCTACACGGTATTGAATTTATCCAAAGATGCCACAGAAGCTCAGGTCCGCAGCCAATTTTTCAAGCTCTGGCAGCATTGGTCAGAGATAGAAATTGCTGACGAGCCTCAGAGCCAAAAACTTAATGATTTGATTACAGCTAGAGATCTTTTGTTGGGTTCATCGGAATCAGAAAAACAGGAAGAAGAAAAGAAGGAAGAAGCAGACCATCTTTTGGCTGGGGCACAACTGACGTTGATTGGAGCTGAGGAGGATGAAGACCTCCAAAATCTCCCTGAAGAAATTGCTGTTTTGCTCTATCAAAAGTATGGACAAGAAGGAATTCATACCCTGCGCTTTGGTAATGACAATGTAGTTCTTGCTTTTGAAAATAGTTTTACGGCCCGACGCTACAGTCAAGCTCTAGCCAAGCGAGATCTCCCCAAGCCTGCGGTGGAAAATTTCTTTACACAGGAAATTGTTGATTTCTGTAGATCTTCTGGTCATGGCCTTTTATTGGTCCCTTCTGACCAATTCCTAGAACCTCCCGATGCGGTAGATGATGATCTGAAGGGTTTCTAATTTAGCGCTTTTTTACAGGCTGGTTACTAATCGGATATTGTTGCCAACCAGCACTGTCATAGTGCCACCATTCGCTGTCTAAAACTGTGAAGCCAGATGATTGCATCGCTTGTAACAGAATTTGGTAGTTGGCTTTGGCTGTTGGTGTCCAAGTGGCCTCAGAATCAGGGTCAGCCTTGTCAGAAAAATCATCAAATTCAGTGGGCATCTCGATAGCTTCCCCTGTTTTCTTGACCAAGGTAGTATCTACTGCAGCCCCTCGATTATGTCGAGAACCCGTCTTCGGATCTGCAACATAGCGGCTATCGTGAACGATTTCCCACATCTTTTTTTGGACGGATAAAGGACGATAGCAGTCCCAGAGTTTGAGACTATATCCCTTCTCCAATAGAGATTTTTGGACTTGCAGGAGTTTGACCGCTACGGGGCGACGCAAGAGACAGGTTGCTGAGGGATAAACTTTTTGCTTGAGGAAATTATTAGCCGTGGCGTATCGAAGATCTAAAACAATAGTTGGATCTAACTTCGCCACATCGACCCACTGTGTTTGGCCATAGGCAGGCGTTGTCCAGACACCGATAAGCCCCATGACAGGACCGAGAAGGAATTTGGTCTTGCTTTTTAGGTGATTCATAGCACTTTATTTCAAAGCAGGAATGCCGGCTTGGTCAAGGATTTCTGGGATCAATTCTTCTTTGCGAACAGCCATCAAATGGACTCCCTGACATAATTGACGGGCGTAACAAACTTGCTCTGCACAGATTTTGATCCCCTCTTGTAAGGGATTCTCTGCTTTGTCTAACCGATCAATAATATGGGCTGGAATTTCCACCCCAGGTAAAAATTTGTTAATAAACCGGGCATTTTTCCCGGATTTCAACAGAAAAATCCCTGCCAAAATAGGCTTGCCGCTGGCATGGCCCAACTGGGTCATGAACTTGTCTAACTTATCGAAATCGGTGATTAGCTGGCTTTGAAAGAACTGAGCCCCAGCCGCTAATTTCCGGTTAAATCTGCCTTCTAAACCAGACCAACTCGGCATCTGAGGGTCTACCGCCGCTCCAGCGAAAAGGCTTGTAGAGCCTTCTAGGGGATGATCGGTCCAGTCTAGGCCCTGATTTAATTTATCAATGCCCTTCAGGAGCCGCACCGCTTCCCATTCACAGACTGAGCGGGCCTTGGGATGGTCCCCTACAGTGATTGGGTCCCCCGTAAGCGCCAAAATAGAACGAATGCCTAGGGCATGGGCTCCCAGCAAATCTCCTTGAAGAGCGATACTATTGCGGTCTCGACAAGCGAGCTGACAAATGGGTTCTATCCCAATCGAGAGGAGTAACACGGAAGCACATACCGGACTCATCCGCATCACCGCCCGATTGGAATCGGTGAGGTTGATCCCGTGGACTCGGTTTTTTAAGAGTTGAGCTTTCTCTAGGAAAGATTGGGCATTTGCCCCTTTGGGAGGAGTAATCTCAGCAGTGATTAAAAAATCACCCTTTTCCACACTCTGTCGAAACGATTGGGGGCTATGAAACATGAATCTTCTATGGCATGTGGGCCATCATCGCCTAAATTGCTTTGCTTGTTCTGCTTTCCACGATACAGGCAATCGAGACAGAGGTTCTTACCCATTTGGATGTAAAAAATCAGACTGAGATGTTACTAGTGACCGTAGCGAAGAGTCCATAAAGGTGTATATCCTAACTCTGAGATGTTTATAAGCTCTACCAGCCAAAGGTGCATGGTGAACCTTTCTGTGTTCTGATGAGCTTAGAAACGCTATAAGCCTTTTACCCGCATGAAAGTATTGATTCTAGGATGTGGTTATACGGGGAGTCGTCTGGCCCGTTTACTCTTGGAGCAGAAAATTCCTGTTTGTCTAACGACCCGTAGCGGTGAACGTCCAGCCTCCATTCATGCACCTTGCTTTGCGTTTTCGGATGATTTTCCCCTACTCCCTGATCAAGCCTTGGCAGGGATCACCCATGTTTTGCACAGTATCCCTCCCGATGAACAGGGGATAGACCCCGTAGCGGCCTATATGCTCCCTGTATTAGAAAAGGTTCATCTGCAATGGTTTGGCTACCTTTCTACCACCGGTGTTTATGGAGATGTGCAGGGCGCGTGGGTGGATGAGCAAACCCCCATAAATCCACAGCAATATCGCTCACAGCATCGAGTGACTGCCGAACAAAAATTTTTGCAATCTGCGCTTCCTACTCATATTTTTCGGTTGCCAGGCATTTATGGTCCAGGCCGCAGTGTTTTTGACCGACTCCAGGCCGGTAAAGCCCAACGGATTGCTCGCCCCGGTCATGTGTTTTCTCGTATTCATGTGGAAGATATTGTCGGCACCCTATGGGCTTCGATGAATCGACCGAATCCGCCTTCTATTTACAACGTGGCGGATGATGAACCTACGGAACCGGAAAATTTGCTGGTAGAAGCATCGAAGTTACTCGGCATGGAACCCCCAGCCGCGGTCCCGTTTGAGCAAGCGGTCCTGAGCCCGATGGCTGCTACTTTTTGGAGTGAATGTCGCAGAGTCAGCAATCAAAAAATCAAGACTGAACTTGGAGTTGTCCTGCACTATCCGACCTATCGGGAAGGATTAAGAGCCATTCTCGGGGAGTATTGAATTGCACGCTCTCGGGGACTACTCCAAATGAAGAATCGTATAAGACCCAAAAACTTTGAGGTATTCGGTCAACTCTTTGATTTCGTCCAGGGCCTCTTGCACATGGGGTTCTGATTGGCTGGATTCTAATTCTAGAAAGAATAAATAGGCACCTAAAGAAGTCTTAGTAGGGCGAGATTCAATCTTGGCAAGGTTAATTTTGCGCCGGGCAAAACTGTCTAATACTTGATTGAGGATGCCGGGGCGATTGGCATATAGGGAAAAGGCGAGAGAAGTGTTGGTGGCTATAGGTTGTTCTTGCGGCTGAAGGCAGAGTACTAGAAAACGGGTTTGGTTATCGGGATAGTCGTGAATAAAAGAAGCAAGAATAGGTAGGTTATATAGCTGTGCAGCCCGCGCTGAGGCAATGGCAGCATAGCCGATGGGCGCTTCTTGACTAATCGATTCTAGGGATTCTGTGTTGGAGCTGGTCGGAATCAGTTGAGCCTGGGGCAGATTTTTCTCAATCCAAAGTTGGCATTGAGCTAAGGATTGGGGATGAGTATAGACTCTGGTTACAGCCTGTAGGGACGCCGCTTTAGAAATCAGGCTGTGATGAATCGGTAACACCAAAGCTTGTTGAATCTGGACCTTAGGGGTAGCCCACAAACAGTCCAAGGTCGTACCGACACTTCCCTCGACAGAATTTTCCACAGGGACTACAGCCCAGCGGGCATCACCCCGACTCAAGGCTTGGAAGGCTCCCTGGATGCTGCGATGGGGGTCAAGCAACACCGCGCCATGATGCTTGAGATAATGGTCCCTGTAGGCAATGGTCGCCCATTCGGTGTAGGTGCCTTTAGGCCCCAGGTATGCGATAACAAGTTCTGGCATGACAATGAAACCTTATCAAAAGATTCCTATTTTCGAGTGTGGTGAACCTCTGGTGGAGGTCCCCCTTATTTTCCCCCGTGAGTGTCCCCATCCATATGTTGCTTTGGGTGCTCCCTATGGGGATCATTCGCCCTTCTATCTCCGACAAGGGGTTATTGAACGCCTAGAGTATGCCCAGACAAAATTAGAACAGCTGCAAAAAAGTTGGCGAATAAAAATTTTTGATGCCTACCGGCCGATTCCCGTACAGCAATTTATGGTCCAGTACACCTTTGAGCAAGAGGCTCAGACCCAGCGGGTGGACCCGCAGACTTTATCGGAGTCTGAACGTGAAGCTTTGATGGCGAAGGTATACCAGTTTTGGGCAGCGCCTAGCCTGGACCCTGGCACACCGCCACCGCATAGTACAGGGGGGGCTTTAGACGTGACGCTCCTAGATGAATCTGGGAAGGAAATCGATATGGGGTCTCCGATTGATGAAATATCGGACCGTTCCTACCCTGACTATTTCGCTGCGGTGGACCCAAAAGTTCATCACCATCGCCAAATTCTTAAGCAGATCATGACCGATGCTGGATTCAAACAGCACCTGAATGAGTGGTGGCACTTTTGCTACGGTGATCAAATGTGGGTATGGCTCAGTCAGCAAGATAAAGAGGCTATCTCTTCTCCCGCAATGTATGGGCGGGTTTAGCTAATGGGGAATCAGGTAATGCACCTAAATTGAAGAAATTTAATAAGACGAACTCCTAGGGTTATAGAACTAGGTACTACTCAATACGTTGCACTTCCTCCTGTCCTGCTCTCGCGACTAAAATCAGGTCGGCCAAATCTACAAAGAGCCCATTTTCCAAAACTCCTGGAATGTTATTGAGTTGATATTCCAGAACAGCAGGGTCATCAATGCCATTAGGGAAGGTGATGTCTAGGACAAAATTTCCTTGGTCGGTGATGACGGGTCCACCTTTACGGATAGCCATCCGCAGGTCAACCTTTGCCCCCATTTCTTCCAATCGTTTCGTCACAGAGGCAGCGGCAAGGGGTAAAACTTCTACAGGCAGGGCAAACGTGGTGTTGAGTTTGTCAACCAATTTGGAATCGTCCACAATCACCACAAAATAGTCTGCCATCGCTGCAACAATTTTCTCGCGGGTATGGGCAGCCCCTCCCCCTTTGATCAGATTCTTTTGGGGGTCTACCTCATCGGCTCCATCAATCGCGATATCTAAATGAGTGGCTTCATCAATGGGGATCGTAGGAATCCCCTCTTTACGGGCAAGGAGCACTGACTGGAAGGAAGTCGGTACGCCAATAATCTTTAATCCTTCTTCTCTAACCCGCTGTCCCAAGGCTGCAATCATGAACGCGGCGGTGGATCCTGTGCCTAAGCCCACCATCATGCCATCTTTCACGAGCTGGGCAGCGGCTTCACCTGTACGTTTTTTTGCAAGGTCTTTCGGGTCCATGGTCATAACGTACTGCCTGTGTAAGGAAACGAGAGCATGATACCGCTCTGAACGACAGATTGGAGTAAATAGTTACCGTAGCAGGCTACTTTTATGTTGATTCTATCAAGTTGAGGTCAAGTTTAATGCCCTGTTGAAATTACTTAGAACTACCGAAGAGTGCTTCTCCGTACTTTATAATGACTTCATCGATAACTTTACTGTGCTTTATAAATATCATTGTCTAGAAAGGTACTTTGAGATTATACAAGCAGCAAAAGTAGAGTATTAAAAATGGATAGATTAATTAGCCGTCTTATTGATGAAATTTATCAGGAATGTGAGGATACTTACAAGAAAACAGGCCGGATTCCTAATGTAAAAGCGGTAGTCGCAAAAGCTCTGAATGATTTGGGATTCCAGCTCCATGGACAGCGCTCTGAGATAGAAACCGCTGTTCGTAACAGTGTTCAAGAAAGTCTTTTGAAGGCAAAGCTAAAGAAAAAGAATAACAATAATTTTTCTGCCTATTAAGTTTAGGAATAGAGCATAGCTGTTTGTAAAGGCGCGATGAGTCTCCGGTTCTTCTGATAGAATGCGGAGACTTTTTTTATCTCCTCAGATCTTGAAGCCTACTCAACGCCTTTCTCAAATTACCCATACTAATTTGCTCAAACAGACCGGAAGAAAGAAGCAGTACTGGCGAGGAGAAGGATTTTTTTGAATGGTGCTGACAGTAGAGGATGGTCCTATCCAAGAAGTGATGCATGGCAAGGAAGCAGCTAGGTTGTACTACAGTCCCTAGCCGGAAATAAAAGTTGTCAAAGCGAATTTTCAGGTAGTACTATAGGTGATGGCTCATGGCGGGCGTAGCCAAGGGGTTAAGGCAGAGGTTTGTGGTACCTCCATTCGTGGGTTCAAGTCCCATCGTCCGCCCCATTTTTAGTACTGTAGTGACTTTCTAGTTATTCGATACTAGATCGAGACGGGCTGCATATTTTTTCCGTTTAGGTTGAACTGCGGATTTTTGCAGTAGCGGGATGGTTCTACGTTGGAATTCTGCCAGCTGGTGCAGGGGGATATGAGGATTCAATTTCTGCACTAACTCTGGAAGACTGGACAC
>JBAUTB010000275.1:0-1523 GCA_049582005.1 Gloeobacterales cyanobacterium | reverse complement strand
CCTAAAACCACAGCCCCCAAGATGATGTAGCGCCAATTGGCGAACATTTGCTTGGAAGAGACTAAACCCGTGACACCCAGGAGAACCTGGAGCACGGGTATTTCAAAAACCAAGCCAGTGCTGAGTAAGATGACGAACACCAAATCAAAGTATTTATCAATGGTCCAGTTTTGTTCTACGACCCCAGCTCCGTAGCTCACAAAGAAGTTCATGGCGGCGGGAATCATTGCATAGTAAGCAAAAACCAATCCCAGAGCGAATAATAGGCTGGAGGCAATTACCACGGGCAAGACAAACCGCCGTTCCCGGCGGCTTAAGGCTGGCAGAATGAACTGGATGACTTGATAGAGAATTACCGGAGCTGCGAGCAGAATTCCGACGTAGGCCGCTGCTTTAAAAGAAACAAAGAAATATTCCCCAGGAGCGGTCTGGATGAATTTAACCTTGCCCGCTGGTAGCTGCAAGAAAGAAACGATTTTATTGATAAAGAAAAAGGAGCCCACCGTCGTAACGGTGACGGCAGCAAGCGCAACAATTAATCGTTGGCGTAGTTCATCGAGATGATCGAACAAGGACATTTCCACTTCGTAGGGGAAGTCCTCTGTCGGGTCAGGATCATCCGCAGGCAATCGGGAGGGATCATCCTCTTGTAGGGAGTCAGGGGGAGATTGCGTCATGCCACTGGATTAGCCGGATGCTCTTATCTTAACTTAACGCAGCCACCAAGAATTTGTCGCCCAGCTTCAGGGTGTTTCGGGCCAAGAATTCCAGCAAACCGATGGAGATGCAACATCAAAATTGAGCTTTCAGTGAAATAGGACTGAACAGTTCATCTCAGTGAAAGAGCACCCTTGCCATGATCCCCATATTGTTATAAGTTTCTTTAAGCTCATTTCTCTCTTCGCGATGACCTCACAGAACCTTCTCGAAACCCACAAGAGTACTTCAGACTCCCAGCTTATGGTTATTTCCAAGAAGTCAAGGCCAAAATACAGGTTATTTGTCTCACTTTCTGTTTTTATGACTAGCCTTGTCTCCCTTGGTCTATATTTCTCTAGTTTTTCTACAGCTTCTGCTACTTCAAAAGCTATCGCCTCTTTGTATAAAGACCGTGAATATTCAGCCGTACAAGATCAAAAAGTCACAGTCGCTATCGGAAATCTAGGTCGAGTCGGAACTTTTGATCGCCAGCCTGGAGCAAGCCCAGAGCAACCTCAACCCCAGCAACCTAACCTTACTTCTACAACCAAAGCTAACGCATCGAACAAGCAAAAAATTGCCAGTATGTCAGGAGTAAATCCAAGCCGATCTGACACCGATAGCCATTTCATCATGCCTTCCACAGGGCGTCTTACCTCTTCCTATGGAATGCGTTGGGGTAGGTTGCATGCAGGCATTGATATTGCCGCACCGATTGGCACGCCCGTACTTGCTGTCAAAAGCGGCATCGTGATTGCTGCCGGAATGAATGCAGTCGGACACGGCTATGGCAACAGTATTGATATCCGTCATGAGGACGGGAG
>JBAUTB010000274.1:0-4149 GCA_049582005.1 Gloeobacterales cyanobacterium | reverse complement strand
GAGGCGAACAGGCCCAGGGTGGTCGGATCGGAACCCGTCGCCGGCTCCTCCTGGATGACCTGGTTCAGGAGGCCCCAGAACGAGTAGTCACCCGGCGGGACGAAGTTCGAAGGAATCCCCGAGCCATTGACGAACTTCATGGGCGGCGGGTTCGCGGCGTCGGCCAGGCGATAGATCCGCAGGTTCTTCTTGACCGATTCGACACCGGGTCGGGTGGAACCGTCCACGACGAAGGCGCGAAACACGAGCCAACTGCCGAAGGTACTCGGCCGCACGACGTTATACCCCGGCGGGATATCGCCCTTGTATCCGGGCGGCAACAGCAGGTACCTGCCGCCCTCGCCCCGGTCGGCTCCGGTGATGCCGACGTCGGCCACCCACTTGTACCAGAAGTCGTTGACCAGCCCCAGCACCTTGGGCGGAATCTCGGCCACCAGCGGCCCCTTGCTGGTGTCGACCCAGATGAAGTTGTAGATCGTGTTGTCGTTCGCCGTCAGCTCCACGGTCCTCGGATCGACCAGGTTTTCCCAGATCACGTTGGTCTGGTTGTCGGGCCCGAACTTGCGGATCGAGTCGCGCATGCCCGCCTGGTTGACGATGGGAATGGCCAACAGATAGGCTTGCAGCGCCCGCGAACGGTCCAGGTTGTCGTAGATCTTCTCGACGGTCTCGGCCGACGGGTAGCCGTAGTTCAGGTTCAAGGTGCCGATCGAGGACTCCAGCTTGTCGGGCACGGCGACACCCGGAGCGAAGGGTGTCGTCATCTTGAAGGTCTGGGCCGAAGCCGTCGTGACAACTCCCAGGACAAGGGCTGTCACAGCCATCCACATGCTTAGTTTGCTAAATGTCTTCACTTCCTCTTCTCCTCGTCTTCGGTGAATGATCATCCGGAACCTCCGCACCTCGTCTCCTTCCGACGACTGCGGCCCAACCAGTGATTATACAGTTTGTGGATATCTCCACGGGGAGAGGATCACAGGATTTGTGCAGGATATCACGCCGTTTGTAAGAATAAGCAGCACAAGCGGCGATGAACAAATTCCCAGAAGTTGACGCTCGGCACGTTGAACCGCATCTTAGTCCGGTGTTTGCGGGGGAGCCTGATGTGATGCCGGACTGATAGTTGACGGTCCTTGTATAAATTGGCAAGCTAGTCATGTAACTGGTTTGTTTCGAGGTGAAGTATGCACACATGGTCAGTTCAGGATGCGAAAGCAAGGTTCAGTGCGTTCTTGGAAGCGTGTTTGTCTGAGGGGCCACAGATGGTGACGAAGCGTGGCGCCGAGGCGGCCGTACTGGTGCCTGTGCAAGAGTGGAGGCGTCTGCAATCTACAGCGCGCCCTTCACTAAAGCAGCTTCTTCTCTCGGATTCTGCTCGTGCGGAGCTTGTCATTCCGGTGCGAGGCCGAGGGAAACGTCGCACCGTTGACACTTTGCGGTAATTGCCATGTTCTTGCTTGATACGAACGTCGTTTCCGAGTTGCGGAAGCCTCGCCCGCAAGGAACAGTGGTTGCATGGCTGCAATCGGTTGATGATGCAAAGCTGTTTCTATCGGCCGTCACCGTAGGTGAAATTCAGGCCGGCATTGAGCTGACACGAGAGCAGGACCAAGCGAAGGCTGCGGAGATAGAAGCATGGCTAGAGCTTGTTGCTTCGGCATACAACGTATTGCCCATGGATGCAGCAGCGTTTAGACATTGGGCTCGCTTGATGCATCGAAAGTCAGATACGCTTTATGAAGACGCGATGATTGCTGCCACGGCGCGTTTGCACAATTTGGTTGTCGTAACCCGTAACGTGGCTGATTTCAAAATGCTTGATGTTGAAGTGCTGAATCCATTTGAGGCTTCGGGGTACTAGAGTATCTTTTGTTGAGGGAGCCTAACCAGCAGATGATGAGCATTACAGAGTGAAAATGAAAGGTAAAAATGAAGACCAGAACCGATGGCAATTTTTGAGCAATCTGTATGGATCAAAGCCGCTACCGATGTTGTGGACCGCTGCATTACAGAGCAGTCTTTAATGGCTCAGTGGCTCAATCCATTCTTGAGTTGTGAATGCATCGGGCCTTGGTCTGTGGAGGTGGGAAGCCGCTTTCGCTTTCGTTTAAACGTACCGATGCTCCGTCCAGCGCTGGACTGTGTGGTGAAAGAGCGTGGTCCCGGACTGGTGGAATGGGAATTTAGTGGATTTTTTGTCGGTACGGACCGCTGGGAATGCTTTGCTCAAGAGGGTGGAACACTCTTGGTGAATCGCTTCTGTTTTGAGATTCCCAATACCTTGGTGCAGATGGGATTTAATCTTTTTGCAGCCAGCCTAACCCGTCAGGATATGCTGGCCCAACTGCAGCGTCTGAAGAGGGTAGCTGAAAAGTTTTCAAACTCTGAGTTACTTTAGAGATAGAGATACTCTTAACAAAACGCAATGACTGCTGACCTCGGAAACACAGGACTTTTTAACGAGCGATTTGCCAAAAATCTGATTCCCTTGCCTGGGTTCACCGTTCCCCAGGTCGGTGAGATGGCCCCTGATTTTACGTTACCCCGCGTGAAGGGTGAGTCGGTAAAGCTATCAGACTATTTTGGTCAGAAGCCAATCCTCTTGGCCTTCACCCGCATCTTTACGGACAAATTGTTTTGTCCTTTCTGCTATCCCCATATTCAAGAGCTAAAGGACCGCTATCAGGAGATTCAAGAGGCTGGGGCAGAACTCCTGATGATGAGTAGTACAGACCCGGTGCAAAGTGCTCAAGTGGTGGAAGATTTGGCCTTGCCCTATCCCTTTTTGTATGACCCTGCTTGCACTACGTTCCGAATGTACGGAGCCGGCCAAGCTCTGGGCGCTCCCTTACCCGCTCAGTATGTTTTGGATAAGACAGGCCGCATTGTCTATCGGCACTTGTTCTCCTTTGTCGATCACAACGTCGATACAAATGATGTCCTTGCCATTCTCAAGAAGCTTTAGAAAAATGGCTTAACTCCTGTATTCCCCTTCTGGCCTGTTTTTTTGGGATTTATCAGCAGAGCTGGGCAGGGGCAGTAGTAGACCTAAGGAGCCAAACTGTCATGCTAACCCTGGGCACTGGTCTGATAAGCACTGATCAGTCCTGGGAACCCTAGTCCAATACCTTGCCATCACCTACCCGGCTAGCCCAACCGTTGAAAGTCGAAGGGGGATAGACTGTCCAACCGTGTAGGACTCGACTCCAAAAGAATTTCTGCCCCATGAACTCTAGAACATTGATGAACACTGAATCAGAGGCATTCGGAAATCCCCACCGAGATCCCATAGGAGATGAATATGGCTAACGAGAAGCTCGTTGCACTGTTGAAGCAGGGGAGCCGCCACTGGAACGAGTGGAGAGCGCGCGCGCTGTGGACAACCTTAGACGAGCATGATCTCAGAGGGGCGAACCTGAAAGGGGCGAACCTCATCAAGGCCAACCTCTTCGGGGCCAACCTGGAAGGGGCAAACCTCGCCGATGCCGACCTCAGAGGAACCAACCTCAGCGTTGCCAACCTCAGCGATGCCACCCTCGAAGGAGCTACCCTCGAAGGCGCTATCCTCAAAGGGGCCATCCTCAGAAGGGCCAACCTCAGCAAGGCCATCCTCAAAGGGGCCGACCTCAGGGGAGCCAAACTCAGAAGGGCCATCCTCCAAGGGGCCAACTTCCAAGGGGCCGACCTTAGCGGGGCCATCCTCAAAGGGGCCAACCTCAGCAGAGTCGATTTTAGCCACGCCAACCTCAGCGGTAGCCAGTCCAGTGGCGCCAACTTCTATGCAGCGGTGTTTTTCAAAGCTGACCTTAGTGGTGCTCGATTAGATATAGCGAATCTGAGCGAGGCCAACCTGAGCGGAGCTATCCTCAGAGAAGCCAACCTCAGCAAGGCCAACCTTCATGGCGCAAATTACACTGGGGCAGATTTGACTAAGGCGGTGATGACGGGAGCATGTATCTACCAATGGAAGTTCAGCAGCTATTCAAATCTTGAACAGGTGGAGTGTGATTTTGTATACCTAAGACCTTCACAAAAAGAACGATGTCCTCCAACCAACAGCTTTAGACCTGGAGGGTTTGCCAAATTTTTGTATGCGATTGCCGAACGTTCAAGTGACGCCACATCACCTGGGAACTTCATCTATAACTT
>JBAUTB010000273.1:0-28691 GCA_049582005.1 Gloeobacterales cyanobacterium | reverse complement strand
TTCACGTTCACCGCGCATAATCTCCTCGACCAAATGGTTCATTTGATTCCGTAAATTATCTAATTCATGAAAGGGTTGCCAACGAATTAAGGACATGAGGATTTACCTCCTAAGGAGTGCGGAAGAGCTATCAATTCCGGCTAGAGCCGTATAGGGTTGATGAACTCTACTTTGAGATTAAACAAACAATTTGAAGAACTTGTGAGGATCAACCTCTCCCTTACCAGCCCAAGGCTTCTGCAATCTGACCAGCGAGTTGCAGCGGATCGAAAGGCTTTGCGATGGTGGCCTTCATGCCCATTGTTTGGTAGCGTTGGCGGTCGGAGTCCTGCACCTTAGCCGTTAATAGAATTACGGGAATCTGGCACGTCAAAGGATTAGCCTGGAGCTGCTTAAAGGTGGTCGGGCCATCCATATCGGGCATCATTACATCCAACAGAATGGCATCTGGCTGTTCCCGTTCCGCTACCATCAGCCCTTCTTTCCCGGAACCGACCGTGAGGACCTCCCAACTGGCTACCGTTTCCAGGCTAATCTGGGTCACTTCTTGAATGTACGGCTCGTTGTCAATTACCAGAATGCGTTTCATGGCGGACCTCAGACCGATAGAGGGGAAGGGTGAAGTAGAAGGTGCTCCCTTCACCCAACGTGCTTTCTGCCCAGATCTGACCGTCATGCTGCTGCACAATACTCCGACAAATAGCCAAACCTAAGCCTGTTCCTTCATGATTGCGTGCATCCGAAGTATCGACTTGCTGAAAGCGCTCAAAGATAGATTCGAGTTTATCGGCTGGAATGCCCCGACCTTGGTCTTTAACCTGAAAAAGAACATATTTTTCCTGTTCTTGAGCCTTTAGCAAAACCGTAGCGCCTGGGGGAGAAAACTTAATTGCGTTACTGAGTAAATTGGTCAAAGTTTGCATAATGCGGTCCGAGTCTACCCATAGGGAAGCAGACACAGAACCCTTGACTAAAGTAACCCCTGCTTTATCTGCCATCGCTTGCATAACATCGATGGCTTGAGTAATCAGGTCCGCCACATAGCATACTTTTTTCTTCATCGTCACTTTGCCCGACTCAATGCGCTGCACATCCAAAATGTCGTTGGTCAGGCGCACTAAGCGGTCCGTACTCTCTACGGCAATGTCTAATAGGCGCTTTCCTTTTGCTGGTTGGTTATCCAGCAAACCACTGGACAGCATTCTAAGGGCCCCATGTATGGAAGTCAGGGGAGTTCGTAGTTCGTGACTGACCACCGAAACGAACTCATCTTTCATCCGTTCCACCATCTGGCGTTCGGTAATATCTTTAAAAGCAATGACCACTCCGACAATCTCTCCCTGTTCTCGGATCGGCCTGCAAATGTATTCAACCGGGAATATAGAACCATTTTTGCGCTGAAATATTTCGTCCAGACCCTGATGAGCCAGGCCTTTCCGAAGAGCGGTATAAAGAGGAGATGCCTCCAGCGCATAGGTCGTTCCGTCTGCTTTATGGGGGGGGAGCAGGGCTTCGATAGACTGCCCAAGCAACTCCGCAACGGAATATCCTAAGAGCTTGGCGGCGGCTGGGTTAATAAAGGTAGTCTTTCCCTGTAGGTCCACCCCACAGAGCCCTTCTCCCACAGAATTCAAAATCAGTTCATTCTGACGGCCGAGCTGTTCTAGCGTTTTCTCTGACCGTTTGCGGTCGCTGATGTCTCGCAGAATCGTGGTGAAAACCTCTTCTCCACCTATATTCAATCGGGAAATTGAGGCTTCTGCCGGAAATTCGCTTCCGTCCTTGCGACGACCAAAAATCTCCTGCCGGTCTCCCATTTTCCGAGCTTTTCCAGAAGTCTCGGTAAAGTCAACGACATGCTGATGATGGGCCTTGGTGAACCGAGTTGGTAGTAACAAGTCTAGGGGCTGACCGAGAACTTCTTGCGTAGTATAGCCAAAAATTCTTTCGGCCCCTTGATTAAACAGCGTAATCCGCTGGTACGTGTTAACGGAAATAATGGCATCGTTTGCAATTTCGAGAATTCCTGCAAAACGGGCTTGGGAAATTCTGAGGGATTCTTCAATCTGCTTTCGCTCTTCTAGTTCTAACTGCAACTGGCTATTAATACTAATCAGCTCGGCAGTACGCTCCGCCACTCTCAACTCCAATTCATCCTTAACCCGGCGCAAGGCTTCCTCCGCCCGTTTACGTTCGATGGCATAGCACATCGAACGCATCAACAGAGCGCCATGCACTTGCCCCTTCACTAGATAATCCTGTGCACCTGCCTGCATCACCTGCTGGGTCAGGGTTTCACGGTCTAGCCCAGTCAGCACGACAATGGGCGTTGCCCTGGCCTGAGCATAAATTTTGGTAAAGGTTTCCAACCCCTGACTATCGGGCAAAGAAAGGTCTAAGAGAATAACATCCACCTGCTTTTGGGCCAAATACGCCAGCGCCCCATCCAACCGTTCCACGGAGGTCAATCGGAACTGAGCATCGGAAACTTCCTTGAGAAGTTCCTGCAGTAGGCGGACATCTCCAGGATTATCTTCAACCAATAAGATGGTGATCGGTCGGTCTTCCATTTCTTTACGATGATGACTATTACATGATGGCCTTTCAGCCCATTGGATGATGGCTATAACCTCAGCCAAATTGTGTACACGTTTCAAAATAGAACTGCTAGAATTGAAGGTTGTGTAGGAGACTAAAGCATGCTTGAAGAACGGAAGACGCAAGTCTTTAGCGCCCTACAGCGTTTTTTGTCTACCCCGTTGGAGGATCAACTTTCTGATCGTGGAGCAAAAAGTGCCGAGTCTTCTGTGATCAATCTTTTTCACTCCGTTTCCACCACGGTTCCAGCCTATCAAACCTTCCTTCAAGAGCACCGCTTAGACCCTACATCGATTCAGACTTTTGAGGACTTCCAGAACCTGCCCGTGGTTACTAAGAAGAACTACATACTCCGTCACCCCCTCACCAACCTCTGCCGGAACGGTGAACTGGAGCAATGTGACATGATTGCTGTCTCCTCAGGCTCTACGGGCAATCCTACTTCCTGGCCCCGTTTTTTGACCGACGAACTCCATATTGCTACTCGGTTTGAACAGATATTTCGGGACAGCTTTGGGGCGGATAACCGCCGCAGCTTAGCCGTGATTTGCTTCAGCTTGGGGACTTGGGTTGGCGGCATGTTCACCACCAATTGCTGCCGCTGGTTGGCCTGCAAAGGCTATCCGATTACCGTCGTCACCCCCGGCAACAACCAACAGGAAATTTTTCGGGTAGTGCAGGAACTTGGCCCTGCCTTTGAACAAGTGGTTCTCCTCGGCTATCCGCCATTTCTCAAGGACACCCTAGATCGTGGTATTAGCCAAGGAATCAACTGGTCGCAGTATGCCATTAAGCTCGTCTTAGCCGGAGAAGTCTTCAGTGAAGAATGGCGCACGCTCGTCGGTGAACGCATGGGTTCCAAACATCTCTGCTATGACTTTGCTTCCCTGTATGGCACTGCTGATGCGGGGGTTTTAGGAAATGAAACCCCTTTGAGTATTACTATCCGTCGTTTCTTAGCAAACCATCCTGAGGCAGCCCGCAGTCTCTTTGGCGAATCCCGCTTGCCGACGTTGGTACAGTACGACCCGCTCAGCCGCTTCTTTGAAACTGAGGACGGCACCCTTTTATTTTCAGGGGACAACGGAATTCCTTTAGTGCGCTATCACATTGCCGATAAGGGAGGCGTACTCCCCTATGAAGCGATGCTTCAGTTCTTGGAGCCCTGGGGGTTTAACCCTTTGGAATTCTTACAGGAAGGAAGAAGATCCTATCCTTTGCCTTTTGTCTATGTCTTTGGTCGATCCGACTTCACCGTTTCTTACTTTGGAGCAAACATCTATCCAGAGAATGTCACGGTTGGGTTGGAGCAGCCTCTGATTCGAGATTGGGTGACCGGCAAGTTCGTGCTCCAAGTCCAGGAAGATGCAGACCAGAACCGATTTTTAGAGGTAGTGGTGGAACTGGCACCGAGCATTGAAGCCAGTAAACAGAAACAAGATGCTATTGCTGAATCCATACAATCCCAGTTGCTCAGGCTGAATAGTGAGTTTGCCCACTATGTTCCGTCTGAATATCAGAAGCCACAGGTAATGCTCACCGCCACAGGAGATCCGGAGTATTTTCCAGTAGGTGTTAAACACCGGTACACGCGTAGAAACCCTTCGCTTTAGGCGGGTGGATGGGTAGAGGGTGCAGCCCCATGACCAATTTCCTGGCGTAGGGCATTGACCAATTGGTGGAGATGTTTAGCTTTTGGCGACTGTTTCGATTGCAGAAGATGTTCAATTTCTCGTGCCCTCTGAGAGCCTTCCATAAAGCCAAAAGTTCCTAAAGCTCCTGCTAACGTGTGGGCTTCCCGTATCGCTTGTTGCTGCAGTTCCTCCACAAGCGCTTTTTGGGAGAGGGCGGTTGCCGCTTGATCGAGTACTTCTATCTGCTCAGAAACCCGTTTTTGGAATCGGTCCCAGACCTCTGCCACCGCCACCAATGTCTTTTGCGAAGCCTCTTGCTTATCCTTTTCGGCAGAGGCAGAACCTAGCGGTTTCAAGCGATAGCCGATACCATAGACCGTTTCAATCGGATCGGTGGGAACTCCAGCCTTTTTTAATTTATGGCGTAGCCCCTTGATATGGGTCCTAACGGCTTCTTCCCCGGGGGCTTCTTCATAGGACCAGAGGTGTTCGATGATCATGCTGCAGTTGAACACACGATGATGGTTGCGCAGGAAAAGTTCTAAAATCCCGTACTCTTTAGGCGTTAAAGACAGAAGCTGAGTTCCATAGGATACCTCGCAGGTACTGGGATCTAAATGCAGACCGCCCCATTCCAGAATAGGTTGAGTGGTCGGCCCCCCTCGACGGAGTAAAGCTCGGATGCGGGCCATCAATTCCTCTTCACTAAAGGGCTTGATCACATAATCATCCGCCCCAGCATCTAACCCAATCGCCTTATCGTGACTGCTGTCTCGTCCCGTTAACAATAAAATGGGCATTTGATAGCCCTCTGCCCGCATTTTTTGACAGAGACTAATCCCATCAAGCTTTGGTAACATCACATCCAGCAGGATTAGGTCGTACCCAAAAGCTTGCACCAAGTCCCAGGCAGCTTGACCATCTGAAGCCACTTCGACCGTGTAGTGGTGCTCATCCAGGATGGAAGTGAGGGCTCCAGCCGTGAACTCATCGTCTTCTACTACCAGAATCTTCATGGTTTTGCCCCAAGCCTCTCTGTCCTTCGTTTATAGTCCAAAGTCCTCTTTGAGACGACCCTAATCTATTAAATAACCATGGCTTTTGTTTCTACTTTTTCATCCGTAGGAATTCCAAATCTTGTACCAAATAGCTACAAATGGATGAAAAAGTAGTCTCAGGAACAGTATAAGAGAAGGAAGAAACCCCTGAGACGTATATCAATCTGAGGTTACATCCTGATGAAAGCTATCGGTGTCTATCAATATCAGCCCACAGATGCTCCTAATTGTTTTGCTGAAGTTGAACTGGACAAACCTCATCCCACAGGCAAAGATTTACTCGTTCACGTGGAGGCGGTCTCTGTTAACCCTGTCGATTACAAAGTGCGATCTTCCATCCAACAAATTCAGGACTCACCCCGCATTCTGGGTTGGGACGCTGCCGGAGTCGTCGAACAAATCGGAGAAGAGGTGTCTCTATTCCACGTGGGCGATGAAGTCTTCTATGCCGGAAGTATTAGCCGACCTGGGTCGAATAGTGAATATCAGTTAGTGGACGAACGCATAGTCGGTCGCAAGCCTACCAGTTATTCTTTTGAAGAAGCAGCTGCCTTGCCCTTAACCAGCATCACTGCTTGGGAAGCTCTCTTTGAACGCTTGGGCGTGGAACCGCAAAAAACCCAAAAAAATCAGAGCAGCACGGTGCTCATCATTGGGGGAGCGGGAGGGGTCGGTTCCATCGCGATTCAGTTAGCCAAACAAGTGGCCGGATTACAGGTGATTGCTACAGCATCCAGACCTGAGTCCATCGCCTGGTGCCAATATCTGGGGGCCGATCATTGCATCAATCACCACGAACAATTTTCCAGTGCGTTAAAAGTATTGGGTCTCCAGGAAGTAGATTATATTCTCTGCTTCAATGACACGGACCTGCACTTTTCCAATATGGCAGAGGTCATTAAGCCTCAAGGGAAAATCTGCTCCATTGTTGAAAACAAAGCCCCTCTCGATATGAATCTGCTCAAGAACAAGAGTGTCACTTTTGTCTGGGAATTCATGTTTACCAAATCCATGTATGGAACAGAAGATATCCAGTCCCAGCACGATTTGCTCGACCGAATAGCAGACTTGGTTGACCAGGGAATCATCAAGATGACGCTCACCGAAATACTGGGTCCATTAACCCCTGAGAACTTAGCAAAGGCCCATGCCCAACTTGAATCAGGCAAGACTATTGGAAAAATAGTTCTTTCTTGTACAAAGTGATTGGGATGTAGCCTGCTGCTTCTCATGGCCTATAGCCTACCCGTTTACATAGCATTCCCTTAGGGTAGGGTGGGTTTGGTCTTACAAAAAAGCTTACGGAGTGCTCAGGGTGCTTGTAAAAACCAAAGAGATGCTGGTGATTGGTCTGATGAGTGGTACTTCCTGTGATGGCATTGACACAGCCCTAGTACGGGTGGAAGGCGAAGGCTATAAGCTGTCCATCGAATTGCTCGGAGAGCAATGTACGCCCTACAGCAAAACCTTGAAACAAGAAATCCTAGCGATTGCCGAAGGTAAAGCGATCACCCCTGAAGCTTTTGGGACCCTTGACCAAGCGATCGGTGTTGCTTTTGCCCAAAGCGCGTTGATGCTCACGCAACAAACAGGTTTTTCCCCTGAGGACATAGCGCTGATTGGTTCTCACGGTCAGACGGTGCATCATCAACCTCCCACAGACCTAGTGCAGGGATTTAGCCTGCAACTAGGCTCAGGAACGATCATTGCTCAACAGACGGGCATTCCTACGGTTAGTAACTTTCGGGCAGCGGATATGGCCCTAGGAGGCCAAGGTGCGCCCTTGGTGCCGATGATTGATTTCATGCTCTATAGCCAGAAGGATAAAGTCGTCTGTGTGCAAAATTTGGGAGGAATTGGCAATGTGACTTATCTTCCCTATCAAGACCGTGACGCGGTCCTCGCTTTTGATACAGGACCAGGGAATATGCTCCTCGATGGCGTGGTCAGCTATTTGACCGAGGGTGAACAGACCTATGATCCGGGCGGCATCTGGGCCAGCCAAGGGCTGGTACAACCAGAGTATTTAGCCGAACTGCTAGAAGATCCCTATCTAAAGCGCAAACCACCCAAGTCCACGGGAAGAGAATATTTTGGGAAAGCATATCTAGAAAAAGTCTTAGGCTGGGGACTTTCCGGAGCAGACCTCTTGGCGACCTTAACAGAATGGACAGCTCGTTCTATTGTGGACAGCTACCGTGCTTTTTTACCCCACAGCCCTGAAGAAGTGCTCCTCGGAGGCGGGGGCGTCCACAATCACTATTTGCTTACTCGTTTGCAGGATTTACTGCATCCCACAAAAGTTAGCTTGGTTCCTCATGCGGATGCTAAAGAAGCGATTGCTTTTGCTCTGTTGGCTGTCCTCTATCAAACGGGATTACCCGGAAATTTGCCAAGAGTTACTGGAGCAAAAGGACCTGCCCTATTAGGGACTTTTCATCCCTGTCCACAACGGGCTATCCTGTAGATAGATTAGTTGCTAAAGTTAGTTAATAAAGAGGGAAAAGCCATGGCAGATAACCAAGACCATTTCTATAGTGGGCTTGCTATTGGTGCTCTTTTAGGAGGACTGACAGGGGGGTTGATTGGCTATTTACTAGCAGCCCCTTCCTCAAGATCAGACTCGCGCAGCGATGAGATATCTAAACGCATCCGCAGAGCGAAAAAGAAAAATTATGCTTCCACGTCTGATCCTCGAATGGTTTTGAAGGAAGTACAGCAAAGTGCAGACCAAGTGATTAGTGACGCTCGCCAGAGTATCAATGTCAAAATTGCCCAACTCAATGAAGCTATCGAGCAAGCAAGGGACAAATTAGGCACCAGCAATCATACGAAAATAGAAGAGGAATCCTCTTCTGCTGACGAAACCCACTAAGCAAAAAACCTAGTTCCGGATTTTGGAAAAATACAGATACATTCGCTGCTGTACAGGTCTAAGTGGAGGTTAGCCGTGTTCAAGACTGATCTTTAGCCCTGATCTGAGAAAAAATTCCAACCATAGAGAGGCGGGAATAAAGTCAAAAGTACTATGCTGGTAGAAGAATCTTAACAGAAGGCAACAAACTCAGATGGAATCCATTGTTATTACCCTTGTAAATTTTCTTCAAATTTATCTTGTTATCCTCACGATAAGGGTTCTCGCCACTTGGTTCATCCAGGACTGGTCTGGTCAACCTTGGGTTACCTTAGCTCAGTTGACAGACCCTTATCTCAATCTTTTCCGTCAAATCATCCCTCCCATTGGCGGGCTTGATCTTTCTCCCATCTTGGCCTTTTTACTTTTAAGTTTTGTGCAGCAGGGGTTACAGGCCGTAGCCGGATAGGTTCTTTCCGTGCGGATCATCTCTTTACTCCCCAGCCTGACCGAAATTCTGGCGGTCTTACAGCTAGAGGCTGAGACCATCGGAGTTACCCATGAATGTGACTATCCAGATTCAGTCAAGACAAAGCCCCGACTGACCTCCAGTTCGATCGATGTGAACGCGAGTAGTGCGTCCATTGAAACTCAAGTCAATGCTCGTTTTGAAAAGGCTGATGGTCTGTACGCTCTGGATACCGAGACCTTTAGAGTCCTTAAACCCGATTTGGTCCTAACCCAAAAACTTTGTGACGTATGCGCGGTTTCCTATGGGCTGGTAGAACGGGTTGTTGCCACCCTGAACCCCCAGCCCCAGATCCTCTCGGCTGAACCTACTTCCCTAGAAGAGATGTATGACAGTATTCAGGCAATAGCCCAGGCGGCAGGATGTCCAGAGCGAGCGATTGAGGTGATTGCTCATTTGCGTCACCGGGTCGCGCAGGTAGTGGAGAAAGTGGGGTCCGTAACCCCTTTGAAAGTGGCCCTTTTGGAATGGATTGAGCCACTCTACAGTGCCGGGCAATGGAATCCTGAATTGGTGCGACTGGCGGGTGGAATTCCGATGGATACCACCTCGGCTCCTTCTCACCGGATGCGTTGGGATACTCTGGTCGATTTTGATCCGGAAGTAATTTTAGTGATGCCCTGTGGGTTTTCTTTAGAGCGTACACTCCAAGAAATGCCCACCCTGACGGCCCATCCTGATTGGCCTAAACTAAAAGCTGTTCAAAATCAACGGGTTTATGCTGCGGATGGCAATAGCTACTTTAATCGGCCTGGTCCCCGCTTAGTTGATTCTTTGGAAATCGTAGCCGAAGTAGTTCATCCTGAAATTTTTCAGGGACTCGCGCCTAAAAATTCTTTTGCTCCCTATATTTAATCTTCTATTTCCAGGTGAGAATTTAGCCTTTGGCTTCGCTGGATGAGCGTCAAATACAATAGAAAGGCCCTTTAGCGCTCCATCATGACTGTACGTGTCCGTATCGCCCCTTCTCCTACAGGAAATCTTCATATCGGGACTGCCCGCACCGCTGTATTCAACTACCTCTTTGCCCGTCATCACCAGGGGCAATTTATACTGCGGATTGAAGATACCGATCTAGAGCGTTCACGGCCAGAATTTACCGAAAATATCCTGGAGGGCTTGAAATGGTTGGGCCTGAACTGGGATGAAGGGCCGTTCTTCCAGAGTGAGCGGATGGATCTCTACCGTCAAAAGATCCAAGCCTTACTTGATAAAGGGCTAGCCTATCGGGCCTATGACACTCCCGAAGAACTCGATGCCATGAGGGAAGCACAGAAGGTAAACAGTGAGGCCCCTCGTTACGATAATCGTCATCGCGATCTAACAGCAGAGCAAGAAGCCACTTTCAAAGCCGAAGGTCGTAAGCCCGTAATCCGCTTCAAGATTGAGGATGACCGAGAGATTACTTGGAATGACTTGGTGCGGGGCAAGATGAGCTGGAAAGGCCGTGATCTTGGCGGGGATATGGTCATTGCCCGCGCCTCCGAAGGAAGTGATATTGGTCAGCCTCTGTATAACTTTGTGGTCGTGGTTGATGACATCGATATGAAAATCAGCCATGTGATTCGTGGGGAAGACCATATCAGCAATACGCCCAAGCAAATCCTACTTTATGAAGCCTTCGGGGCCTCGGTACCTGAGTTTGGGCATACACCGCTTATCCTGAACCAAGCAGGGGCCAAACTTTCTAAACGGGATGGCGTAACTTCGATTGCTGATTTTCGGGCTATGGGCTACTCCGCAGAGGCCCTGGCGAACTATATGACACTGCTGGGCTGGTCACCCCCTGAGGGAGCAATGGAAGAGATCTTTAGTCTTGATCAAGCGGCTCAACACTTTAGCTTCGACCGTGTCAATAAAGCAGGTGCCAAATTCGACTGGGATAAGCTCAACTGGTTGAATGGCCAACATCTGCGTCGTCTTGCCCCCTCTGAATTAAGCAAACGGCTTCTCCCTGTATGGCAGGCTGCAGGCTATGAGGTTCCAGATGATGCTGTATGGCTGGAAGGTCTTTGTGCGCTCCTCGGCCAGAGCTTAAACAAAACGACCGAAGCCCCCGCGATGGCACAGACCTTCTTTGTGGAGCCTACGTTTGAACAAGAAGCTCTAGAGCACCTCAAACAAACAGGCGTTGGAATTATTATCCAGACCTTTGAGAAGCTCTTTAGGGAATGGGAAAAAGAAGACCTTCCGGTTCAAGAGGGCCTCTGGAAAATGTTAGAAGAGAAAATTCAAGCTGCCATCCAGGAGCAGATCAGTGCTTTTGGCGTCAAAAAGGGCTTAGTGATGAAAACTTTACGGATGGCTCTTACTGGGACAAAGAGTGGACCTGAGCTGGTGCCAACGATAGCGTTATTGCTCGCCCGCAAAGAGGTAGCGAAACGGTTAACGCAGGCGGGCAAGGTCGTTTCTTCAATGTCAGGTTCTGCGGATGTCTAGATCACGGATTGGTATTTCGACGCCAAAACCCAATATTTTTGGTTGGCCTGTCGATGTAAAAATCTAACACATTACGGCAAATATCGATACATTGAATCGAATATCAACGTATTGGGATGAAAAACAACGTATTGAGGCGAATCGATTATTTGATCCAAAATTATGGCCAATTATGAACCTTCGGACATAATGTTAGCCACCTCTTCGATTAATTCCTCTAGCTCAAACTGACAACTGCCACAGCCTGAGCAGGCTCCACTGCGACGAACGATGTCCTCGAAGCTAAGATTCTGTTGGGCTAGCTTATAAACCTGACCATAGGTCACCAACGTACAACTACAAATGACTTCTTCGAGAGCATGCATAGGGGCCAGGGTAAAACTTTATTTTAACGTAAAGTTTTGTTGCGAAGACATGATTAGGGAGAGGTTCAGATGGCTTGGAAAGCTAGGCCATAGTATGGCAAACTAAGCCAATGGGAAAAACGTCTGCCACCATGCCAAAGCCCTTTATATTCCTGTTGTTGGTCATGGGAGGGGCTATCATTTCTATGTATAGTTTGGCCTTTTGGTTTGGCTCGGCGGCCTTAAAAGATGTGTCCATACCTTCCTTGTTTAGGCCCAAAAAACAAAAAAAAGCCCAGGTGCTCCTGGATGAGAAAGTAATCCTGACCCGGATAGCCAAAGACAAGCGAGCCTTCGTGGTTGCTCCTATGAAGGAAGCGAGTGTAAATGCTATCGAACGCGACCCAGAATATGTAAATCCCAATCGCGACGCCTTCCCGGATTTCCCAAAAGCAAATACGAATGAGCCCGCCACCCCCGTATCCAAGTCAGAAGAGTCTGTGGTCAAAGTTGAAACAGTGACAAAGCTTCAATCAGTTCAAGCAGAGCAGCAAGGCGTGCTCCTCAAGGTGGAGTCTGCCCAGAGAACTGGAAGTACGGTTGCCCTGCAAGTAATCCTCCAGAATAAGAGCGGACGTTCGGTGCGCTTCCTATACAGCCCAGCTTTTGCGTTATTAAAAGTCTCAGATGACCGAGGACAAGAATTAGTCCCCTTCACCTCTGGCCTGCCTGCGATTGTGCCGCCTGATGGTCAAAACTATTCCGGAGTTATTGAAGTAGCTATAGACCCTCAAGATAAACCAGCCAGGCTCAATCTCTCTCTTGCAGACAAACTGGATGGAAAGTTACAACTTGGGCTTTCAGGGATCGTAGTTCCGTAAGGCTAATGAGTAAAAATACTTTCTCGGCCTGAAATCCCATTACACACAGCGTTCTACGCATTTCAAACCCTATGATCCCCTTGATCCCCTCTTGATCCCTGCGGGATCAGTCGGTATTGTTAGATTAAAGAAAAAGTTAATTTTCTCAGTGGTGCATGTTCTGCATGCTCAAAAAACCATCTGCGTTTCTAGCTAATTCCAGATAGTGGAGACCAAATTATGTCCAGACGTCCACAACTCCCCCTTGAAGAGATGACACTCCGCCAACTGCGATTGGTTGCTCAGCAATATCAAATTTCCCGCTACAGTCGTATGACCAAGACTGAACTATTAGATTCGATTCAAGATGCTATGCGCTTAGCAGAAGAGAAGCAAAGCGTTAGCCCTAATCCAATGGAGGCACAAGAACAAGTGGAAAGTACTAAGTACCGCGTCGGACTCGGAGAACCCATTGTTGAGCTTGATGATGTCGATGCAGATTTAGGAGACCTGCCTGGAGGCTATGGTGAGAGCCGCATTGTACTCTTACCTCGAGACCCTCAGTGGGGCTATGCCTACTGGGATATTCCAAACGAGCACAAGGACCACTTGCGGTGGCAAGGAGGACGGCAGTTGGTTCTGCGGCTTTATGATGTAACCGACATTTACTTTGATGGGTTCAACGCCCACAACATGAATGAGTATCCCTGTGATGAGGTGGCTCGCGAATGGTACATTCCCATTCCTATTAGTGACCGTACCTATGTCATTGATATTGGCTACAGAACAGAAAGCGGTGGTTTCTTAGTATTAGCACGCTCCGCCTCCGTCAAAATTCCTCCGGTTTATCCTTCCGATTGGGTTGATGACCGCTTCTTGACGATTCCCTTGGATATGGACCTGCGCGGTAAGACCTTCGCGACCTTAGTGCCTCCATCTAAGCAACGGGCAGCCTTCGAAGGGGTTGGCTTCGCTGCTGCCGTTACAGGTACCCATCAATCCTTGCTCGACTATATGGCTGCTCAGGTAGCTGTGGGTGTCAATCCAGGCTCTTTGTTCGGTTCTCAGCAAATGGTTTCTGGTATGGGTTTAGTGGGTGCTGTACCTACTTCTTACTCCGGCATCGGGCTTTCTGGTATCGGCTTTATGGGAGCCTCCGAATCTTTCTCGGTCTCCGCTGTTCCAGCCCGCGCCCGCTCTTTCTGGTTGGTTGCTGATGCCGAGCTAATCGTATACGGGGCCACAGAGCCTACCGCTTCTGTCACCATCGCGGGTAAGCCAATTAAGCTGAATCCCGATGGCACGTTCCGCTTCCAGTACCATTTCCCCGATGGCTTTATTGGCCAGCCCATTGTCGCTGTGGCGGAAGATGGAGAACAGAGCCGTTCGATCACGATGAACTTCCTTCGGGATACGCCTGTACGCAATACAAATACCAAAGAAGAAATGGTGCTTGAAACGTACTAATCTACTGGGGGACACTTAATTGGGTCCCCTTAATTTTTTGGCTTTTTGGCGCATTGCAGCATAGGAGGTGTATATGGCTCTGGGATATTTAGCATTGGTGCTTCATGCTCATTTACCCTTCGTTCGCCATCCAGAGAGTGATTATGTTCTGGAAGAAGAATGGTTATTTGAAGCGATCATCGAGACCTACATCCCTCTGATCAACATGTTTGAAGGATTAGAGGCCGATGGTATCAATTTCAAACTAACGATGTCGATGACCCCCCCCTTGGTGGCGATGCTCCAAGACCACTATCTTCAGGAAAAATTCGACGAGCATTTAACGCTTACGCAAGAACTGGCAGAAAAAGAATTAGACCGAACCAGCACCCATGGTCATTTGCACTATCTTGCGGAGTACAACGCGCAATGCTTAAAAACCGTACGTGAAACCTTTGAACGGTACAACGGAAACATAGTCCAAGCCTTTAAAAAGTATCAAGACTCAGGCAATTTAGACATCCTGACCTGTGGCGCTACCCACGGTTATCTACCCTTGATGCAGATGTATCCTCAGGCTGTATGGGCACAACTTAAGGTGGCGGTGGATTCCTATGGAGAAGCATTTGGTCGTGCTCCCACAGGGATCTGGCTCCCTGAATGCGCCTACTATCCAGGCTTGGAGCGGATGCTAGCCGATGTTGGTCTACGCTACTTCATCACCGATGCCCATGGCATTCTCTATGCTACTCCTCGGCCTCGCTATGGAGCCTATGCCCCCATTTTTACCCCTACAGGGGTTGCTGCCTTCGGACGGGATTACGAATCCTCCCAACAAGTTTGGTCTTCCGAGGTAGGTTACCCTGGCGATCCGGTCTATCGCGAATTTTATAAAGACCTGGGCTATGAAGCGGAATATGAATACATCAAGCCTTATATCATCCCGAATGGCACCCGCAAGAATACAGGTATCAAGTATCACAAGATCACCAGTCGTACGGGAGGATTGGACCAGAAGGACCTCTATGATCCTTACTGGGCGAGAGAAAAAGCGGCTGACCATGCCAGCAACTTTATGTTTAACCGCCAACGTCAGATCGAGTATCTGCACGGGGTAATGGGACGTGAACCGATTGTCGTCAGTCCTTATGATGCCGAGCTCTTTGGGCACTGGTGGTATGAAGGCCCTTGGTTTATCGACTACTTGATCCGCAAGTCCTACTATGACCAAGGGGTCTATCAGATGACCAACCTTGTGGATTATCTCCAACATAACCCTACCCAACAGGTAGCCAATCCTGCTCAGTCTAGCTGGGGGGCTAAGGGTTTCCATGAATTTTGGCTCAACGATACCAATTCTTGGGTTTATCCCTATCTCCACAAAACGACTGAGCGGATGATTGAGCTGTCCAAACGGGAACCTGCGGATGAAATGGAATGGCGGGCTTTGAACCAGGCTGCACGGGAAGTACTGCTGGCACAATCCTCTGACTGGGCTTTCATCATGCGGACAGGAACCATGGTCCCCTATGCCATCCGACGGACCCGTTCCCACGTCCTCCGATTCAACAAGATTTGGGAAGATATGAACCAGGGGAAAGTTGATACCGAGTGGCTAGAAAAGGTTGAGTACATCGACAACATTTTCCCGGAAATAGACTATCGGTGTTACCGTCCGCTCTAAGAGGACTTTAGAGATAGGACCTACGCAAAGCCCCCTCCGCAATCAGAGAGGGGAACTGAAATCTGAATTTGCTCCTCCTCTCCGTTGACGGAGAGGGGGTCGGGGGGAGAGGTTTTATTTACGTCCTCTCGAATCTCAAAGCTTAAGAAACTATGAATAACCAACCCCTAACGAAGTTCAACAATCTGTTCAGTGTTTAACAATAGTTCAACACGCCATAGCTCAATGCCCTATAGGATAGATGCACATCTATACGGTCATACCGAATGGCACAGACAGTGAAAAAGCTTCTGGTAGTTGGCCTAGAACAACTGTTACCAGGAAATTCTACAGATTTAAGCTTCTTTAATGAACAACTCAATACCATCCGAGACCAAATATTCTTGGTATATACCACAGACTACAGTTTGGCCTCGTTTGTAGCACTTGAGAATATGCTCAGTAGCCGGCCTGTAGGTTTGTTGATACCGGACTACTTAATTTGTGAAGGGGGAATTGGACTGTACCAGCGCGAAGGGACCGATTATCGTCCTTTGCTGCAATGGATGAATGACCTCAATCAGAATTGGTCCAGAGACCAAATCCTAGCGATCACACAGCAATTTTCCTCCGATGTGCTGGCCCTCCAACCTGAAGAACCAGAAAATATGACTGCCGCTGGAGGGCCTTTCCGACTTCGCTTTTCTGTGGACCCAGGGCAAGAATGGGTGGTACAGCATCTAGAAGATTTATTCCTTGAGCATGAGATCAAAGCGCAGATCGTTTCTAGCCAGGATTGGGGCTTAGATGTGTTGGCTGCTGACAAAGCGGAAGCGGTGGACTATCTGCGTGCCCAATTGGAAATCTCCGACGCAGACAGCTATTTCTTTGGAGATCATCCTTCAGAGCTGAGTCTACTCAAGTTGCCCTGTCGGGGAACGGTTTTGGGGAATGCACGCCCTGAACTGACGGCTCACTTGGAAAGAATACATCAGCTTTACTACAGTCCCTATCCTAACGGTCGAGGCATTATTGATGGCCTTCATCACTGGGGAGTTCTCAATAACTTTGCGTTCCAGAATTCAAAAGCAGGGTGATACTGTAAAGAGCGCCCATTGTGCGCTCTTAATCTTGAATTACCTGGAAGACTGGAATGGTTTCTACGGTTCAATATGAAACGCATACGTGGCTGTGGCGCGGACACAAGATTAACTATACCGTTAGGGGGCAGGGCCAGCCTCTCGTTTTACTGCATGGCTTTGGGGCCTCGGTAGGGCACTGGCGCAAAAATATCCCTGTTTTAGCAGAACATTATCAGGTCTACGCCCTGGATTGGATTGGGTTTGGGGCTTCTGATAAACCAGAGGTGGAATACACCTTGAATTTATTGGAAGAGCAGTTAATCGATTTTTTGAAAACATTTATTACCGAACCTGTGGTGTTGGTGGGTAATTCGATCGGGTCGCTGGTGGCTTTGATGGCTAGTGCTCATCAACCTTCGGGGGTATCTATAAATGGAACGGTGCTTCTCAACTGTGCTGGGGGCCTTACGCATCGCCCGGAAGAACTTCCAGCGTTCCTCCGTCCTCTGATGGCAGGTTTTCGCCTTGCCTTGAAGCTCCCTGGATTAGGGGAGTTTTTGTTTAACCGAGTCCGCTCTCCTCGGAATGTGCGCAATACCCTACTCCAAGTTTATGGAAATAAGGATGCCGTCACCGATGAATTGGTAGACCTCCTGTGCAAACCAGCGGAGGATCCAGGGGCCGCCCGAGTATTTATCAATATTATTGCTGGACCTGCCGGGGATGAATTACCGGAAGAACTCTTACCGTTAGTTCCTAACCCAATTTTGGTTCTCTGGGGAGAAGATGACCCTTGGACTCCGATTAAGCGAGGAAGAGACTTCACAAAGTACCATCCCAATCTGGAATTTGTAGCCCTTCCACAGACAGGGCATTGTCCCCACGATGACCAGCCTGAGCTTGTTCATAGCTACCTACTGCCTTGGCTAAATCAACTCGTCCAAAGGAATCGATTTAGCGACAATATTGACTGACATCTTCCCCGCACTGGTCTACCAGAAAGCTCAGAGCTCGGAAGCGCAGCATGACGAACTGCTCATAGAAAGGATTGAGCTTGCAAAGGGCTGGAATGTGGAATAAAGTTCGCCCAAATAGCCGAATATCCTGTTCAAAAGGGCATTGCGAAGGAATGAGTCTACAAATCAGATGAGCTATCTTCGGATTCTTGATTTCCAGTGCTTCAAACCAGGTACGTAAAGGACTCAAGAGATCTTTCCGAGGATAAACAGGCAAGATAGAAGGCTTAAAGCGGTGCGGAGCAGTACAAACTTTCATCTTTAGTTCAGTAACTTTAGAGAAGACCTACGCATTGGAAAATGTATTTTCTCAGCTTTGTATCATCTTCTTTACATATTTTATTAAGTTCTGAAAAGCTATTTTGTATATTTCGATACCAAATACAAGAACTATATGATTTCCTAATCATTGATATCAGGCTTTCTGATGTGTGGTGCCCATCCCTATCAAGCCATGACTTAGCGCCCCTACCGACCTAAACAGAATGACCAAATTCAAAGGTCACAAAAAAGAGGCATCTTTGCGAGACGCCTCTTTTCTACCGCTACATAAAAGGTTACTTCTGGACAAATAGGACTTCTGTTTTTTGTGACTGAGTACCTTGAGGGTCCGTAGCGGTAAGGTTTACCCGATAACGAGTCCCAGAAGGCAAATTGAAGGCAGGCTGAAGCGTAAACGTAAAGAGTCCCGCTCCATCTGCTTTGATGGTAGTGTCCAGGATCTGCTGAGAAAGGCCAATCGGACCTAATACGGTAGAGGCTGCTGATGCTTGAATCTGGACACTAGCAAAAGGCGCTGTTTTCCCCTCAATATTGGCGGGAATAGTGATGCTGTCCCCACTCTTGTAGTTCGTCAACGTCGGTAGTAAATTAAACTGCCCAGAAGGGGTAGGAGTAGTGGTATTGCCAGGAGTTCCAAAACCAAAGGACCAATTAAGATTGGCTTTATTGCCGGCCCGGTCTGCCATCTGTACTTCTACTCTCGTGACACTATCGGGGAGCGCCTGAGAAGGCCGATAGGCCACAAAATCTCGACCAATGGTTGCTCCTCTGGTCACATCCCGGCCATTGACCAAAAGACGAATAGTCTGCGGATCCACACCCGTACCTTCTCCGTCACTGAAGCTTATAGAAATGTCTGGGGTGCGACTGGCTACAGAACTACCATTCTCTGGTTGGGCATTTTGAAGGAGGGGGGCTAGCGCATCGATAGAGATAGGCGTATCGGCTGCTTGGGTAACAGGGTCAGAACCTTGACGGCTCAAGGTCACCAATAGTTTGGCGTTGGCTTTGCTGTCATTGCGACGAACGACGTAGGTTCCCTCGTAAACACCTTCTTGCGTCTCTTTCAGCGGCAAATTTTGGGCAAATCCTTCAATGGCAAACGTTGCCGTGGCTTTAGGGGTTCCTGTCGCCTTGACAAGCAGTTCATCACCTGCCAGGAGTGGACCAGGAGTGCGGGTTGTAATCTTTTCAATGCGCAGCGGATTGGCAGTAGGGACTGCTGGAACAGGGGCAGCCGTGGCTGGGGCATTTAGGGAAATAGTGGTGTCTGCCGCTTTGGTGACGGCAGTAGCGTTTGGAGCCTTGAGCGTGACCAAAAGTTTAGCTTTAGTTCCTTTGTCAATGGTTCGAACTGTATAGTTTGCTTCGTAGACGCCAGGCTGTATTTCTTTAAACGGAATTTCCTGAGGACCTCCTTCTACACCAAAGGTAGCTGTTGCAGAGGGGGTAGCTAATACCTGTAGGGTAAGCTCGTCGCCTGCTTTCAAGGAGTCAGGAGAACTGATGGTGATTCGGTTAATAGATAGCGTGACCTTTTTTGCAGCTTTTTTCTTTGGGGCTTTCGCATAGAGTACTCCAGCAGTTTCTGCTTGGACAGGAATATAAATGCAGCTGATGGAAAGCGTACCCGCTAGAAAGATACTTTTGATGGCCAAATTAGTTGATTTTAGGTTGAAGAACATTTTTCCCCCTCAAATTTGTGGGCCTGATGACTCCAGGCTTATTCGTAAAGAAAATTACCACGTCCAGGGGATTCCTGCACTGAAAGTTCATGAGGAACAAACTTAAATGAACTTAAGTGTGCTTTATAAACGCGCGGATGGACGGCTTTCCAAGGTGATTTCCATAACGTAGTTTCCCGTTGGATCCGGCTTTGGAGGAGGATTAAGCTTGACATTTTTTAAAGCTGCAAAGGCCGTGTTATTGAATTTCTCATCATTAGAAGGCTTAATCCATTGCACATCCAAGAGTTTGCCTTCATTGTCGACTGTTACCCGCACATCTCCTCTGATGGTATAGCGCTTACGGGGCATCTTTTGATTGAGGGTATCAATTACTTCTTGGTACCAGTTCTTGAGTGCTTGCTCGTCCGCTTTTTCTTTTACATTCTGGTTAAAACTATCGCTAGGAGCTTTTGTGGTTGTTTGCTGGGGAGTCACCGTTCCTCCCAATTCAGAAGCTTGGGCAAACACAGGGGTGTTCAACGTGAGTGTAGACAATAAAGCCCAAGTAGTAATTTTATGCATTTCTGGTTTATCCCAATAGGTCTCCTAAACGAGCGGCTACGGCATCGACATCTTTATCACCTCTACCGGAGCAGTTAATCACTATGATCTGGTCAGACTTCAGGGTTGGACAGAGTGTTCCGAGGTAAGCAAAAGCATGAGCCGTTTCTAAAGCCGGAATAATTCCTTCCAAACGAGAGACTAGCTGAAAAGCATCTAGGGCTTCTTGATCAGAAATACTGTAGTACTCTGCCCTCGCCCGATCTTTGAGATAGCTATGCTCTGGTCCGACGCCCGGATAGTCCAGACCCGCACTGATGGAGTGGGCTTCTTGGACCTGACCTTGGTCATCTTGCAAGAGATAACTCATCGCTCCATGAAGCACCCCTACACGGCCCTTGGTCAGGGTCGCCGCATGGCGGGGAGTAAGCACTCCTTCCCCCGCCGCTTCGATGCCGATCATCCGTACCGTCGGTTCGCCAATAAACTCATGAAATAAGCCCATGGCGTTAGAGCCACCGCCAATACAGGCCAAGAGCACATCCGGTAGACGACCAAAACGCTCCATGCACTGTCTGCGGGTTTCACGACCAATCACCGCCTGAAAGTCCCGGACAATCATGGGATAGGGATGAGGACCCGCTACAGAACCCAGGATATAGTGGGTGTCGTTAACATTGGTTACCCAGTCGCGGATCGCTTCACTGGTCGCATCCTTGAGCGTTCCGCTGCCTGAGGATACTGGATGCACATTTGCGCCCAGGAGCTTCATCCGAACCACATTAAGGTGCTGCCGCTTGATATCTTCCACACCCATATAGATGATGCATTCCAAACCAAAGCGAGCACAGACTGTTGCGGTTGCTACTCCGTGCTGACCGGCTCCGGTTTCAGCAATAATTCGTTTTTTGCCCATTCTGATCGCCAGGAGCGCTTGCCCCAAGGCGTTATTAATTTTATGAGCGCCTGTGTGGTTTAAATCTTCGCGTTTCAGATAGATTTGTGGACCACCACCGTAGTGTGCTGTAAGCCGCTCTGCAAAATATAAAGGGGTTTCGCGGCCTACAAAATCTCTGAGATAGCCTTGGAGTTCTTTTTGAAACTGAGGGTCTTGGGTGTGAAGATAGTAGGCTTTTTCCAATTCTTCCAGCGCACTCATCAAAGTTTCTGGTACGTATTTGCCGCCATAAATTCCATACCTTCCCAGGGCATCCGGGCGGGGACCAAGGGCTGTGTTCGACTGGGCTGCATCTTGGGCATGGCGGGGAGTGTAGGTCACAGGTCAAACTCTGCAGGTAGCTAGTACTCTCGATTTTAGCGTGGCTGGGGCCCTCGGAAATTTATCTCCGTAGAAGAGCCTATAGACGAATCTGCTACGCTCTTGCCTACAATGGAAAGAGTAGAAGAATGTATAACCCTGCTGCTCTGCTTTGAGGCCCTCTCTTCATGCAAATTTTTTCCGTCCTAGCTGCCATATTTTCAATACTGATCTTGATTATCATTCACGAACTGGGCCACTTCTTGGCAGCCAGATTTCAAGGGATTTATGCCACTCGCTTTTCTATCGGTTTTGGTCCCGTGGTATGGAAGTATCAAGGGCCAATGACGGAGTATGCCGTCAGAGCTATTCCTCTCGGCGGATACGTGGGTTTTCCGGATGAAGATCCTGATAGTAAGATTCCTCCCAATGACCCCAATCTGCTGAAGAATCGTCCGGTCATTCAGCGGATCGTCGTCATTTCAGCGGGAGTTATTGCCAACTTCATCTTTGCCTGGTTTGCCATAATCACCATGATTAGTCTTGGTGGCCTCCCGGATGGACATCGGGATACCCCTCGTGGAGTTTTGCTAGCCCAAATTATTCCAGATAGCCCTGCCCAAAGAGCGAACCTCAACGCAGGCGATGTGGTTCTAGCCGTAAATGGTCAGCCCTTATCTGGAAATGAGAAAGGGCTAATGTCTATGGCGGAAGCGGTGAAGAGTAGCAAGGATAAGGTTGTCACCTTGAGGGTTGAGAAGGCACAGAACAAAGAACAACTCACCCTGGAAATCAAACCCAATGAAAAGGGCCAAATTGGAGTACAACTACAGCCCCACGGGGAACGTGTTTATCGCTCCGTTTCTAGTCTTTCAGAAGCGGTAAGCAAGACCAATCAAATTTATAGTGGCATGTTCAGTCAGACCTTTGGAGGCATTACGGGATTGTTCTCTGGCCACACCAGCGTCAATGACCTTTCTTCTCCTGTTGGAATTGTCGATAAGGGTTCTCAACTGATTCAAGATGACTGGCGTTCTTTCTTCTGGTTAACAGCGATTATCAGCATTAGCTTGGGCGTGATTAATATCCTTCCCTTACCTGCTCTCGATGGTGGACATTTAGTCTTCCTCTTATTTGAGGCCGTACGCGGTAAGCCTGCTTCTGAAGCTTTCCAAATGAAGGTGATGCAAACAGGTTTGCTCTTGCTTGTTGGTTTGGGATTGGTCTTGATTTTCAAAGATACTTTTTCTCTAGTAGCAGGTGCGCTTCAAAGCAACAGTTAAGCTATGCCCCGCATCTCTCGGAAAGCTCAAATAATTAGAGCCCTGGAAGTTTTGACTCGGCTCAAAATCCATTATCCCGATGCCACTTGCTCCCTAGATTATGAGGCGCCTTTCCAACTCTTGGTGGCGACAATTCTCTCCGCTCAATGTACCGATGAACGGGTTAATAAGGTCACGCCTCCTCTTTTTGCTCGCTTCCCTGATGCACAATCTATGGCTGAGGCTGACCCCAAAGAGATTGAAGATTTGGTGAAATCTACGGGATTCTTCCGTAACAAAGCCAAGAATATTCAGGCCGCTGCCCAAAAAATCATTCGTGAATTTGATGGTGTGGTTCCGAATACGATGGAACAACTGATTACGTTGCCCGGTGCTGCTCGAAAAACAGCTAACGTGGTTCTTGCTCATGCCTATGGTATCAATGCCGGAGTGACCGTCGATACTCATGTAAAGCGCCTTTCCAATCGCTTAGGGTTTACCCGTCACAATGATCCAGGAAAGATAGAGAAAGATCTGATGCAAATTCTACCCCAACCCGATTGGGAAAATTGGTCAATTCGATTGATCTATCATGGTCGAGTTACCTGTGATGCACGTAAGCCTGATTGTGCTTCTTGTTTCTTAGCTGATCTGTGCCCTAGTGCAGCTCAATTTATTAGGAAGTGACTTTACCTTAAAGCCGGAAGGTTGGATATTAATCGGCAGCACTCCCCATTAAAAAGCTCGAAGATAGCTAACCAAAGCCTCTAACTTTTCCCAGGGGGCACCAGAGACAAGACACTCTTTGGCTTGAAGATAACCTGTCTGCCAGGAATCTGTTCGTCCAGCTACTAAGAGCGCTGCACTGGTATTGAGAGCAACTACATCTGTCTGGGCTTGAGTTCCCTTTCCCTGAAGGACAGCCTTCATAATCTGAGCATTATCTTCGATTCTTTCTCCTCCTGCCAGAGCTTCTGAGGGAGCAGCAGGAATACCCAGTGCCTCAGGCTCAATCCGTTCGTTGAAAAAAAGGTCTTGCTGGAAGCGGACGACACTGGTTGGAGCCGCTAATCCTGCTTCGTCTAGCCCCTCTAAACCAAAAAGGACTAAGCCTCTTTCCCGCCCCAATTTGCGCAGGGTTTGAGCAACGGTAGGCAGTAAGTTCTCTTGATAGACGCCTAACACTTGGCCCGTGGGATGCAGAGGATTGACCAGAGGCCCCAAGAGATTAAAGACAGTGCGAATGCCCAGTTCCCGGCGTATGGGCGCGACACTCTTCATGGCAGGATGCCAGCCGGGAGCAAAAAGAAAGGTAATTCCTACTTCATCCAAAGCGGCGCGGATTTTCTGCAATGGAGCTTGAAGGTTGATCCCAAGAAATTCCAGGACATCGGCCGAACCAACTTTTCCAGAGGCAGAGCGGCCTCCATGCTTGGCAACAGGAACCCCACAGGCTGCTGCTACAAAAGCGACAGAGGTGGAAATATTAAACGTTCCCGCCCCGTCTCCGCCCGTCCCACAGGTATCGATGGTGCCTTCTGGCGCAGGGGCCAAGGCAGAAGACTCTGAAGCCTCTTGGAGCGCCTGAGCCATTCCGGTCAATTCCTCGGCAGTGACCCCTTTCGCCCTCAGTGCTGCCAAGATTGCCCCAGAAAAACTGTCCGGGATTGTGCTATCCAGCCACAATTCCATCAATTGCTTTGCTCGTGCTTGGGTTAGAGCTTGACCTTGCAGCAGGTTCTCTAAGGCTTGGCGTAGAAAAAGCGTTGTCATATTTACCTCAAACGGACTACAGCAGCTCCCCAGCTTAAACCTGCACCAAAGCCTGCCATGACTAAAGTCGCTCCCGCTTGAATTCGACCCATTTCCATCTCTGCTGCCAGAGCAATCGGAATGGAAGCCGCAGATGTATTACCACAGGTTGCAATATGACTGACCATTTTCTCCGGCGCTATGTTCAAGCGTTGGGCAACCGCTTCAATAATGCGTTGGTTGGCTTGGTGAAGAATCACATGGTCCACTTGGTCCAGGGAAAGACCAGAACGAAATAAGGCTTTTTCAATCACCTCCGGTACCGCACTGGCCACAAAACGATAGACTTCACGACCATTCATAGTCATAGTCCGATAGGCCTGGCGGGGAAAGGTTACATCTTCGGTCGGACTAATTACTTGGGAAGGGTCTACTTCTAAGCGCAGTAGGGAAGCCCCCGTGCCATCAGTACGCAATTCAAATCCTAATAGGCCATCTTCCTTATCGGTATCTTCGGCCTCAAGGAGGAGTGCTCCGGCTCCATCGCCAAAGAGTACACAGATAGAACGGTCCGACCAGTCTAGGGTCCGAGAAAGGGCATCGGCAGCAATCACTAAAATCCGACGGTAGGTGCCCGTCCGCAGATACTGAGCCGCCGTCACCAAAGCAAATACAAATCCAGAACAGGCCGCACTCAAATCAAAAGCTACTGCGCGATGAGCACCTAAGCCCGCCTGTACTTCCGGGGCAGACCCAAAAAGATCATCAGGGGTAGAAGTGGCCAACAGAATCAGGTCTACTTGTTCTGGAGTCACATCCGCTTGGGCTAAAGCTGCTTTCCCTGCCTGAACCGCTAAGTCCGTAATTCTTCGGTTGGCTTCCAGGATATGACGTTGCCGAATGCCGGTACGGGAGTAGATCCAGGCATCGGACGTATCCAGAAATTTTGCCAAGTCTTCATTACTCAGCACCTGAGCGGGGAGGGCCGCCCCGACTCCAGTCAATTTCACCTTGGTGAGTTGTGTCAACCTATAACTCCCTTAATGAGGACACAGTAGCTTTTAAAAGCGTAGGTACCTTCCTTCTTCCCTATGATGGCTTTCCTATCCACCCCGCCCAGGTGGGATCGAAGGAGAAAAGTTCTTTTGAATGCGTTCTAGAACTTTATTTTCCACCGCTTCTTTGGCAATACGGGCAGCATTGAGAACCCCACTCGCTTTAGAAGAACCGTGGGTAATCACACATATCCCATTCACCCCTAGAAGTAGTCCTCCCCCATATTCCGCATAATCCATACGCCGCTTCACCTGCTGGAGATTATCCCTCAGAATGAAGGCTCCCATCTTTCCAGTAGGTCCTTGTGGCAGCTCTTCTTTGAGAATCTGTAAAGCAACTAAACCGACTCCCTCAGCAAATTTCAGGAGAATATTTCCAATGAAGCCATCACAGACCACAACATCAAAAGCTCCGGTCAGCACATCCCGTCCTTCACAGTTGCCTACAAAAGGGATAGCCGGGTTACGCTCCAAGAGCGCATAGGTTTCTAAAGCTTGTTCATTGCCCTTAGTGGGTTCCTCACCAATATTCAGAAGACCTACCCGTGGATTATCGACGCCCAGGGCGTACTGAGCATAGACTGCTCCCATTAAGCCGAACTGCTCCAAAAAACGAGGACGGCAGTCTATATTGGCTCCCACATCTAGGAGCAAGACCCGCTTGTTCGCTTTCAGGGTAGGCAGTAAGGCCCCAATGGCGGGGCGCTCAATTCCCACTAAAGCCCTTAGTTTGATCTTGGCGGCAGCCATCGCTGCTCCCGTATTGCCTGCTGCTACTACAGCATCGGCTCGCCCCTCTTTGATCAGATCCATGGCCACAGAAATAGAAGCCTTCTTCTTGCGGCGGATCGCTTCAACGGGTTCTTCCCCCATCGTTATCTGCTCAGGCGCTTCAATAATTTTTACTTTGCCCAAGGCCTGATGCTTTTTGAGTTCTTTTTCGATCTGGGCGGTATGTCCCACCAACAGAACCTCGACGCCCAACTGCTCATGGGCCAAAAGTCCCCCGAGAACGATTTCTGAAGGGGCATAGTCTCCGCCCATGGCATCCAGCGCTATTCGCATATAATCCCGGTAGACTGGCTTGATTTTATCAGGATTGTGCCTTTCTCCTAGTCCTGTTTTAGCTTCTTCAAGGCTTCCCAACGTTGGTCTAGGCGATCTGAGGTCCCCCTCGCTTCAAGAGCATCCGTTTGAGAGAGGAGAATCCCGGTACAGTTTGGAGCACAAATATTTTGGAACGGCAAGTTTAAGCTGAGATGTTGGTAAACCAAATCATGGACTTCCAAGGTTCCATCTTCCGGTAAATGTTCATCTAAATCCTCTAATTCGTCTTCCACTGCTTTATCGACTGTTTTGAGCCACACAATTTCATCAATGTTGGCGTCTAAACGATGATTGTATTGGCCTAGACAACGATGGCAGGTGAGGCTGGTAATGGTTTGAGCATGGCCCTTAATTTCCAGGAAACTGCCTCGATGGGATACAGTAACCTGTCCTCGAACAGGGGTGAGGCTTGAAAGGCCGGGGAGATTTTCCTCGATGTCCACCGTGAGGACGGGCGGTTTTCTACTGGCTAGGTGTGGAAGATAGATGTTCATAGTGGCCTGTGGAGAAGAGTAAATAGTTCTTGTCAAACTGTTCCAAAGTATTTACTGGCGAATCACGGCTTTAAGCGCTGCTTTCACTTCTGTATTGGGACGAACTCCTAAGCCTTCATAGGTGAGCTTCCCCGTCCCATCAAAGATAAAAGTATGGGGTACTTTGCCCTGGTAGTACTTTCGTGCCTCCTTTTGCTCTGGGAGGCTCGCTAACGCATCGGCGTTGATGGCAATAAAGTTGACTTGTTTTTCATAAAAAACTTGGAGCTGAGAAATAATCGGAGACATCTGCTTCGCATCCCGAGAATCATTGGCATAAAAGAATAAGACAACCGGTTGTTTCCGTTTCCTCGACTCTTCCAACGTAGCGCGGGGCTGGATAATCGCTCCATTCCCCCCATAGAGAATGAAAATATTGTTGCCCTCATAGAGGTCATCATTTTGACCGGCGAAAGCGCCAGGGGATAGGAGGGCTATCGATAAAAGCCCCAAAACAAAACCGCGAGCTGAGGGCATATATCCAGTTAATGAGGGGCGATTTACTTCTTCTTGATTACTTTTTGTTGATTACTTCTTCAAACCGTACCAGGCAAGAAAGCCTAGACCCGCCAACATTACGATAAACGTAATGGCATTGAAGATACCGGTCCGGTATTCAAACAGTCTGTAGGCAATGGCCCAAGGAAAACGAGCTTCCAAATATTCACGCAACTTGGTATCGCCACCAATTTGCATAGGCCCACCTGGATAGTCTTTCATAAACACCTGAAGGGCGTCATCGCGGGTTCCCCCAGCAAGTTGCACCCACATGTTGTAGTCTCCTAACAAAGCATCACGGGCTTGTTCCATCTCTTCGGAGGTGTCATAAAGCCATTCTGGACTTGCAGAACTCTGCCACCTATTATTCTCCCCAGGGCGCTCTGCATTTTGCTGCTCGGTGGATTGATTTGCTTCTTTGTCATTTATATCCATGGTTGAGAAATCCTCCAATGGATTTGCTTTAACCTTTTTTTTACATTATTTCACACTCGTGGAGTTTGGGCACAGGAGGGCGTGTACTCTGGTTCTGTGCTAAACGAAGTTTAAATTGCTTGCGCCAGCTCTGAGCTTGGCGTAGCGCTAATACTAGAAGGAGTAATCCTAATCCTGCGCCTAGGGATGGAGCATAGCAAGCAAGCACGACGAGAAGGCCACAAAGAACGTCTTGGCAAACGCTGGCCCAAAGGGGGAGGGGCCCGATACGGAATAGAAAACCACTCTGAACCAGTTGTAAAACAGAGGCTAACAGAGAACCTGATAGCACGACGCCCACGCCAGCCCAGAAATTTCCAGACCAGAAAGCTGCTGCTAAGGTGCCGGCAATTACAGGGGTTAGGCCAAACTGAACCAAGCGGACGACCCTCTGCCCAATCGCTGTTTTAGAGGCAACGACTTCTACCAAGGTCCAAGCAAATAAAATTCCCAACATAAAAGGTTGCGTCAGGAAGTGTACAAACCCATTTTCTGCTGGCGCTCCACCCATGAATACAAGCAGCAATAGCGGTAATCCGAGGCGAATTCCTCCCGCACTGGCAGCACTCAAACTTGCAAAAAGAATCATCAAGGGAGTCATAGCTTATAATGCTCCCTATAAATCGGACAGAGGATTAAGATAGAAAAAGCTGCCAACTATCATCCCAAAAGTATGGAGAAATTAAAACCAATGCAGCGAAAAAAACATAGTGCTGAAT
>JBAUTB010000272.1:0-3931 GCA_049582005.1 Gloeobacterales cyanobacterium | reverse complement strand
GGGGCATCATCATCCTGATGTTTGCCCTGCATCCAGAGATTATGACAGAGGTGATCCAGGGAGCCTTCTTCATGTTGCGACGGGCAGCCGATGAAATTCTGCTCAATCCAGCGCAGGGATATGATTTAGGGACGCAAATCAATGCAGTTGCGGATGCGTTCACCGCCGCCATTAACTTCGATCCGGCGGGGATTGTCCATGGATTAGTTTGGTTGGCTATTGTTGCTTCGGTCATTGTTTTCGTAGCCCTCTACTACGTCCATCTCATCGAAGCGTTGATCTATATCTTGATGGTTGTCCCGCTCTTGGCCCGTGCAGCGTTTGTCGGGCTATTGAGTCAGTACACCAGCGGCTGGTTTTGGGCTGTTGTGAACGCAGGTCTCAAGCAACTCCTAAAACCTGTATTGAGCCGAATCATCATCTTTTTAGTTCTGAGTGTTATGGCAGGGGTGGCTGAGAACGTGAAGGCCAATGCCGCGACGCTCCCTGTCCTAAGTCAGCTACAGGGGTCGTTTGGAGCGGTCTTTGGTTTCTTGGTTGTATTGGTCATTGGCCTGGTGATGATGTTCAAAGTCCCCACCATTGCTGAGGTACTCGCTGTCAGTGCTAGTGGAGCGGCAAGAGATATCGCAGGTGCAGGCTTTGCTATTGATGTTCTGGGTGCAGGCGCTGCGGTCGCTACCGCTGGAAAATTAGGACTGAAAGCAGGTGCTAGGGGGGTGAAAGTAGTGGGGACAGGTGCTGGTTTCAGCGCTGGCGCTTTCGCAGGTACTCCCCTTGGTGCTAAAGCTGGGGACCTTTTTGGGAGTGCAGCGCGGGGGGGAATAGGGTTTGCCAGGGGGAATCCCGTCACAAATAATATTGTTACAAATAATCCTGGAACGAGAGGGGTAGCAAGACTTACTAGCGGGATTGCTAGAGGAGTAGGAGGGGGACTTGGAAATGCTACCAGAGTGTCCCCTGGTTTCAGAGCCGGGCAGGCAGTTGCTTCCACGCTTCGCAATCCAGCGGCACAAAAAACTGCACGGGAACAAGCAGTGCAGACCTATCGAGAGTTGAGCCGATCGGCAGAATTGAGGAAAACTGGTTTGGCTAGAGCCACATCAGCTACAGGAGCGGTTTTGAAAGAGGTGGACAAAGGTCCACCCCCTGTGAAAGATCCAACACCTGAGAAAAGGCCAAATACCTCAGAGACGCCACCAAATGAGTGAAAAAAGATGAGTAGGCTATCCTTGGTATGCGGTGAGAGCCCCTGAAATTCAGATGAATTTATTCAAGAAGCCAGAAATCAATGCAATAGATTGGCTTACAGCCGTTGTCTTGCTTTTATGTCTCCCCATTGGATTAGGGATTCTGTACTACGCTGGTCTGTGGTCTTTTCAAGGTTTGTTTGGTTTCGGCTCGTGGTTATGGTCAATTTTCTGGGGATGGCCTTGGTATACACGATGTTTGGATGCGGTCATCATTGGTCTGGTGATATTTCAAATGTTGAACACACCAGATCTAGTGATTGCAGAAGAACGGACAGCTCAAGATATTGCAGCGCAACGGACACTGACTTTCAATGACTTACCAGGGTTAATTTTGGGAATTCTACTTGGCATTCCTTTGTTGACACTGGCTTTTCTCTTTTATGCCAGCACTATTTTTCTAGAGGTGTGGGCCCTGCAATGGGCTACTACGCAATTCTCAAACACCATTCCCTATGGTCTTCCAATAGCTGGGGGATGCGCTTTAATGCTTGCTTGGATGGCAGCGACAGACCCTCACAAACGATTAGGTCAAGACAATGCCGCTATCGGGCCGCTAATTGATTTTTCCTTATTTACAGCTATGTTCTTAGGCACATTGCTAGGAATCTGGGCCTTGTTCAATATATTTGGCTGGTTTTCTGGAGCAGCTCAAGCCTTCATAGCGGTGGGTTTTGGAATTGTAGTAGTGCTCTTAATCTATGGACTTGCCAAAGACCAAGGATCTGAAGGTCTTCAACAGAAGGATGGTGCGGATGGTATTCCTTCCCAGGAAGAGCTGGTATCTCAACTCACAGCACGGGTAATTGGGCAAAACAAAGCTATTGATGATTTGGCACTATTTACCAGAGGTTGGCTTTCTCGTAAAGAGGGAGGAAAGCCTTTGGTTGTGCTGCTCCCAGGCCCCACTGGGACAGGGAAAACCGAGCTTTGCAAAGCTCTAGCGGAAGCTCTGGGCACCTCCCTTGTCAGATTTGATATGGGAGAATTCGAGAACTCTTATAAGGCAACTAATCTCTTTGGTTCTGCAACGGGCTATCTAGGTTCTGAGCAGGGTGGCCGATTACCTAATGCTTTACGCCAAAGTGATCAGACTGTAGTGATTCTTTTTGATGAAGTAGAAAAAGCCTACCGTGACCTCTGGCAGGGGATGTTAGCCTTTTTCGATGAGGGGCGAGTGACGGATAGCTTGGGAACTGTAGTGGCACCCAAAAATACAATCTGCTTAATGTCAACTAATCTCAAAGCCGATGAAATCGGAGATGCTCCTGAAAAAGCAGAGGACATTTTACGAGAATCCAAGCACTTCTCTAGGGAGTTTTTGGGGAGAGTTAACAAGATTCTGCCGATGCCAAGACTTTCTCCAGAAGACCAGATTGAGCTATCTAAACTATTGGTAAAACGCTTAGGCAAAGAGTATGAAATCCAGCTCTCGATAGACTCTGAAGCTTTAGAGTTACTACAACAGCTCACAGAAAAAGCGGCTTACTACGGTGGCGGTCGTGGTGTTGCTAAAGAGCTTGAAAGTATGTTCCTAAAAGATTTGTTGGAGTTGAAGATTGGTCAATGGGATCGCGCTCAGATCAAGCTAGAGGATGGACACTTGAAAGTAGTGGGTCTTTCTCAAAACGGATAGAAGGAACGAATGTGATGAGTCAACCAATCATCCTGCACTGGAGAACCGAAGATTTAAAGAATTTGCCTGATAACGGCAATCGTTATGAAATTATCAATGGAGAGTTGTTTGTGACGAGAGCGCCGCACTGGAGGCATCAGAAGGTCAGCGGCAGAATTAATACCGAGTTGGACCTGTGGTCACGCACCTCTCAACTGGGAGAACCCATCATCAATCCTGGAGTCATTTTCACCGAGGCTGATAGCGTCATTCCTGATGTTGTCTGGATTAGTTACGAACGTTTAGAGAGTGCAGTGGATGAATCTGGACATTTAACGGCATCCCCTGAGCTAGTTGTTGAAGTTCTCTCTTTAAGCAATGAATCTGTGGACCGACAAAATAAGTTGGATCTGTACTCTAGTCAGAATGTTGACGAATATTGGATTGTCGATTGGAGGGCGCAACAGATTGAAATCTACCGCCGTCAAGGAGGAACCTTGCAACTTGCTACAACCCTGATTACAACCGGCACCCTGAGCAGCCCCTTGCTTCCCGGTTTTGCTTGCCCAGTCAATCAGCTTTTTGCTTGAACTCCCAAAATCAAAGCCATCCCCCCTCCCGTCCCCCCAAGGGAGCGAGAAGAACAGGGGAGGGTTGGTTGCTAAGGCTCTAGTTCGAGAGGCAGATCGAAAATCTCCGCTTCGGAAAAGGGACAGGTTTGAGGAAGTTTGTCTGGGTCGAGGGACGTCTCTTTACCCACCAAGTTCAATCCTTTGTCATAGCCGATTTCGATTGCCTCTGGCAGATAGGGTTTAAGGCTGGGGTTTTCTTTCAGGTGACGTTGAATTTCCTGACGCTGTTCACGAATAGTATAAAACCAGCTTTTAGAGCGGTCTTCTGGTTGATAACGCCACTTGAGCAGATGCCCCAATAGCACCCCAAGGCGGTTGCGTAGCTCTTGGCGTTGTTGCTTGCCCAAGGACTCAATCTCCTCAATTAAGTTCTCAATATCGATTTGTTCCCACTGTCCTGTTTTGAGTAGGTCCACCTGTTGCTGAGTCCAGGC
>JBAUTB010000271.1:0-2331 GCA_049582005.1 Gloeobacterales cyanobacterium | reverse complement strand
ATGCTGACCAGGCTAAAGAAGACTATCAACGCCTTTTCGATGAACTCAGGAGGGAATGCTCATGGCTGTAAAAAAAATATCCGATATGCTTCAGGAAGAAACACAAGCAAAAACCCAGCCTGAGCTTATTCCAGAACTTGATAACTCTAAGACTTTAAAAGTATTAAACCCTAATACTCCTAAACTCTCTAACTCTGATATTCCCCTACTTCCCAAGTACCTCACCCTCGAAAATAAAGCCGTCCGTCTCCGCTCTGACCAAATCGATGCCCTCGCTGCCCTTTCCAAATCCCTCAACCGCTCCCGCAAAAGCCAAGGCGAACGTATTACCGAAAATACCCTCATCCGGGTCGCTATCGACCTCCTCTTAACTCATGGCAATGTCCACGGCACTACCGAGGAGGAAATTAAAGCTAATCTATTAAACAAGAACTAGGATTGGGCGCTATTTGCTCCGCTTCAACACTTCTCTTTTGAGCATCTCAACCTCTAATCAAATAAGATATGTCCACTTGGCTACCTGCTCATCGGCTATTTTTTCTGGGTTTCGTCTTCTAATTTCAAACTTTACTCTTCAACCTTCTATACCTATGTCTGCCATTCAACTCACTGTACTCGCTCATCAGACCCAGGACGGGCTGCCCTATCAACATCTGCATATTCAGATCTCAACACCGGATGGCATCCTGGAACCGCAAGATCTAAAGGGCTTAGCATTACCGGAAGTGCAATGGCAGCAAGGAGTCGTGATTGAGGGTAAAGCTCCTATCTGGCTCTATGGCTATCTTGTCCATGAGTGCCATCCGGCCAGTTGGGTTGCTTGCTATGACCCACGATTAGGAGCAGTAGTAGTGGCAACGCATACCCATGCCGTTTCGATCGGTCAAATTTTATCTTTACAGTTACCCGATGGCGTATGGGCCAAACCACCTTCTAAATAGCCTCAAATCTCCCCACCCTGCACCCTTTTTCCAGTACCATCATGACTCCCAATAAAGCTGTTCAGCTCCAAGTCGTTCACCTTGAAACCGAAGAATGGGGAAGCTGCCAAACGCTGAATATTAACCTGGCTAAGCCTGTTGAATTAATCGAGCCAAGCACATTAGCTGAACTGGAACTACCACCGGAATTGGATTTGAATCGAGCCGTAATTTTATTCGGGAGCGCACCAAACTGGTTGTATGCATATTTGGTGCGCAGGTGTGGTGATGCACCTTGGATTGGATGCTATGACCTTCGGACGCGGGCAGCCATTGTTGTGAAGAGCACGATAGATGCTCCACAGGTGGGAGACCGGATAGCCGTGAAGTTTAGCCAGGCTCCTGGTACGGTGATCTTCGCCTTTATTTAGCAATGGACCCGTTTTGGTCGCTAAGGCTAGAACGCTTTTATAGCATAGTTTTCAGGCTTTGATATTTTCAAGACCATGGCCTAAAGTGCTAGTCATTCCAAAAGTCTAGGAAGCAATTTGCTGACAGTTGCGTATATCGAACCGTGTGCTGAATGTTCTTGTGCCTCAGGTAATGCTGAATTGCCCGAACATCTTGGCCATCGTTGATGAGCTTATAACCACAGGCATGGCGAAGCATATGGGGGTGAATTGAGAAGGACATAGATGAATCCTGGGCAATGCGACTGAAGAGTTTGCGAAACCCCGCTGCAGTGATAGGTCCGCCCCGTTCTGTAACGAACAAATAAGCTAAAGACTTTGATTCTCGCTTGAGCTTCCGCAAAGCACGTAACTCAGTCCCCCGCAGCGGATGAACACTGGGAATGCCATGTTTGAGACGGCGAACGTGTAACAAGCCATTGTTGAGGTTTACCTGGTCCCAGCGCAAAGCGCACAGCTCAGAGACCCTCAGGCCATGTCGATAAGCCATTAAGATCATAGTGGCATCGCGATGACCATATCGCCCGCGCTTCTGAGCAATCGCCATTAATTCATCAACCTCATGAGAGGTCAGATATTCCCGAGGTCGTTTCTGTGAGTAAGGAATACTTTGAGGGGGAACTGTCCCACTTTTGATAGTTGGCGTATCTTTAGGCAGGGCCATCAAATTTAGATTTCAAGGCATTTTCAGAATCATACTGTTCCACTTATAGTCCATTCTGGGACAGTTTACGAAGACCTCCATGCCCGTTCAGTTTTTATCCGAAGTAGATCGCGACCGCCTCAATCGGTTTCCTGAAGAGATCGCTCAGCAAGACCTGAAGGACTTCTTTTGGCTCTCAGAGGATGATCGCAAAGAGACGATGAGTCTGAGAGGAGAGTATAACTGGCTCGGATTGGGAGTGTCAAGAATTTTGTGTAAGCCCAATAATCTAGCTAAT
>JBAUTB010000270.1:0-2312 GCA_049582005.1 Gloeobacterales cyanobacterium | reverse complement strand
GAAATAGATCCGAGTTCACCTGAGCATTAGCAATGGGTTGAATGTTTTGGTCAACCATAAGCGTTAGCGATCAACTCTATATTTCTGAATATAGGAGAGGCTGCATGGAATTGAGGAGAAACCACCCGTGAGCATCATAAATATTATTAAATCGTGTCGATGCACGTCGATCGGGCGCGTCAGTCGGGAAAATAATGCCCTGTGAGAGGGGTTTGCGTTTCAGTGGATGCTGTTGGCGAAGTCTTAAACTGCGGCTGAATCTGGAGCCATGCGGGCAGAGCGAGACACTTTTACTGAACCGGACGCGCCACCCTCACCTCTCAAACCCAATGGCATATAGAACGCTGGTTTACAATTAGGCTTCCAACTGATCTAGAACTTGACCCCTCAACGCAGCGCCTACGCGATGGAACCCACGATTACTATCCTCACCTCTGGCTTGAATCTTTCCTACATTCCGCAGGTTGCTTAACAGAGAAAATAATATTTTCGACAAGCGGAACCGAGGAAGCGCAAGATGTGTGATTGTGAATCGTTCAACTTAATCGCCCATTTTTTGCCATCCACCCAAACCAAATGCACGGACTGAAAAGATTGCATAACCCATCGTAGAGTTGGTCGTGCTGTGGGTTGAGCGCGTTGATCCAGCATCGATTCATTGGCTGCCTCTAAAGCTTGTCGAAGTTGTCGTTGTCCAATACTGTAGACCAGCAAACATAGGCCCATCAGCATCGCCAGAGCCGCCACTCGTCGAGGGGATTTAACAAAGACGCGAGAGACAAAAAAGAGAGGGTCTTTGAGGAATCGAAATCCTCGCTCACAGGACTGCTGGTTTTTGTACTCTTGCAGAATCACTTGATTGGGCCACAGCTCGTCATTGAGTAGGTTGGTAGCCAAAATAAATCGTCCTGCTTGGTTTCGATAGGGTTCAAGGGCTGACTCATTGAGGATTAAAGTCGCTTGAACATGATAGGTGAAGCGCTTCGGCAAATCGTCTTTACCAGGACGTCCTGGCTTCTCGTAGTGAGGCGTCTTGAGAATCTCAATCCCATCAAGGCGATGATACGAAAGCTTTTGAGCAAAGGCGTTGGCCGCATCCAAGGCATCGGCTTCACAGGCAAACGGATGAGTACTCAGTTCTTTGAGCGCCTTGACTTTCTCGGTTTTTACAGTTTCAACGCGCCGATTCAATTGCTTGAGGTCAGCCTGTTTACGTTTCTGGCTTTGAACGACCAGCCAGCGTTGGGGGACTCCCGCGTAGAGGCTACAGACTTCGGCTATGGCGTAGTTATCCAAAGAACTGGAGGCGAACATCTCCTGCGGTAAGGTTTGCATCAACTGTTGCGCCTCAGCAATGGTGGCAGGGACACGACTAATCCAAGGGGTCTTTCCTAAGGCTTCAAGATTTGCTTCGCTGTAAAGGGCTGAATCCGCCACAAAGACTTCAGGCTCTGCGGCTTTCCACTGCTGCTTAAATTCCGCGATCACTTCTGTAAAAACGGCTTTATCGGCATCGTTGCCGTTCCCCACGCGCAAGTACAACGGGACATCTCCATCTCCACTCGTGATCAATGCCAGGGTAAACTGTTTCAGGTCAGGGCGATGGTCTCTGGAATAGCCGTGGGTAATCTCAATCGGTACAGGTTCTGCCGAATCCTCTGCTGCGACCTTAGGTGAGTCCTTGAGTTCACTGGATTGCCCCTGTGCCTCAATGTCTACAGCGTTACTCTCTGGCTGCGAATTCAGGTATTCTCCCTGAACACAAAAGCTGCTGCTATCAAGATGTGTTCGTTTCGTACTCACCCCAAACCGTTTCACCGCAGCCAGAGCTACTTCCATGAACACTGCCGTTAAACCTTGCTTAAAGAGCTGGTCAAGGACGCGACCGATGCGGCTGTCATTGAGGTGCGCTGGCTTTACGCCCGGCCCGAGCAAATGTTCAGTTGCTTTCCCTTCAAAAAATTGACTAAACAGGTACATCGGCGCAGTCAGAAAGCCTAGGCAATTGAGAATCAGGGCTTTTACCACATGGCCAGCACTCACTTCCTCCAGCGGATGGGTTCCCAATAGACGATCAATGATTTCGACAATCCCGATCTCATCTACAATCCCTGCAATCAGTCCGAGATGGTCGATGTCCTGTACGTCGATATCAATAGGTTCAATGGGTTGGTTCATGAATCTCTAGATGAAAATATCTAAGGCCCCAACTCTCTCATCTCTGAGGCATTCTGAATGCTAGATCAACGTCACAAAAGGTTTATGTTGCTTAGGATCCATAATTGTTGGTTTTCAGATCCAACCTGCTGAAT
>JBAUTB010000269.1:0-2661 GCA_049582005.1 Gloeobacterales cyanobacterium | reverse complement strand
CGCTAAACCTGTATATCTGCCTTCTGCAATATCTCAAGTAACTCAGCCTCAGTTCGCTCAGGTCGTGCAGCCTTCTTTGCTGCCTTTGGCTTTGCTGCCTTGGCATTAGTAGCGGTTGCCATAACATAGCTGGCTGGGACAGATGCTTTCTGCCATTTTTGATCTTTGACACCCGTACGTAGCGCTGTATCCATCCGACTTCGTTCAGCTTTAAGGTCTGCAATGCTCAGGTCGCCGTACAGCGTTTGGATGATCGTATCCTGGTGCAATACTTCGCCTGAATACTGTTCGAGTACCTGGGCGATCGCCTCTCGTTTCGATAATCCTTCAAAGGCTGGTAGCAAAGTGAGCGAAGTTCGCGACTTGGCTGCCCTGGGTGCCGATTCAGCAGCAGCGGCTGGGATGATCGCCTCCACAACTTCAGCCACAGGTTTGGGCTTTGGCTCCTTGGATGGCTCAGGTTTGCGCCCTGGTCGCTTGGGCTTTGCGCTTGCTCCTGTTGTCTTTATGAGGTAGCTGGAGGGTGCAGTCGCTTTTTGCCATTTCTGATCTTTCACTCCGGTCAGCAATGCCGTCTTGATCCTGACTCGCTCCTCCTTGAGTTCTTCAGGACTGAGATCACCGTATAGGCTCTTGATGATCGTGTCCTGATGCAATACTTCACCGGATGCTGCGGTGAGAACTTGGGCGATCGCCTCTCGTTTCGTCAGTTCAGCATAGGCAGGCAATAGCGTCAGTGACTTTCGCTGAGCGGCGGTCGTAGCGGGGGTTTTAGCTGGAGTTTTGGCTTTCGTGGCGGGGGCTTTGGGCGTAGGCTGAACACTCGCGCTAGGCGTTGATGCGTCAATCGTGAATGTGCCAGGGGCTGTCCCCTTTTGCCATAGCTTCTTGCTTTGACCTTTGTACAGTTGAGTGTTCAGGCTTTTGCGCTCTGCTTTATGGTCTGTGGCGCTTAACTTTCCAAACAGGGATTCGCTAATTCCATCTGCTGTTACCTCTTGCCCTGGGGTGGCTTGCAATAGCTGGGCGATCGCCTCCCCTCGCGTCAGCCCCTGATAGGCAGGCAGCAACGGGCGGGGGCTGCGTTTGCCGGAGACTGGGGCTGGTTCCGGTGCAGCTTTGGCTTTGGGCAGGCGTGAGGGTTTGGGCGCTGACGTGGGGGCTACTGCTATGGCTGCGGTTGGTGGAACTGCGGTTAGGGCAAGAGCTGGAAGCGATGGGAGTTCTGAAGGTGCGATCGTTGTTTCTGGTGCAGGTAATTCCTGAAGCAGGCCATCCAGTAACAACGCTTCAACGTGCGCGAGATGGGCTTTGGCCTGAACTGCTTGGGATTCGGACTGCGCAAGGATGCTCTGGTAATGCTGGCGCAGTTCAAGAAGTACGACGGTGGGGTTACTCATTTAGTTGGGTATAACTTCTTTTCATCCACTATCTCAGATTGAGGGCGTTATTTACACTCGATGAAAAGGTGCCTACTCGCCATCAAAGCCGAGTGGGTGTATCAGGAGCAATTTCAATTCCTTGCTCTGGGGCTTTCTTGCGTAGAATTTTAACTAAGTCATCAAAACCTTGAACTTCAATTCCGATCTCATCGCCTGCTTTTTTCAATTCCAGTTCAAACCACGTGAGGTTGTCACCATAGCCGCAAAGTTGCGCTGCAACCGTAATGCCTTGATTGCCGTTAGCGCTAGCACAGTCAATCAACTCAAAGCCCTTAAGCGGTGAAGAGGATGTCATTGAAATCTCCCTTTCTTTAACCCGTTTCAATCCTAAACTTTTTCTGCATTCAGAATATCCCCCAATCACAGCATAATTTGGTCATGCTCCAGATGTGTGGAATAGGAAGATAATACTGATAAACTATGGAGCCAGAGTTCTTTTATGGTGCTAGAACCTGTTCTTTGTCCAACTTGTCAAAGTATTGATGTCTACAGGCATGGAAGATCCGCACAGGGGAAACCTCGCTACCGATGCCTGAATCCAGATTGTCAGCGTAGCACCTTCATCTTGAACTACTCCTATAACGGTCATCTCCCTGAGGTCAAACAACAAGTCGTCGATATGGCTCTCAATGGCAGTGGTATTCGGGATACTGCTCGTGTGCTCAAAATCAGTCCATCCACAGTGATTGAAACATTAAAAAAAAGCGCCAGACCTAAAGGCAGTCAATGAGGCTCGACTCTCAGAGCTTGAACCGAGTCAAACCATCGTAAACCTTTGCCAGTGGGAAGATATGGAAGCAGAAGCAGATGAAATGTGGAGTTATGTCGGCAATAAATCCCAACAACGATGGCTATGGCACGCCATTGACCATCACTCAGGAGCTGTATTGGCCTATGTCCTTGCCGCTCATGAAGATGAGGCGTTTGTGAAGCTCAAAGGCTTATTAGAACCCTTTGGTATTACTCAGTTTTATACCGATGGCTGGGGAGCCTATGAACGCCTGCTAAACCCTGCTGAGCATGCGGTAGGTAAGCACAATACCCAAAAAATTGAGCGAAAACATTTGACTTTCCGCACTCGGATTAAGCGATTAGCTCGGAAAACGATTTGTTTTTCTAAATCAATTGTGATGCATGATGTTGTGATTGGATTATTCATTAATCGCTTTGAGTTTGGTTGTGCCGTTTAATTCCAATCCAACAGATCTAGAACATGACC
>JBAUTB010000268.1:0-1549 GCA_049582005.1 Gloeobacterales cyanobacterium | reverse complement strand
GGAGAAGATAGACATTGGTACAATCGGGTTCTGCAGATCAGGCGCTGGAAGGATTGGTTGCCAGAGGCAGGTGATTTCTTCCAAGGGGGATTCCGCAAAAGCTCTGTTAGTGGCGGGGATACGGCTGTGGTGTCCCGTTTTTTGGCTGAAACCCGTCGGGCCGAATATGTTCACATTGCTATCTGGCTGTACTGGTTAGTGACGATGCTCTGGACTCCTGGCTGGAGTTTGCTGTTAAACCTCGCCGTGGGGACGGCTTTTAACCTTCCTTGTTTATGGATGCAGCGTTACAATCGGCTCCGGCTTCAGCACCTGCTTGGATTAAGAAGCCGTCTGTAAAGTTTTGCTAAAAACCACTCAATCGCCCCAGAAAATCAGGGAGTATTTTGAATCATGATGCACTACCAAGGGGAACACCATGTCTCGAAACCCTTATCCGAGCGACCTCAGTGATGCCGAATGGGAGAAAATCAAACCCCTACTGCCTGCGGCAAACTCCATTGGAAGTCCCCGAACCGTTGACCTACGGGAGATTCTCAATGCCATCTTCTACCGAGTCGATAATGGTTGCAAGTGGAGAGCCTTACCCCATGATTTTCCACCCCATCAAACGGTGTATGACTACTTTCGCAGATGGGTCAAAACAGGACGTTGGCAACAGATTAATCAAGCGCTCGTGCCGCAAGTTCGGATTTCGCAGGGACGGAATGAGGAACCCACATTAGCCATCATTGATAGCCGCTCCGTCAAAGGAACCTCAAAAGGGGGGCCTCAATCGGGGTTGATGGGTTCAAAAAGGTCAAAGGTCTCAAGTGGCACATCATTGTTGATGTTTTAGGACTCATCCTGGGTATTTTTATCAGTGCTGCCAACGAGTCAGATTCAAAAATGGCCCCTAACGTCTTAGTTCCGGTTTTAGATGAGCATGAAAAGATCGAAGTCATCTTAGCCGACCAAAGTTATCAGGGAGAATTGATTGAGGAAGTGGAGGCCGCCTATGGAAGTACCTTGGAAATTGCCCAAAAACTAGGGGAGGGATTTGTGGTACAACCTTGGCGTTGGATTGTAGAGCGTACCTTCTCATGGCTAGACAACGCCAGAGGCATTTGTAGAGTGTTTGAAGAGCTCCCAGAGAATCATGAAGGCATGATTTTTGCAGCATCGATTCGCTTGATGTTGAGAAAATTCACCAAACGGACACGCAAGTGGGCTGGAAGTTCTTAAAGCTTCTTTACAGACGACTTCTAAAAGAACTTTCTTTTCCCAACGTAGCCTCAAATAGTGCATTTCCCCATTCGAGCAATTTTGCCTCAATTCCTTGAGCACGAAGATCATCCGGTTCTGAGGTATGGGACGCCCCATAGGTTTCCAAATACCAGCGGATGTCATCGCGATCGCCCTGCACCAACGGCAACATAAACGCCAAAGATTCCGTCTCGCGATCGTCGTACTGCACAACAAAGCGATCAGGCGTCATAAAAAGTACTTTGAGTTCTAAAAACATTACGGCTCCTGTCCAAACTCCTCACAAAACACCTTGGCTCCTAAA
>JBAUTB010000267.1:0-22654 GCA_049582005.1 Gloeobacterales cyanobacterium | reverse complement strand
GGGCGTAGTCGTCCATGTACAAGTTTCCGTGGTACCTTAAATCGGTTCTTAGCATGATTGATCTTGTAGAACTACGATCTATCCGGTCAATTTTTTCTTAACTTAGAGTAAGCCTCTAAGCAGATTACGCAGTAAATACTGTGGAGCATCTATGCGACGCCTCGCTGAACGTGTGGGCCATCTCACGCCCTCAACGACCCTAGCTATTACAGCGAAAGCAAAAGCCCTCCAAGCCCAGGGGGTGGATGTATGCAACTTGGGAGCTGGAGAGCCTGATTTCGATACGCCTGAACATATTAAGCAAGCTGCTCAAGAAGCTTTAGCTCGCGGTGAAACCAAGTATGGACCGGTGGCAGGATTGCCAGCATTACGAGATGCCATTGCCCAAAAGACTTCTCCCCAATACCACGCCGAGAATGTTTTGGTTAGCGCAGGGGGCAAGCATTCCCTCTATAACCTGATGATGGCGATGATAGACCCAGGCGATGAGGTTTTGATTCCTACACCCTATTGGGTCAGCTATCCCGAAATGGTCAAACTGGCTGGGGGCGTACCTGTTTTTGTAGAGACCTTAGAATCTGAGGGATTCCGACTCACCCCGGAACAGTTAGAAGCAGTGATTACTCCCCGCACTAAACTGTTGGTCTTGAATTCACCCTCTAACCCCACGGGCATGGTCTATCCGCCCAAACATCTTGAAGCATTGGCCCAAGTCATCATAGAACATGACTTGTGGGTAGTGTCGGATGAAATCTATGGAGCCCTCCTCTATGATGGGGCGATTCACCGGAGCATCGGCAGTTTTGGGCCAGAAATTTTTGCCCGAACCTTGATCAGTAGTGGCTTCAGCAAAGCCTACTCAATGACAGGGTGGCGCATAGGGTACTTACTTGGACCCACCCAGGTAATCCAGGCAGCCACAGCCGTTCAGAGCCACAGCACTTCCAATATCACAACCTTTGCTCAATTCGGGGCGCTAGCAGCGATCACAGGGGGCGACGATTGTATTGCACCCATGCTTAGCGCTTTTAATCAACGCCGGGAATACCTCTATCAGGCTATCAGCCGTTTGCCTGGTATTAGCTGTCTCAAGCCAGAAGGGGCTTTCTACCTATTCCCCAATATTTCAGCAATGGGTATAGGGTCTAACCAATTCACCATGAGGCTCTTGGCAGAAGCACAGGTGGCCGTCATTCCAGGAGATGCCTTCGGTTCGGACCAACATATCCGAATCTCCTACGCGACCGATCTGGATACCCTGAAGAAATCTGTGGCGCGAATGGAGCAATTTCTAGGGGTAGGGCTAGCCAGTCGCACCTAAATAGAGAACCTTAATAGAGAACCTTTTGCTTAATAAAGCCGCACATTGATGCAAGAAGCCTACAATATACAAAGAGACGTAACGTTTCTTAATCTGCCGTCTGCGGAGCCCTCATGGTTTCAGTTGCTAGCTTTTTCGATTTGGTTGAACAAGACCTCAATCAGCTCACAGAAAATGTAAAAAACCTTGTCGGGGCTAAGCACCAAGTCCTTCGCTTGGCAGCAGAATATCTTTTTGAAGCTGGGGGTAAGCGGATCCGTCCGGCGCTGGTTCTGTTGATGGCGCGAGCGACTTCGCCCAGCGGGGAACCCACAGAAAAGCATCGTCGTTTAGCCGAAATCACCGAAATGATCCATACGGCTTCTCTCGTTCATGACGACGTAATTGATGTAGCCGATGTGCGTCGGGGTGCAGAAACAGTTAATTCTTTGTTCGGCAACAAAGTTGCAGTGCTGGCAGGAGATTTCCTTTTTGCCAAATCTTCTATCTATCTTGCCCGTTTGGGCAGCTTAGAAGTGGTAGAACTCTTGGCTACGGTGATTGACCACCTTGCGGAAGGTGAAATGCTCCAAATTAAAAATCATTTCGATAGCACCCTAGCCTTTGACGAATATATCGAAAAAAGTTTTTACAAAACAGCTTCCCTCATGGCAAACAGCTGTCGCGCCGCAGCCGTGTTAAGCGATATGCCTGAAGAATTGTGTGAGGCTGCCTATAACTACGGTCGCCATGTAGGCATCGCTTTCCAGGTGGTAGACGACCTGCTAGATTTCACCAGTTCCACGGAAACTCTGGGTAAACCAGCTGCGTCCGATTTGCGTCAAGGTCATATCACTGCCCCTGTGCTCTTTGCCCTTGAGGAATTTCCAGAATTATCCGCCCTAATTCAGAGAGAATTCAAACAAGATGGAGATATTGAACAAGCACTTGCTTGGGTAAAGAAAAGTCAGGGTCTGATCCGCACCAAAGAGTTAGCACACCAACATATCAAGCACGCCATTCTGGCCGTTGAAAAATTCCCTGCTTCCCCAGCCCGTCAAGCCATGATTGACCTGACAGATTATGTACTAAAGCGCGTTTTTTAAATCTGCAAAGAGTACACCTTATATTTGTCCAGGCCATTTAGGACTAAGCCATTACTTCTGATTGGTCAAATTCCACCATACCACTCGTATCCTAAGTCCACCCAATATCCTGCCTGTGTCGGAATAGTCGCGACCAGCATGATTTCGGTCACCCATTTAATCTGTTTGTAGCCTAATTTAATTGGAGAAGCCAATCGAATTGGAGCACCATTATTGATGGGGAGCGGCTTTTTGTTTTTTTCATAGGCCAGCAAGGTCTGAGGGTGGACACAAGAAGCCATATCCCAGGTTTCATAGTAGCCATAGCGCCGACCTTGGTCGTTTACAAAACCATTAGCAGACCGAAAAAATACATACCGTGCATCTGAGGTGGGCTGAGCTTTTTTGAGCACTTCAACGAGGGGAACCCCCCCCCATTGAGTGATCGCAGCCCAACCTTCCACACAAATATGACGGATAGTGGTGGACTTATAGGGTAGCGCTCGAATATCTCTGAGACTCAAGCTCAGAGGATTTTTAACCAGTCCATTGACGGTTAAACGGTACTGATCAAAATCAATTGTAGGAGTGTTATCCTCTGCGGTATTAATCAGCAGTGATTCAGGATTTACTTCGTCCGCACGAAACTCCTGTGCTAATTTTGCAGGACTGAAAATTAACTGTTCAAAGGTGCGGTTTAGGGGATCAGACAGGGTATATAATGTATTTTCAATATTTCCTTGAATCTCCCCTCTGCCACAGCCAGCAAGGAGCAAACCCATACCGCTAAGGGTCAAAAAGCTACGACGAGTCCTCATTAGATCTGACATAAGAAAACCTAGGTAAACATGGAGCGAACCAATTTCCATTCTCCTACTTTCAGGGCCATTAGAGAATGTAATATTGTCAGAATAAGAAAGAGTGGAACGGAAACAAAGTGCACGATTCGGAGTGCTTCCCAACTCCCAAAAATTGCTAAAATCCAGTCAAACTGAACAGGCTTAAACATTCCCAGTCCTGTTAACAAGGCCAGTAATAGTATCGGAATCATAGAAGTATAAACAATCCGATGAAATGCATAGTTTCTACGTTTTTGATTACTAGATTCACGGATAGCTTTTATATCCTTACTGCCCACATAGCGATTCTTCCAGCGTTTGGTAACAAAGATATAAATTCCATACCACAGAAGATTCAGCCCAAAAAACCACATAAAAAAGAAGTGCCAATGCCTCCCGCCAGCCAGCCAGCCACCGAGCAAGAGTTCCGAGGGAAAGTGAAAACCGGCTCGTCCTCCAAAGACAGGATTAGCATTGTAAATTTGTAAACCACTGCCCATCATCGAAAAGACGCTGATGATATTAACCCAATGAAAAATCTTGGCAGCCAACGCTTGCTGAAACCCGCTGGCACGTTTTGCGACACTGTTAACTTTTGCAGTAGTCATAGGGAGAGTCTTTATTGGTTGTCTAAGAGGGAACCTAGGGGCCTTGTGTCTCATATTACGTACCCGCCCCTGATTTGGATGCAGACTTAAGAAAGATTCCTACCGCTCCGACTACGGGCACGCGGTAGCATGGCAAGAGTGAAAATGAACGCACTTAGGGAGAAACCTTATGAGTTTAGCTGTGGGCACCAAAGCCCCAACCTTTACGACACAGGATACGAGTGGCAAGACAGTTTCCTTGGAGAACTATGCGGGCAAAACCGTAATCCTATACTTTTATCCGAAGGACGATACCCCAGGCTGTACCAAGGAAGCGTGTAGCTTCCGGGATAACTACAGTGCTTACCAAAACAAAGACATTACGGTGTTTGGGGTCAGCATGGACGACGTAGCTTCTCACCAGAAATTTACGGAGAAGTTCAATCTACCCTTCCCTCTATTGGCAGACACCAACGGAGCGATCGCTAAGGCCTATGGAGTGGATGGCGGCGGCTACGCTAAGCGTGTCACTTTTGTGATTGATGGAACGGGCAAGGTTGCCAAAGTCTATGACACGGTGAAGACAGATACCCATGCCAGCGACATTTTGGCAGACCTAGGCCTATAAAATGGGGGTCGTCTCTAAGAAGCACAGATTTTGTGCGTGTGAAGAGATGGCCCTTTATATTGATTTATCTCATGTGAATAAGGGAATTGACCATGGACGTCATGGAATTTTTTAAAAAAAGCGAAGGCAACTGGTTTTCTCACCGGACCGGTCATTATTTAGGCGCTCGTAAGCAAGAAGCCGGAAAATCAGAAGTCTCTTTTACCTGCTATGAGCGAGACCATCCCAAGGTGCTCGCAGTCTGCGAACTTCATAAGGTGGACCCAGCCAGTGTAGCGGGGGGCGCAGAGGTTACTTGGACTGGAACGACCGCCTTCGATGAAAAAACCCATCAAAACATGGCGTTTCTAGTCCCTGTACCGAATAAAGACGACCCTTTATCAGGGCTGATCCTCCGTAATAAAGGCTATGCCGAAGCAGTCCCCGTCGCAGGCCGTTACCGGATGAATGCCGATGAATCCATGACCCTGGTCACGGAATATAGTGCCACCAAATCAGAAGAACGCCTTTGGTTTGCTAGCGCCAACTTACGGCTGCGTACGGGGGTTGTAAAGCACGCTGGAGGGTTTAGCATAACGACTTTCTGTTCGGAAATCCGTCGCCTCCCTCCGGAACCTGCCAAGGCAGAGCAAGGAGTATAGTCTTGAAATTAACGGCAGCCCAGTGACTTGCGGGTATCCACCTTTGTAACCGGATTCACGCCTTTTGCTCTTTTACAAAGTGCCGTAACCTCTGCACCATCAATAATCGCATCAGTGAAATCCACTCCCGTGATATCTGACCCTGTAAAAACAGTGCCTGTAGCGGTAGTCAAGCTTAGATTGGCATTGGTAAGCTTGACATTGATAAACTTAACACGGTCAAGCAGAGCCCCACGTAAATTGACCCCCGTCAAATCGGAACCAGTCACATCAGCACCACTCATCACTGACTTGCTCATGTCAGCACCTTTCAAGTTCATATTCCGCATGGTGGTTTTTACAAAGCTACCTTTAATCATTTTCTTTCCCGAAAAATCTTTGCCCGTGATGTTCGTGGCATTGTAGTTAGCGACATCAGGTTTATAGACCGTTTGAGCCTGAGCAGGAGCCAATACGACTAGACACAGAGCCATTCCAAGAATTAAAACTTTCACCGTTTCCTATGCTCCGTATATTTTTTTATTTACACCCTAATGATTTGCGCGTATCCACCTTAGTGATAGGGTTTACGCCCTTGGCGCGTTGACAAAATTCCGCAGTTTGGAACGTGTCAAGGACCGCGTTGGTAAAATCTACCCCTGTGATATCCGTATTTTTAAATACAGAACCTGTGGCCAAAACATCCCGCATATCAGCATTGGTAAGCTTTGAGTTGGTGAAATTTGCTCGGTCTAGTAAAGCCCCGCGTAAGTTAGCATTGGTCAGGTCTGAATCTTCTACATTGGTTCGTGCAAAAATAGCTTTTGACAGATTGGCACCGCTGAGATTCATCTTGCGCATATTCGTCCGCTTAAACGTAGTTCCAGCGAGGTTTTGACCAGAGAAGTCTTGGTCATCCAAGTTGACACGATCATAAAGTTTTTGAACGGGTTTAGATTGCGTTTGAGTCTGACCTTGTGGAGACAAGACGGCTAAAAACAGAGCGAAAGCGAATAGGGGGGTCCAAAGTTTCATGGGATAAACAGCTCCATTCAATGGGTGAGTTTAAATTCTGTTCGTATTTTCCCACGCCTATGGCTTTTATTTAGTACTCAGGCATAAGCAAGACGTGTACAATTGTCCCGTTAGTTAGCTTAGTTCTGCGCTGCCTCCCCATGATCCCTCTCCATTTACGTATCGAGAATTTTCTGAGCTATCGTTCCTGTGAGCTGAGCTTCCAAGGATTACATACAGCCTGTATTTGTGGAATCAATGGAGCAGGGAAATCCTCTTTATTAGAGTCTATGACCTGGGCTCTATGGGGCAAGTGCCGGGCATCTTCTGACGATGACTTAATCCGCTCGGGGACCGAATCTGCCACTGTCGATATCACATTTTTGTGCGAAGGTACCGTTTATCGAGTTTTGCGGAGTCGCCCCAGAAATAAAACAGGAGCCCTAGAGTTCCAAATTGGGGATAGCGAGCATAATTTTCGTTCCATTAGCCAACGCACCCTACAAGGGACACAGCAGGCTATTGAACAAGTTTTGAAGATGGACTATGAAACCTTCATCAATAGTGCTTATCTGCGCCAGGGTAGAGCAGACGAATTCACCCTTAAGAAACCCGCCGAACGTAAGCGCGTACTAGCGGAAATTCTCCGTTTAAGTCAGTACGATGCGCTAGCGGAACAGGCTCGAGAACTGGAGAAAGAATTCAAACTTAGCAGTAGTTCACTTAAAGAAGAGATTGAATATCTTGAAATAGAGTTAAGCAAACGGCCCCAGATAGAACAGCGCAAGTTGGAAGTCGCTCACTCCTTGAAGCTTGGGCGCGAAAAGGAACAGGAGCTCGAACAGAAAGGAACCCAACTATCCAAGCTCAAGCATCAGCGAGAAACCTTACTTTCTCAGCAAAAGTTAGGAATACAACAATTCCAGAATCTGTGTACGACCCTGGAACGAGAAATTACACAACATAAACGCCAACAGGAAAAGATTACGCAACACCTCAAGGTTCTAGAGCAAGAGGGTCTCATCCTAGAAGGATGTGCAAGCTATCAAAAGCTGCAAGAAGAAGACCAAGAACTCTATCATCGATTTAAAAGACAACAGGATCTTCTAGAAAAGAAAAGATATTTAGAAGAAGAAATAGAAAAGGAACGGAGTGCCTTAGCATTTGAAGTTAAGACCTTAGAAAGTCGAACGGAAGACCTAAAAAAGCAACGGAATGAATATCAGCAAATTTTGAATCAGAAGCCTAAAATTGAAGAAGCTTTAGCTCATCTTGCTGAAGCTAAAGAGAAACTCAAACAATACGATTCCTGCCAATCTCAAGTAGCACCCCGAATTCGCGAAAGGCAGCCTATCGAGCAAAAAATTTATGCAGAACAAACCAAGCTAGAAACACAAGCGAGTCATCTTCGCTATGAAGGGCAGAAAATTCAAGGAGAGCTTTCTAAACTGAGTTTCTACCAACGTCAGCTAGAAAGAGTAACAGAACACATTATTGTTCTGCAAAAGAGGCAAGTTTATTTACAGCGAGTTTTGGACAAAGGTCAAGACAGAAAGCTTTTCAAAGAACAATTGGAACTACAAAAAAATCATTGTGAGACTCAGTTGAGACAATTAGCAGATAAGTGCAATCTACTTTTAGAACCTAATGCACAATGTCCTCTATGCAAACAAGAGCTGCATGAAGATCATTTACTGCTTATTCAGGAAAGTCATGTACAAGAAGAACAAGAACTCAATGATAATCTTCTTATTTTGGAAGATCAGCTCAGTGTGGTAAATCACGAGATTCGAGTTTTACGAGAAGAGTACGGTCTTGTCAAAAAAGAATTGGAGGCTCTGGAACCTTCTCTACAACAGAAAGGAACACTCGAACAACAGCTTCAAGCACTAGAGGAGCGTAACCAACAGGCTAAAGAACTAAAAATCCAGGAGAAGAATATTCTTATTCAGTTAGAGCGACAAGATTTTGCCCACGAATTAAGGACCCATTTAGCGCACCTTAATCAAGAACTTCAACAACTTAACTATGATGAGAAAGACCATGCGCTTGCCCGTGATGAAGTAGAACGTTGGCGATGGGCTGATATTAAAGTATCCGAGCTAAACACGGCTCAAAAACAAATAGCGCGGATTGAGGCAGAACTTCCGGCAAGCCAGGAAAAATTGGCACGATTGGAAGCCCAACTAGCCACAAGAACCTATGCCGAAGAAAACCAACAAAAATGGCAACGGTTGAATAACCAACTCACAGAACTTGGCTATAACCAAACGTACCATCGCCAAATTCAACAAGAACTCCAAGAAAACCAGCACTGGGTGCTCAAGCAACAAGCTTTGGCACAAAGCAAAGCAGAATTTCCAAAAGACAGAGAACTTTTACTTCAATTCGAAGATGGAGTCCTCCGATATAAACAAGAACGGGAGGCCCTAGAAACCCAGCAGAAAGACCTCGCAGAACATCTTGCTCACTTTCCTGACCCTAGCGAAGCATTAGTAGCTCTTGAACAGGAGCTTAGACTACATCGAGAGTCCCAAGAACAATGGATAGCCGAGCGAGGAGCCCTAGAGCAATCACTCAAGACCTTAGATGATTTAGCTAACACAGTCGTGGAGAAAAAAGCTCGTCTTAAAGAGGACCAGCATCAACAGCGAGTATACCGTGAGTTGGCAAAGGCTTTTGGCAAAGATGGAATTCAAGCGCTCATTATTGAAAATGTATTGCCTGAATTAGAAGAAGAAACCAACCGACTTTTATCCCGCCTGACAGACAGTCAGCTCCACGTACAATTTGTCACCCAAAAAGCGGCTAAAACATTGAAGAAAATGATCGATACCTTAGATATCTTGATCGCCGATGCCCGTGGGACCCGACCCTATGAAACCTATTCAGGCGGAGAAGCTTTCCGGGTCAACTTTGCTATTCGTTTGGCTCTTTCTCGACTACTCGCTCGCAGAGCCGGAGCAGCTCTCCAGACCTTGATTATTGATGAGGGGTTTGGAACCCAGGATAGTGAAGGGCGAGAGCGATTAGTCAGTGCTATAAATACAGTAGCAAGAGACTTTGCCTGTATTTTAGTTATTACACATATTTCTGACTTGAAAGAGGCATTTCAGTCCAGAATTGAAGTTCTTAAAACAGACGAAGGTTCTCAATTGAGTGTGATATTATAAATTCATCTTAGTCTCTAGGCAGTCATGAAAGACCATGTCAGATAATGCAAAAGATCGTCCCCTATATGTGATCTCCGTAGCCGCAGAACTGGTTGGAATGCACCCCCAAACCCTTCGCTTATATGATCGGGAGGGTCTTGTTAGCCCTTATCATCAACCGGGGCAAGGGAAGGGGAAAAGTGGCAGAGAACGCAAAACCCGCCTCTATTCTCAACACGATATTGAAAAACTGATTTATATCAAATACCTCACCCAAGAGATGAAAGTGAGTTTGGAAGGGGTCAAGGAAATCACCAAGCTCCAGCGAGAATTAGAAACACAACAGTTGGAATTAGACCAACGCAAACGAGAACTAGAGCAACAGAAGACCCGCATGCAAATGGAAATTGCGCGTCTCAGGGGTCAAATTTCTACCTTAGAAGACCAGACAGGGCACATTTAAGACTAATTCCATCGTGCCAAATAGGAAGCGTACAACTCAGGATCCTGCGGGGATGCACCTCGTATGCTACAAAGAGCAGCAGCAAAATCCAGCGCTCGGCTTAGGGTGTTTTCCAAAGACCAACCCCGATGTAGGCCCAGCAGGGTTACGGCACTAAAAGCATCTCCAGCCCCTACCGTATCTACCAAGGCTTCGACCACTACAGCCTGGCCCCGATATGTTTTTTCGGCAGCAAGTAACCAGGCCCCTTCTACACCCAAGGTAAGAGCAAGCAGTTCCCAGCCTGATTTCAGACATAGGGCATGGGCCGTCGCTTCAACGTTGCTTTCGGAAAGATCCGCTAGCTGCGATGACTGGACCATTGCAGCCAACTCATCCCCATTCATCTTGACCCAGCGGGCTCCCTGAAGGAGATTACGGACCCTTTCTATTTCCCACCAAGGAGATCGGAGATTGAGGTCTACAAAGGCAGAGGGAATCGCCTGCCGCAAGGCCTTTACAGCGACTTGAGATGCCCCTCGCGCTATTAGGGTACCGTGATAAAGCAAAGAACAACGCTGGCCTTTGAGGACTGCTAAGGCCGTGTCTGAGTCCATAAAGTCATAGGCTTGATTAGGCAAAATCGTGAATTGCGGTTGCCCCTCTTCCAACGCAACACGCACAACGCCTGTTGGGTGCGTAGGGTCTACCTGAATTCCAGAGGTATCCATTCCCCAGTTCCGCATAGTGCTGAGGATATGTTCGCCACGGGTATCTTCTCCAATGCGGCTAATTAATAGAGGAGAAAGTCCAAATCCCTTAAGATGCCACGCAACATTAAAGGGCGCTCCCCCTAATACCGCTACATTGCCAGGGAAAACATCGAACAAAACTTCCCCCAAAATCACCGGTCGTCCTATCAAAGGTTCCATAAGCTATTCATAAAATTACCGATCCAACATTTCAAGCATGTTCAGTCGAAACAAATTCACCTAATTATCCCTGGAATCTATAAATTGGGTGTTTTCGCGCACATGATTCTCACTTTTGTCGTCTATTCTTCGGTAAAGGCCACTTTATATAAGTAAGCGGACTGTACCCAACTGTCCAGCCAATGTACCCAACTGTCTATAAAGTTTCTATGAAGCAGACAAGTTGGGGCTGTTAGGCGGGCATTCTTGCTGTAGCGAAGGTAAAAACTGATGCGACTCCTCTACAATTCTTTTCTTTCCATGCTGTCAACCAGGTTGATGGTTTGGTGTTGGCCAGATCTCCCGAGGATTTTCTGAAGAGTTTCTATCGCATTTAGATGTACTGATTTAGCTCGGTGAGGGGTGAGCAAGATGTCCTGGTTAAAAGCAGGCAATTTTTTTAAATATCTATGCATGTTTGGCTGTGCAACCCTCCTCGGACAGATACTTCAAATTTCGATGCCTGCCCAAGCGGAAGGATGTCCAGACACAGGCTATGAAGCTATTCAAGCCTATACCTATCTCAATCACTTCCGGGCTGAGCCTCAGACCTATGCAAAAAGAATTGGTCTTGATTTGGGATACACTAGCTCAGCCCCTCAACTTCGCTGGAACGGTCAATTGGCTGCGATTGCCCGTAAAGTAGCCGAACGGATGGCTCAAGGGAACTATTTTGCCCATCGCGACCCAGACGGACGTGGACCCAATCAAAGGGTCACTTCTGCAGGATATAACCTACCTTCCTATTATCCTCGCGATCCAGAGGCCAATAATCTTGAATCTCTCGCCGCTGGAGCTCCCAATGGAATCGAAGCCATCAATCAATTAGTGTTAGATGCAGGCGTATCCCCCCCCGACCATCGAGTCCAAATGCTAGCCCTTGACTCTTTTTATCAAGAGCACTCCGAAGTTGGGATTGGGGTTGCCTGTGTTCCCCAGAGTGAGTACAAGTACTACTATGTGGTGCTCACTGCTCCCAAGGCTTTAGACCATAAGGTTGCCGGAGCGCTTGATGAGAGCACATACCATTAAAAATATGTCCAGCACCTATCTAACGTTGGCGCGCCCAAGGATTGATTCGGGCATTGACCCGTGTACGGACATACTTCATATCTAAACGTACACTGATGGCAAGCCATCGGTGATCTTCTGCACTCCAGCGCGTATCGAGTCCTGACTGCAACATTTTAAAGACCTTATGGCTGATAAAATCGTGCTCCCAGAGTTTGGTAATACTTTCTGGTAGAGAAATTTCCCAAAGGGACGCTGCCAACCTGAGAGGTAACCCCATAGCCCTCGGATAACGAGAACTGGCAATCCTTTCAGCAATGACATCCCAATTCCAGGTGGATGCATAACAATCCAGCAAACGGCCCATTTCGCCTATATATCCGTAGGCAGACCGGAAGAGAAGTTGGGGCGTCGGTTCGATAAATAAGTGTCGAGCAGTATGGCTGCACAAATAAACACACAAATCTTCTGGGGCAAGGACTTTAGCTCCATATAGCCACGGAGTAGCTCGCTTGAACATAGCTTCTTCATCGCCAATGGGCAGATCTTCTGAAGTCAGCCGATAGTGTAAATCAACCACACTCATCTGTTGGGCTCCCGGCCCTGAACGCTGGTAAGCGGGGAGTTCATGATACGAAAAATCAAGAGAGGTAATCGGTTCAGCAGGCCCTCCACCATAGTTCAACCCACGCAATACAGCTTCTGTCTGCGGAATATCTACGGGTTGCACCCATAGGTCAAGGTCTCCAAAAGGGCGCAGGGTCGGGTCTTCGGGCCAAAGGAGAGGACCAAGATGGGGACCTTTGAGGACAACAGGGGAAATTCCAGCCTGAACCAGCGCTTGGCAAACCTCAGCAAGTTCACGATGGAGCCATGGCACACTAATCCCCGCTTGGATATAAGCGCGGCGTAAACGAGCCTTTAGAGGTGCTGGCAACGTTGGCGCTTGAGCTTCTACCACAAAGCAACGATAGGCAGCGAGCATTAAACTTCGCGCTTCAATATAGGCAATAAGTTGTTCCCATGCTTCCACAGGAAGCGTCGCTAACCATGGCAGGGGCTTGCGGCGGCTAGGGGGACAACTTAAATAACGGACGAGTGATACAGGAAGGTCCATAGACTATGCCCCTTCCTCCAGGGTAGAAGTGCCCTGAAGTAGTCGTTCTAAAGCCGTAATGGTTTCATCTAAATCGCTGTGGACCATCTGATAAGCCTGTACTCTATCCACTAAGGCACGTAGCGTCCCAAATCGAGAAGGAACATCTGCATGGGGGACTATTAAATTGTTAATCAGCCGCATCCAAGTCTGGGCGGGTCGCAATCGCTCAAGGTGAAGGGTGACTCCTGGTCTATATTCTGGAAACACGATCAAACTGGGGACTTGCGGAGTTGCCCATTGGAGGGGTCGGTGCAATGCTTCCGCTAATGTATTTTCCACCTCGAGACATTCCAAAGAAGGCATATGGTAGCCCTCTTTGAAGCTCAGCTGCTGAATGACCTGTGTAGTGTTCGCATCCACATGGAAACATCGGGGAAAGGGCCGTACCGCCAAAGTATGCCGGTCCAGCAAAATAATATCATCCGTAAAAGGGGTAAAGCCACGGGCCATTAAAGCCAGGGTGAGGGTCGTTTTCCCTTGCCCGGAAGGTGCCAATAAAAGGATAGCGCCATCTTCATTAGCCACAGCCCCCCCGTGGAGTTGGCAGCCATCGGTATGTACAGCTACAGCTTCAGCGAATAACCACCATTCACAAAATTGAACAATCTCCAGACAACTTCCCGAATGACATAGGGTAGGAGTTTGCAGGTAATACGTCTCTCGTTCCCGTTTGATAAAAACCTCGAAGGACTCTGCACACTTAGAAACAACCCAAAAAGGATGCAGCAATTTTTCCAGAAGGGCTAGACATTCTACAGGGCCTTCAATACTAAAAGAGCTATGGAGAATTTGGAAATTTTCCCGTCTTATGGCAATGACACTCATAGCGGGAGGGGGGATATCAACAGGTTCTTCTGCAGAAGAATTTGCAAGAAATAAGTAACATCTTCTCTTAACGTAGCAGTAGATATTTCAGAAGAAGGATCAAAACATTCCTCAAGGGTCGCTACAATTTTCTGAAAATCATAGTTTCCATCACAACAATCCCAAACTAACGCCCCCGTAGCATTTAATTCATGCGCCACACTGGTGAGTGGATCAAAAATAACTACACTACCATCAGCAAGATATTCTGTAAAAACATCGCTACGTGCAGTTGGATTAGCGGACAGAGCAGAAGTCATGGATAAGCTTCTAGTGGATAACGATGGGAGTGCCTTCTTCTAATTGGTCATACAGGTTCGAGATATCTTCATTACTCAAACGAATACAACCGTGCGTTACGGCTTTGCCTAAAGAATCCCGGTTAGCCGTTCCGTGAATGCCGTAATCCTCTTCTCCAGATTTTTTGAATCCAATCCACCGGACGCCCAAAGGATTCGCTGGGTCTCCTTCTTTGTAGATCATAGAAGGTTCCCAAGGGTTCTGCCAAATAGGATTTTCCACCATTTCCATCACTTCGAAATTACCGGTTGGCGTCGGGGTCGAAGTCTTACCTACGGCAATAGTCATTTCTTTAAGGATGCTTCCATCCCCCTGATGCAAACGCAGAACACGATCGCCTAAAGAGACCTCTATCCACAGCAGTTCATTATCAGGAGTCTGCAATGTACCGATAGAGGTGGAGAGCTCTTCAGCACTCACCCAACCAGCAGTCGAGAGCCAAATCAAACATATTCCCAGAGCTGCTAAAATGCGCTGCAGAGAATTTCTGCCTGGGTGATGGAATGCGTCCACTGAGGCAACCTCCTACCACAAGCCCTTAATCGCTCTTTTTGGACGTTGGTTTCTCCGTTTCAAGGGTTTAGGAGGTAACGTAGCGCGAGGACGAGAACGCTGGCCAATGCCACCGGGGCCACCACCGGGACCGGGGACACCGCCGCCTGCAGCAATGGCACCAGGAGCAGCAACACCAACGGGAGCTGCACCAATTAAAGGACCAGCGCCCCCACCAGTAGCAGGGATCGCGGCCAAGGGGATGAGGGCCGGCCACCAAGGCGTGCCACCATCACCGCCACCGCCACCGCCACTGGGACCAGGGCCAGGACCAGGACCAGGACCAGGACCAGGGCCAGGACCAGGACCAGGGCCAGGACCAGGACCAGGGCCAGGACCAGGACCAGGACCAGGGCCAGGACCAGGACCAGGGCCAGGACCAGGACCAGGGCCAGGACCACCAGATACGCCTCCTTGGGCCCAAACCAACTCAGAACACAAAATTTGAGGGGCTACATAAAGAGCGACACCGCCCTGAATGGCCTTTTTAAAAGCTGAACGCCGTGAAAGGCGCTTTTGGTCGTCGACATGCATTTCTGAAGACAGATGCTCAGAATTTCCATCTGGTTGGCTCATGCCCAAACTCCTTTTTCACCTGAACTAAAATATCAAAAAACTCAAAGTATCATGCAGAATGAATACAGAATGCTGGAAAATATATTAGAGCACTCTTGATTTCACAATCTTACAGAATATACCTACAAAAGCAACATCCGTGAATGCATGGGTTCTGTTTCATCTCTTACCGTAGATTTCCTGAGACAGGCAGGAAGAGGAATTTAGTGAAGTGCTGCAGATGTTGGGCTCCGTTAAACTTTAGCGCGAACTTGTTACATATCGTTATACACCCATATTGTTTATTTATAGTTAATAGTTATAGTAAATAGTGCTGTTTCCTGAAGCAGAAGGACACAGCTCAGACTTCTTCGTACTTAACCCACCAAAAGACCCAGAAGCCATGGGCAAAAACTAAAGCAGTCCAAACCAATAGAAGTAGAGGAATCCAGCTCCATCCTGCATTCCAAATCTTATTCAAAAATAAAATTCCTGAGCATACGCATAGGGCCGAAGCCACGTGCAGCGCAAAATTGATACGATCTCTCAACCGCAAATAAAGGGGAGAGCTTGGATCTGGGGGTTGCGAAAGTTTAGGGGGCATTTTTAACGCCTTGAGTTGCTATTAGTCGCGTGGTCGGTATGATTCTACCTGGGCTAGTTTCTCATAAAGAGTTTTTTCTTCTGGACTAGGATCACGGGGAATATCCACTTTGACGCGGACGCGCTGGTCTCCCCGACGATTCGTACCCGATTTGGCCAATCCACGATTTCCCAAACGCAGTATTTTGCCCGTAGTCGTTCCAGCAGGAATCGTTAAACGCACTTTGCCTTCCAGGGTGGGAACTTCCACTTGAACTCCCAATACCGCTTCGGCTGGAGTAATCGGCAATTCGTAGATCAGATCATCTCCTTCTAAAGTGTATGTGGGATGGGGTTTAAGTTGGATGAGCAGAAAGAAATCACCCGCTGGACCACCCAAAGGTCCTTCCTTGCCTTTACCACTGACTCTTACTTTAGACCCTGTACGGACTCCAGCGGGAATTCGCACCTCAATTACTTCGCCGGAAGGTGTCCGAATTCGCTTACGCGTCCCCGAGAATGCTTCTTCTAAGGTTAATTCCACTTTGCCTTCCTGATTTTCTCCCCGAATTCCTCCACGGGAGCGAGTACCACGGCTTTTTCCGCCCCCCAACAATTCTTCAATAAATTCTTCAAAGCTTCCAAAGCGACCAAAATCGAATCCGGAAGGCGGAGCTTGTCCCGGTCCTGGACCAGAACCGGCACCGGGAACTGGTCCAGGACGGGGGCCGGGAGAAACTCTTTTGTCAAAGTACTGACCGAACTGGTCATACTGGCGACGTTTATCTGGGTCTGAGAGCACTTCGTAGGCTTCGTTGATGCCTTTGAATTGTTCTTCCGCCTTGGCATTACCAGGGTTCATATCAGGATGATATCGGCGGGCCAATTTGCGGTAAGCAGATTTAATGGCTTTGTCATCCGCAGTGCGGGGCACTCCTAAAACTTCGTAGTAGTCGCGGTAAGCCATAGACCTTTTAAATATGTATTGTTCCTATGATATTTCCCTGATTGCTGCAGCGGGTAGACATTAAATCCCGCTCTTGAATGCCTGACCTTGACCTTGGAACATCAAAAAAGAAAGCAAGAAGTTTACAACGAATACCGCCAGTAAGCAGGTGACCACGGCCGCAGTGGTAGATCTTCCAACCCCTTTCGCCCCGCCTGTAGTGGTTAAGCCCCAGTTAGAACCAATAATGGCAATCATGGCTCCAAAAATGGCTGCTTTAATCATGGAACTCGTCAGGTCCCAAGGTTCTAAAAAGCGCTGGGCCGAATCTAGATAGATACTAGATGACAATTTGTACATTTGCGTGCAGATAAACAGGCCTCCCGCCACTCCCGTAACTTCAGAGAGGACTGTGAGCACAGGCAGCATGAGTGAACAAGCAATTACCCGAGGAATCACTAGATAGTCTACAGGGTCGGTGCGAAGGACCCGCAGAGCATCAATTTGGTCTGTAACCCGCATCGTCCCAATTTCAGCCGCGAAGGCAGAGCCAACCCGCCCAGCTAAAATAACCGCTGTCAGCACAGGGGCCAGTTCCCGAAAGAGAGCTAAGGCCAGCACTCCACCGATAGCAGAGGCTGCCCCAAAGTAGATAAATTCTCGCGCCACCTGAATGGTAAACACCATGGCAATCGTAATGGCGGTGATACCAGAAACCAAGACTGATTCCGTACCCACCAGAGCTAGCTGCTCAAGGGTATTGCGCACATTAATACGCCTTCGAAGCAGATGCATAAACACTTGCCCGCCCAAAAGGATAGCGGAGGTCAAGCGAGAGAACCATTCCATAGGTTTATTTCCGATCAGGGGAACTATAGGCCGTATTTTAGACTTTGATCCTGCTCGCTGTCAGACAATAACAATATCAAGGAATCAGTTTTAAGCTTCTGGCATAGGGATTAGGGGCTCAACGCTTAAAAGTGACTATTCCTTTACAGGACAGCTTTAGGCAAATACAGGTCCTTCTCCTTCAGGAGGAACATCTTGCCAACGGGGATTGCCCACTGCTCGTAAAGCTTCTTTGAGATCGATATCTCCTGTATAAAGAGCTTTGCCGACAATCACTCCGGTGACCCCTTGCGGTTCCAACGTGAGCAATTGCAACAGGTCTGACAGACTCCCTACCCCGCCAGAAGCAATTACGGAGACCTGCACCGCTGCACTGACCTTCCGCAATTCTTCTAAATTTGGGCCACTGAGCGTACCATCCCGCAGAATATCGGTGTAAATAATGGCGGACACCCCTAGCGCTTCCATTTGACGGGCCAGGGTTACAGCTTCGACTTCAGAATTTTCCTGCCAGCCCCGGATAGCGACTTTCCCTCCCCGCGCGTCAATGCCCACGGCAATACGACCGGGAAAACGTTCACAGGCACGCGCTACCAGTTCAGGCTGTTCTACCGCCACCGTCCCGAGGATGACCCGTTCTACCCCAAGCGCTATGGCCTGAGCGATATGCTCCAACGTCCTAATGCCTCCCCCCGTCTGCACCGGACAATCTACGGCTTTGACAATCTGGGCGAGGAGTTCTCCATGAATGGGATGACCGGCTTTTGCTCCAGAGAGATCTACTACATGGAGGCGAGGAATTTTCAATAGATTCCATGCACGGCTTAGGGCTACGGGGTCTGCACTGTAACGTTCCGATTGCTGGTAGTCGCCCTGAAAGAGTCGGACAGCCTGGCCTTCCAGAAGATCTATAGCAGGAATTACATCCATGAAGTTACCGATAGGTTGGGTCTAGATTTACGCTATCCCCTAGCTGGTTCAAACGGTCAATAAATATACGAAGTCGTCCTGGGCGGTTGCGCTTAGGTAACAGAATTAAACGGGGCAGATGACCTGTAAGCGGATCTTCTTCCTGTGGTAGGGCTTGTTGCGTTTGGTAAACCGGTTCGGCTAAAAAGTCAGCAAATTCCGTAGAAAGCATTTCCAGAGATTCTGGGGAAAGCAAAGTATTGATCCGAACCAGGAATTTCTCCCCCAAGTAACGACTGGAATGGTAGACCCGGTAGAACTGCATCACCTCTTCACAGGCTTGGTCGAGGGTTTCCACTCTGCGGTAGAGGCTCAGATCCACTTCATCGACCAGTCCTCTAGAACCTAAAAGTTTATGCAACATCCGGTCCCATTCTTGCCAATAGTCTCCACCCGGTTCTTCCACCAGAACAATGGGCATAATTAACGCTTTGCCTGTTTGGATCAAGGTCATGCACTCAAAAGCTTCATCCCAGGTACCAAAACCGCCAGGGAACAAGGCTAGGGCATCCGTCTCCCGCATGAAAAAGAGCTTGCGGGTAAAGAAATACTTGAAATCAACGGCCTTGGGGTCGTCCTGGATGAAATCATTAATGTCTTGGAAATCAGGCAGCACAATATTCAGGCCAAAGGACATGTCCCTGCCTGCTCCTTCATTTCCAGCCTTCATAACCCCGCCACCGCCGCCCGTAATGGTCATAAAACCCTTTTGGGCCATTAGGGCAGCAAATTCACGGGCCATTTGATAGACCTTAGAATCTGAGGTCAACCGAGCCGAACCAAAAATACTGATTTTGCGTTTTTTACGATAGGGAGCAAAAGCATTGAAGCCATTACACAGGTCTTTTAGGGCATTGTTTAAAATTTTCCAGTCCAGCCGCTCTAATCCGGGATTTTGGAGCATACAAAGCAAGTTCTCGAAGATCTTGTCCACGAGATCGGATTCTGGATGCTCCGCTGCTTTTTCCATCAATTGCTGCAAAATTTCTCGGTTCGTAGATAACACTATTTGATCCTCTACACCCAATCATTATTCCCGATGGGCGGGGTCCACTATTAATTCTAGCGAAGTGCAATACTCCCGATGCTGCTGCGAATCAAGCGGTTCTATCTGAGGTACCTTGACAGCAGCACGTATACGCGAGGTCCTGATGCATCCCCAGGAATTGATCGACCAGGCCCTGAAAGAGGGGGCTCAAGCCGCAGAAGTATACCAAGCCAGCAGTGAGAGCCGTTCCGCTATTTTTGAAGCGAATCGTTTGAAACAAATAGAGTCCTCGGAGGAAGAAGGAACGGCGCTGCGTGTCTGGAAAGAGGGCAAAGTCGGTCTCGCCGTTGCCTATGGGCCCACCGATGGAAAAGCTCTGGTAGAAAAAGCGCTGGCCCTATCTGAATTTGGGGAGGTCACCCCGATCGACTTAGCCCATGAATCTTTACGAACTCCAGAAAAGGCTTATGAATCCGTGCCACCCCAGATCCTCATAGATTGGGGAGAAACCGTCATTCAGGGCGTCCGGAACCGCTTTGAAGAAACTATTTGTGGCGCTTCTTTTGGGGTTGAGGTGGAAACCGCCAGCCTCACCAATTCTGAAGGACTTGCCTCCTATCATCAAACCCGTTCTCTGGGGGGGTATGTTGGCGTAGAGTGGGTGCGTGGAGACGATTTTTTAGCCGTCTATGAAGGTGATTCTGATGCGGTCATCCCTGACCCCCAGAAAATTATCCGCCGCGTGCTAGACCGTCTTGAATGGGCTAAAGAGAACGTCCAAGCGCCCGTAGGAACCTATCCGGTTATCTTTACCCCGAATGCTGTCAGCATTCTTTTGGACACCGTACTTGCCGCTATGAATGGCCGAGCCGTACTCGAAAAATCTTCTCCCTGGACAGAAAAACGGGGAGAACAGGTGCTCTCGCCTCTCTTGACCATAAAGCAAGACCCCAATTTTGGCCCGTTCCCCACACCTTTCGATGATGAAGGCACCCTGACCCAAGCCGTAAACTTCCTCACGGAAGGCGTCCTCAATAATTTCTATGGGGACCGTCAAGTGTCCCGCGCTTTGGGACTGCCACTCACGGGAAACGGTATGCGCGATGGACTTGGGGGTTTCCCGAAGCCAGGTGTGGTCAACGCAATCCTTACGCCAGGTGCGTTCAGCCTAGAACAGCTCATTGCTCAAGTAGACCGTGGCCTTCTGGTAGACCAAGTTTTAGGTGGAGGAGCGGGGATTTCCGGAGAATTTTCGGTCAACATGGATCTCGGCTATGCCCTGGAAAAAGGAAAAATTCTCGGTCGTGTCAAAGACACCATGATCACAGGCAATGCCTATAAACTCCTCAATCAACTGGTAGCGGTGGGGCAAGAGCGTTTCTGGGAAGGAGCACTGTATACCCCTGCCCTTTTGGTGGAAGGGGTCTCTATTAGCAGTAAAGAACCAGAAGAGTAAAACAAGGGATGCCAATCGGCCTTTCTGCCTCCTACACTGAGAAAAACAGCAGTTAGATCAGGTTATGACGTTTCAGCAAGATCAAATCGTCTGTATGCGGGTAGCTCCTGCCGTGCTCTACTGTGTGGTGCGGTCTACCAGCACCAATCTGCAAGGCGAAGTTCTATGTTGGGCACGGCCCTTGTTCATTCAGGAGTTAGAAGAAGTTCATGACGTGCGATGCTCTGTGGATGTTCTATGCCCGCTCCAATGGTTTGAGCCTACCTTTGATGTGGAAGTCTTAAACCATCTCCCCCTCCTCGATTGGGAACAGGCAGCGATCTTGGGTCTGAACGCCCAACATCGACAGCGGGTTAGCCATTTTATCCGTTATTTCATAACCACAGAAAGCAAGGGGCGAAGCCCTCTGCTCAATCCCTAGCTATGCAGATTTCTTTATTGGCTGTAGGGCGTATCAAGCAAAAGGGCTATGCCCAAGCTTGTACCGAATATCAGACTCGGATCAACCGCTTCTCTCCCTTTCAAGTGATCGAGCTGAAAGATCAACGAGGAGAAAAAGCGTATAGTTTGGCGCGAGAAGCTCAAGACCTCCTCCAGAAAATTTCTACAGGGGCCTATGTTATCTGTCTCGACGACCGAGGCACAACCTTCTCTAGTGAGGAGTTTGCTCACTGGTTGGACAAGCAAAGAATAGAGGGCTCACCGATTACCTTCGTTTTGGGTTCGGGCTGGGGCCTTGATGCCAACATCAAAGAGAGAGCGAATTTCACGCTTTCCCTTTCCAAAATGACCCTTCCCCACGAATTAGCCAGGGTCGTGTTCTTCGAACAACTCTATCGAGCCTTCACGATTATTCAAGGCCATCCCTATCACCACGGCGACTAGGAATCAGCCAGACTGGTATTATCAACAGAACTGAGCTTACATTCGAGGATAGTAAACCCTGCCTATCCTTCCCAAAAAGGGTTGCGCAGGGTAATAGATCCTTCTTGGGGCGTGCCCCCTGAGCTGTGCCGAAGGGGTGCATAGCAGGTCCCTACGGTGTGTTTTCTAAGCGGTCTCTGAGCCTGTCGAAATTTCGCACTTTAAGCTAAAGCAACCCCTAGAAGGCGATTTGAGGTACAAAGGTAATGACAAGCAGTTCGATCTACACCGCCATGCAAATATCCCTAACCCCGAACGCCGATAAATTGATTGAGCAGATGATGACACTGGGCTATCCAGATCCAGCCTCCGTCGTTGAAGTTGCTCTAGAACGGATGGTACAGGTCGCCTTAGCGGAATCTGAAGCAGAGTCACCGGAAGTCGCAGAGTGGATGCACCAAGAAGTTGCAATTGGGGCAGACCAGCTAGAACGAGGGGAATTCTCGACGCTTAGCCTGAATGAAATCAAGGCAGAGGTACTCGCAGCGCATCAACAGCAGCACTCTCAAACATAAACGATGACAGGCTATCGACTCTCTCAGAAAGCAGCGCAAGACTATCGGGAGATTCTGGCGTTCACGCTTAACGAGTGGGGTGTGGCTCAATTTGAGGCATATGCGTCTTTGCTGGACGAGACTTTTGAGCGGTTGGTGAGACTTCCTCTGCTCGGCATTCGGCGGGACGATATCCGTCCTGGCTTCTACCGTTACCGGATAGGTCAGCATTATGTGTTCTATACGACTTGGAAGGTTATCGGAGTTGAACCTCTGAGAGAATCATGAAGTCGTCAACGGACTCGCCAACTCTATGTATTGGCCGTTAGTGGGAATAACCTCATCACTCCAGAAATTTATGGTTGCG
>JBAUTB010000266.1:0-1657 GCA_049582005.1 Gloeobacterales cyanobacterium | reverse complement strand
GTGCTATTCCAAGTCCGTAGAGATGCTGAAGCACTCGATCCGATTGTTACTGCACTACCTCAAATTTGGCGATGTGCCTGTCCCTTAATGAATCATACTTCTATTCAGCAATGCCCAGAATGTTTTCGTCTGGGTAGCCCTTTTCTAATTTTTTCTCTATTTCTTCGTCGAGTTTGTCGTACTGGTCTTTGCTCTCCCACCAGCCATGCTCCAGGCGGATGGCATCCTTCACCGTGCCATCAGGAAAAACCGTCGTATTGAACTTGGTCTTAAAGTCTAGCTCCGGGATCAGCAGATAGTTGCGGGGCTTGCAGTAGTCATTTAGTAGTCGCTCAACTCAGTACGGGACAAAAGCTTGCAAAAGAGGAGCAGGAAAGGGTTTCATGAGAATTACCACATTCCAAGTATGAAACCCTATGAATCAGATTACTCGAATCCAACAAACCTTGCAGCCCCATCTGGGTTGGCACGGTGCACGAGTCAGTTTTTTAGCTCTCTTTCTGGTCGCGGTTTTTCGAGTCAAGACGGTCAATTTGACTCAATTGGCAGCTGCCTTCATCGGCACTGCTCAATCCGAGTCACACTACAAACGCTTGCAGCGGTTTCTGAGCGGGTTTGAATTGGACTACTACACGATTGCTCGTTTCGTCGTCAGCCTGATGGCCATTCCCCAACCGTGGGTGTTGTCAGTGGACCGCACTACCTGGGAGTTTGGCGAATGCGTTCACAATGTTCTCATGCTCGGTGTCGTTCATCACGGGGTTGCCTTTCCATTGTTATGGTGGATGCTCGATAAGAAGGGCAATTCCAACACCGATGAGCGAATAGACCTGTTGCAAGAGTTTTTCGAGGTGTTTCCGGAGGCCCAAGTCGAGTATCTGACTGCTGACCGGGAGTTTGTGGGTCACGATTGGTTTGAGTACTTGTTAAAGCAAGCCGACGTCGAGTTTCGCATCCGCATTCGAGAGAGTGACAAACTCGATAACGGTCGCCAAGCCCTCAAAGCCAAAGTCGTCTTCAGTTCCCTCAAAGTTGGGCAACAGCAGGTGTTGCGTCATCGTCGTCGCGTTTGGGGACACTGGGTTTACGTCAGCGCATTACGGCTTGAGGATGGGAAATTGCTCATCATTGTCACTCATCATCGTCCGCAGCAGGCAATTGCCGATTACGGTAGAAGGTGGGCAATTGAGACGTTGTTTGGCTGCCTCAAAAGCCGAGGCTTTTGTTTAGAGGCGACGCACCTCAAAGACCGGGAGCGTCTGAGTCGGATGATTGCCTTGCTGACGATTGCGCTGTGCTGGGCGTTTCGCACCGGAGAATGGTTAGCTCAGCAAAAGCCTATCAAAATTAAAAAGCATGGGCGCAAAGCCAAAAGCATCTTTCGATATGGGTTTGATTACCTGCGAAGAATCCTGCTTAATCTAGAATTACTAACCGATGAGTTTTTCTACTCCCTCCAATTTTTGTCCTGTACTTAGACGATCCAGACGTTCCTCCTGAAGTTGGTGAATTGGATGAACTGGAGACCTTTGTTGGCTCCAAAAAACAAAATCTGGCTGTGGACTGCCGTTGACCATTTTAGAAAAGGGATCTTAGGGTGGGTTCTGGGCGACCATAGTGCTGAAACATTTCGTCCGCTCTGGGCGATCGTTGCAAC
>JBAUTB010000265.1:0-3303 GCA_049582005.1 Gloeobacterales cyanobacterium | reverse complement strand
CGAAATCCTTACCTAGAAAAGACTATAGCTGTTTCAGATGTATCTGCCAAAATTAACACAATAATTGTCCGATTTTTGCAAAAAGGCCATAAATGCCACTATTGCGGACATTTAATCTGTTAATTCTGCTCAAAATCTTTGATAAATTCTGATGCAATCACCCCAAGTACTGCTTTGAAACTCTTTCTTAGAAGGGCTTTTAGGATTTTTAGCTAGGTCGAAGCGGACATTTAGCCTGTTAACAATGGCATTTATCGTATTAAACGAGAAATTAGATTGGATATTATCTAAGTATGGATACAGATTGGGTAAGAACATGACTCGCCACTCTACTGGCATTGATGGTTTTTACTCTTCTCACCGTTCTTGGATATGGGAGCAGGAGGCATGTTTTGTGAATTCCGGAATTGGCGGTCATAGTTTCCGGAATTCACATCTTCCACATCCCGTGGGTCATTATTAATCGCTCTGGGGAGGCCCTGCCAGATCTCGAAGGGCTACGCAGCGCTCATGGCATGGTCCTTCATAATCGATGTGCTTCAGACATCGGTATCGAAAATTTCCCGCCCCGCGAGGGAATATGTCAAATAGCGGTTCTGATTGGCTCTACTCTTGAGGGTTGATTCCCAATTTCATTTCTTTATCGTCTTTTTGTTACCTGAGCCCTATCCTATGAAAATCCCGGACCCTCTCAAACAGCAAATCTTTGACCTTCAAGGCCAACTGCTCGACCTCATCGACGACGCGGCCACCACCGAAAGGGAACTCTTTGATATCTAAGGCGAAACCCGCGCTACCCAAAGCCCACTAGACACTCTGTTAGAGATTAAGCTAGATACTGAGGAGGCTTATAGCAGGTTTTCCCTGTTGATGAGTAATATTGCCAAAGAGGCATCCGATGCTACTTTTGACAATATGCGATCCTTAAGACAGAACGAGCTACGCATCCGCGAAAATCTCCCCAGCAGCGTGCTCACTAATGAACAACCCCGCTGCAAGCAGCGAGGTATCGGAAATAGCGGGTTCAGATAGTCTGCCGTTCATGATTTCTTGGGGGATAGGTCCTATTTGATATTTCTGGGAGGATCGCAGATTGCGTGGACCTGGGTTTATACGCCCCAAGGGGCGAGGAATGTACCCGAAGAGATTCAGCAAATCCGAGGAGATTGGAAACTGCCATGACCGAACCTACAACACGCTCCATTCCAGACCCTGAAACTTCTGCCCAACATATCGCTCAGTTACGCGACTTCAGCGCTCTACTTCGTGAAGTCAGTGCCGATCTTCAAACAGCTATCGACGAGAGCAACCGCCGCTATGAGGCCAGCCCTATCGGCCAATACCATGCCCGTAGAAAAGCCCAAAAAGCTAATTCCTCTACTGCTTAAATGAGGCTTAGAGGACAAATAGCGTGGGACGTTTTTTCGCACTCTAATCCCCCAATCTCCATCAGGATAAGGGTTTGCACTGCTATCATAACCTGCCTAATATCAGCACTGCGGTCAAATACCGTGGGATTTAAGTCTCAAAATCTGCGATCAAATATCCCGAGATCCTCAAAAAATAGCGTACTACACCCCTCAAACTCCCTTCCTGCTTGAGTTCTAAGCCCTAACAATGCGGTCAAATAGCGTGGGATCGAGGACAAATAGCGTGGGACGCGACATTGGTTGATGAGTGCTCTCAGATGATTAGGTAATTACTGAGGGTTTTCAGCAAGCGGTGATGTCGCTCTGAAGAAATCAAACCGATGGAACCGATGATATTGCGACGGGGTAACACTGCTAAAAATCCCAGTCGAATCAAAGATTCCGCTCTCAAACCACTGGCAACAAAGTCTGTATCAGAGGGCATAATGATTTCGTCGAAATCAGGAACTCGCTGATGCAACTGGGTACTAATCCCACAGACCAAAAGATCCTTGTAGGGTGGCATTTCCCGCAAAATAATCGCTGGACGGTTCTTGATAGCACCATTCGCTTGTGGAACAGGGGTTAGAACAACATCAGCTTCCTGCATACTCCGGATTCGCTTCTTTGATTAAATCGAGGGAGTATTCTTCTTCGTCTTCACCATAGGCAGCTTCTAGCCTACTGCCCGATAAACACAGCCAGGAGTCACGTTCAGCATCCTGCTTGGGCAGGATAGTTACGATCAGCCTCGTGTTCGGCTCTAGCTCAAAAGGCTCGTCTATTACAATTCGTTCACCATCAAAATGAGCAGATACTGATACAGTGTCCATAGGATCTACCTCCTAAAGTTATTGTATATAGCTTGCTAGAGTCTGGTACCAATACTTTTGCCTCACGAATACTAGTACTTTTCCCTCAAAAGAGGGTGGAACCATAAATACTTGCTATGGAAATCTCAATAAGCTAAATCGCTCGTTTTTATTGACGTTCTTGTGTCTATAAAGCCTATTTTTGCCTTAGCAATTCTCAATAATTTTAGCCATTCTCAATAAAAAAGTTTTCACAGCAAATATTTATGCTTCCTGTCATTGTTCCCCCTATGCGATAATTAGCTATCCAATTCATATAATCCGTATCCATAAGACATCTCTGTAGATTGGATATGATTATCTTGGATATGCTGAATTGAAGAACAGCAAAAGCAGAAAGAACCGTGGCACAAAACATCTTTGAACTCCCCACCACACTGGACCCTGCGGAAGAGGAAATTATTGAGGTGCTGGCTACTGGAGACCAAATAAAGATTGAGCGCATCCTCTCCTGTGGACAACAATCAGCCCCTGGTTTCTGGTATGACCAGCAATCGGATGAATGGGTTCTCCTCATCCAAGGTCAGGCTCAATTGGGCTTCGCGGATGGAGAAATTTGTACTCTTCGAACCGGCGATACTCTTTTTATCCCAGCCCATCGTAAGCACCGCGTTGCATGGACTAGCTCCCATCCTCCCTGCATTTGGCTTGTCGTTCATAGCAAAATGCGTGTTCCAGAATAATCGAATAATTGCCACGGTATCAGAGTTCTATGGGGCTCCCACACGATCCAGACAACCGCTCGGGCCAGTGGACAATTCCTTCTGAACCAATTTCCGCACACTCGGCGGCTTCTTCCGCCCCTACAGACGCCGCAGGTTCCGGAGACTCAGCATAGGGACTCATCTGTCCTCTCCCATTACCAATCAGTGCCTATACTCTAGGGCATTTCTCTCATACGACTTGGAAGGTTATCGGAGTTGAACCTCTGAGAGAATCATGAAGTCGTCAACGGACTCGCCAACTCTATGTATTGGCCGTTAGTGGGAATAACCTCATCACTCCAGAAATTTATGGTTGCG
>JBAUTB010000264.1:0-3253 GCA_049582005.1 Gloeobacterales cyanobacterium | reverse complement strand
GCAACCGTTCATTTTAAACAGCCCTGACTAGGAGGTCAATATGTAGTTATTTTGCTTGCCTTTTATCTGTGCAGTTGTCTGTCTTAACTTTTATGTTTTTTTGTCTTGACAATGGGGAGCACTTTACTTCAAGTGAATTTGGCCCAACATAGTTTTCAATTTCTCTGCCCTTAGTAACCCAGGCAAAACCCGCACCAGTATTAAACTCCTCGACTATCCTCTGTTTTGTTCCATTGATAGAACTGTCTTCTTGCTCCCGATCGCTATCAATCACAATCGAAATATTTCGGTTCAGGCTTCTAAGATCGATAAATTTATTGATCTCTTGTTCTTTAAAATCTTTCTCTTCTGCAGAAAGATGACTTAATAAGCGTCCTCCATAGAACATGATGGAATAATGTAATCCTTCTATTAATTCAGGATCTATTGCACTTATCCAATAATTAATATAAACACGATCAGATGGTCCTTCTACCCAAACAATATAATTAGCTTGCAATAAATCAGATGCCCGATAACCCAGATCAGCACAGATATGAGACTTTTCAGAGCTGGTGTACACGGATTCTACTTTAGATACTCCTTCTGAATGCCGGACGTGGAATATTGCAGCACCAGGCGTATCCAATAGATGAGCAGAATGAGTTCCTGAATATTGGTCTGAAGTTTTGTAAAGGAACCAAGCAATGTTTTTTCCTTTGGTTAAAGTTTTCGACTTTAAAATTCTTTCTAGATATGCTTTAAATGTTGAAAAGCGATTATAGAGCAAAAATGCATATTTTTCTCCTTCTATTTTTAAACCAATTGCTATATTCATTTCTCCGAAATTTTGGCCTAGATGTTTGTCTAGTCCCTCAAATTTCAACATTGTATTACGTAAAGTTGAATTTTGATTGCTGGGAGTTGCTTCTTCTTCTACAGCATTCTTATAATGCTTATGTAAAAATAAAAGTATGTTTGATTTCCCTGAATTATTCTGTCCTATGAAAAGATTTATTTTCTCCAAGGGACCTATTCTCTGAATTTCTGAACCGAAACTTCTGTAGCTAGAGATGCCAATGCCATCTATAAAAATCTGTTGTGCCAAGACTGCTAACCTGTTAGCTATTGGAAGAACTAATCATCATACAGATGAAATTTTCTCACATAACATCTAAAATCAGAGTTAAAAAATTCATAGATACTTCACAGTTAAACCAACCTGAGTATGCATTTATCTGTTTATGCGTTAGAACGTCGAGAGAGCATTTAACTTATGATTCTTACTGTCGCATTAGTAGCCTAAGTGACGGTTCAGCCATTAACGCGTCCTACATTTTTTAATCCCCGCGTACTCTGGGGGTTCATCTTTTTAGGTGCGGTAGCGCTGTCCTTCTATCAGGCAGGTATTTTCGGGCAAGACATTTTCAATCCTGGTGGATGGCCGCTCTTCTGGCGATTTTTGAGTGCCAGTGTGCATCCGGATTTCAGTCCTGAGATGCTCCTGTTAACCTTCCAGGCGACGCTCACCACCTTAGCCTATGCCGTTTGTGGCACCTTCCTGAGTGTTTTGCTGGGCTTGGTGGGAGGCCTCTTGTCTTCTGAGGTGTGGTGGTCAGCGGTCTTTCCCCGACAGAATAAGCAACGGACCGTATGGTTGGCGGCAAGAGCGATTCTGGCTGGACCACGGGCAATTCATGAAATGGTTTGGGGACTCTTTTTTGTCAATCTCTGGGGATTGGACGCACTAACAGCAATTCTGGCGATTGCGATTCCCTTTGGTGCAGTCACGGCCAAAGTCTTTTCTGAAATTCTCGATGAAACACCCCGTCAATCCTTACAAGCTTTGGTAAACAGTGGGGTGAAACCACTCACTGCCTTTGCTTATAGCCTTTTGCCCCAAGCCTTTTTGAATCTGCTGTCCTACGTTTTCTATCGCTTTGAATGTTCCATCCGTTCAGCAGCGGTCCTTGGCATTATTGGGGCGGGAGGCTTAGGTTATCAGATTTTGTTGAGCCTACAGTCTCTGCGTTATTCACAACTCTGGACATTCTTCCTGGCGTTGTTTCTACTTAATGGCCTAGTGGACTTGAGTAGTGCGCTCCTGCGGCGTCGCCTCGGTTGTGCTAGTCGTTTGGATTTGAATCAATACAAGCGAGGTCAGAAGCCACGTCAAAGTAAGCAGCCTGTCTATCCGCGGGATGTCCTGGTGAATGGGATTGGCTTTTGGGTCCTTTTGTCCGTTCCCTTGTGCTTTTGGTATGTCCGTCCTGATCTCACAAAGCTGTGGTCCCCACGCACCGGAGAATTTTTTGGGGCTTTGGCCAAAGGGGCCTTCTCCCCCCATGTCGATAGCTCCCAGCTACAGCAGCTCCTAAGTCTTTCCGCAGAGACCCTATCCATCTCTATCCTTGCGATAACGCTGGCAGGGATTGGCGGCTTGTTGCTTTCGTTTCCAGGGGCTTATAATTTTTTCCTGCCGGGGGGACTGCTCAATCCTAGTACTCAGGACGCCCGAAGTAATAGCTGGGGGTGGGCGACCTTGCTCTTTACACGGGCAGTTCTGCTTATTTTTCGGGCTATCCCACCGCCCATTTGGGCATTGGTCTTTCTGTTCGTGATCTTTCCGGGTATTCTGCCGGGTGCTCTCGCTTTAGGCTTGCACAATCTGGGCATTCTGGGCCGACTGATGGCAGAGGGTGTAGAAAATTTGGACGAGCGGCCTTTGCAAGCCCTAAAAGCGCAAGGTGCTCCTGCTTCTTCCGTCTTTCTCTATGGTGTGCTGCCCTTAACCATGCCCCGTTCTCTCGCTTATATCCTCTATCGCTGGGAAGTCTGTATTCGGGAAACAGTGGTAGTTGGGTTAGTCGGGGCCGGAGGGCTGGGTCATCTACTGACAGAACAAATGAGCAGTTTTGATACGCAGGGCATAGTAGCCACGCTTGGATGCTTGATTATCCTGACTTTCTTAGTAGATTGGGTTAGTTCCCTAGCACGAAAATCATTGCGGTAGTATCCATTGATTGCTGAGATTTTTCATTCATGAAATGGGTTTGTTCGTTGTAAACCATCCTTGTGATTCACACATAATTTGATGTTTTTGTTAATGGGTTTAAATTGAAAATGTTAATCATTATTGGGATTCCTTAAAGTGCTCCCCATTGTCAAGACAAAAAAACATAAAAGTTAAGACAGACAACTGCACAGATAAAAGGCAAGCAAAATAACTACATATTGACCTCCTAGTCAGGGCTGTTTAAAATGAACGGTTGCT
>JBAUTB010000263.1:0-1584 GCA_049582005.1 Gloeobacterales cyanobacterium | reverse complement strand
TACCAAGTTGCTGAATCATATAGCGCTCCAATAGCTTGAACATTGGACCCTGCCGTGTTTTAAGCTATCTTCGCGCCTGAGCGCTATCGATAGTTTTACAGCAGGGGGAGCGGCCATCTTTTCCGGAATAAACCGGCCATCTTTTCCGGAATTCAGACCAGTCCTGGACCTTTGACCTCGCTCAAGAAACCAATCCCCAACTCCTCTCTAAACTCCGCTCTATTGCTGAATATGACATTGCCATCTGTGATACTCCTCCCTCTCTTAAAGACCAGGCTCTCACCGCTGTCATTGAAGCCAGCGATTTTGTCATTCTGCCCTGCCCTCCTTCCTCCCTCGATATGGCCGCGCTGATCCAAACCATCAATGCCTCCATCAAGCCCCTCAACGTCCCCTATCGCGTCCTCCTCACGAAAGTGGACCCCAGACGCCTCAACAATGCCGTCGATTCCCAAAGTGGCTTACGCAAAGCCGATATTGCTTGCTTCAACTGCATGATTCGACACTATGCCGCCCATGAACAAGCCGCACTCCAAAAAAAGACCATCTTTGACTATCAAGGTAAAAATGCCGACCAAGCCCAAGAAGATTACCAACGCCTTTTCGATGAACTTAAGAGGGAATGCTCATGGCTGTAAAAAAAATATCCGATATGCTTCATGAAGAAACACAACAACCGACTCCCACACCTGATAACTCTCAAACTTTAAAAGTATTAAACTCTATTACTCCTACACTCTCTAACCCTGAAACCCCACCACTCCCCAAGTACCTCACCCTCGAAAATAAAGCCGTCCGCCTTCGTTCTCAACAAATCGATGACCTCGCTGCCCTCTCCAAAGCCCTCAACCGCTCCCGCAAAAGTCAAGGCGAACGGATTACCGAAAATACCCTCATCCGTATCGCTATTGACCTACTCCTAACTCATGATGATATTTCTGGTACTACCGAAGAAGAAATTAAAGCTAATGTTTTAGGAAGGAAGTAGGTTTAGTCGCTAATACAGACTGGAGATGGGAACTAACCCCGAGGTCAAACTCTCCCAACGCGCTCATTGGGCTTCCCAAACTAAACTCCATAACCTCACCATCACCTAAATCATCATTGACACGCTTAACTAGCGCTTCGGTGCTACTCCCAAGACTTAAACTAGAGTTCCCCCCATACATTAACTGCTTTAAACCCTTGTGCCCTAATAAATACAGCGATTGTCACTTCAGACCCGTAGCCATGTATAAGGCTGACATCTGATCTAAGTCTTAATGTCAGGCGAGCGCAAATTGGCAGAAGAACCAGACATGTGCACAGGGATTTCTTAACAATCGCTCAAAGCTATATAGGGAAATACTTTTAGGGATTAATAGTACATTTTCAGGGGAAACTCCGGCTTAAACGGAGCAAAAATTAAACTGTTCTAGGGTATATTGGCCATTTACGGACGAATATGCACAGTAACCTGTGATGAGCAACGTTAAGTCGAATATGTCATGGATAAGTTTACGCTGGACACAAATTGCATTATCGACTTGGAAGAAAATCGACCAGATGCGGTTCATCTGAGCAAGCTGATTCAAAAGTGGAAAG
>JBAUTB010000262.1:0-16207 GCA_049582005.1 Gloeobacterales cyanobacterium | reverse complement strand
AACCAACAAAGCCATCACGCTGTAAAATTTCCAAGGCTTGTGTGCCCACTGCTGTCTCAGGACCAGGGGCCTCATCCTGCTTCGCAATAGTTTCCTTCCGGCCTTGAGGAATATGGTCGCTAAAGTCAGGTAGAGAAATCAACTGCGATGGAGTAGACCTGTCTTCAGTTAAATTATGGTCTTCAGCTTTTGCAGAGCCTTTCTGTTTCAGAAATTCCGCGAAATCCAGAACTTGACTGATCTGTGCCTCTGACATCGTCTTAACGAGTGCATAAATTTTTTCAGCGGTGTTCATAGGGTCAGTGCCTCATTCAATTCTTGCATAAGAGTATCCATCTCGGCTCCAAACAACAAATAGATCTCTCAGCCTTTTCCAGCCACCATAAATATTTCTAGGCGAAGAGCTGAGAAACAGCGTAGCTGAAGTCAGGCAAAAGAGGACTATTCAGCTCATCACTAGGGAACAAAGTGGCAGCTAGTTCTAGCACGGCTTGTTCGCGCCGATAAACTTCAACCTGTTGTCTTTGCCAATCGATAATCCAATATTCTCGTACCCCTCGTGATGAATACAGCTTGAGTTTCAATTCTCGGTCTCGCCGTTCATTCTCTAAACCAGATGACAAGACTTCAATAATGAGCTCTGGCGCAGAAGTGAGATGCCCAGCTTCATCTAACAACATAGCCAGGCGTTCCTTGCTCGCCCAGACCACATCAGGAATAACATTATCTGCATCTGAAAAAATGATACCGGGAGCTTGTACGGTTTCTCCTAGCCCAGTCTTTTGTGACCAAGCGTCAAGAGCGTTACAAATTTTGGTACAGGCCTTTTGGTGCTTCCAGTGGGGTGCCCTGGTCACAAACAATTCTCCATCAATAATTTCATAGCGATTTCCGGTATCGGGAAACAGCTCTAGATCGGCTGTGGTCCAGTGCACTCTATCTGTTGTGCTTTGAGTGCTTTGACTCATGGGGTACCTCTTGTTGGAGACTGCTCATATCTTAGAGTTTGTAGTCAATCTAGCGGAGGAAATCCTTTGTCTCGAAATACGTTACGAACTGATGTATCAATCAGCAGCATGACGGGTGATTCTCAGAGCCTTATGGTCATAGTTTTCGTGGAATTGAATCTTACCCGCTAGATCCAGCAAGTTCTTCTTCTTCCGTGCGCGAATGAACTCTTGTAGTGCTAAATGCAGGAGTTCTTTTTTGGTACGTACATCCGTCAGACGAAATGCTTCTTCGACTAAAGCATCATCAAGGTCAATGTTCGTTCGCATGGGAATACAAGGTTTGTGTCTATGTGTATGATATACCTTGCCTTTCTCTCATTTCTTTACTTCACGAAGACAGTCAAAAGCCTCGTATACTCGGCAGTTCACTACCAAGTTTCAGCGATTTATCCTTCTGTTAAAGTTTATAGCCAATCTTGCGGAGGAACTCCCTGCGGGCTCTCGCTTCTTCAGGACCTTCTACCCCTTTAGGAGAGAAACCATCCACCACTCCCAAGATGCCTCGCCCTTGCTCTGTTTCAGCGACCAGGACATCCACTGGATTGGCGGTGGCGCAGTGAATTGTACAAACTTCTGAACATTGCTTGATATGGTTTAAGAAATTAATTGGATAGGCCTCTTGCATCAAAATTATGAAACTATGGCCTGCTCCCAGGACTTGAGCATTCTTAGTCGCTACGGTCTGGAGGGTATCATCATTCCCTGAAACGCGGATTAGGCAAGGACCAGAAGCTTCGCAGAAGGCAAGACCAAATTTGACTTGGGACGAAGTGCCGACCATGATTTCGTGCAGATCTTCTACGGTCTTGATGAAGTGAGCGTGACCGAGGATGAGATTACATCCTTCGGGAATTTCCATTGAGACTGATTTCAATTCCATGGGGGTCTCCTCTTTCATAACGGGCTCATAGGTTATAAATTAAGCGGGATGCTCTTTTCTGTCAGAGAATCAGAAAAAAAGATACGCATGGACTTAACCCACTACGTTCGTAATATTCCTGACTTCCCTAAGCCTGGAATCATTTTCCGAGATATCACCCCGCTTTTAGGCACAGCAGAAGCCCTACAATTTGCCCTGGATACCCTCACGAAGCAATTTGATGGCAGCGCCATTGATTATGTGGCTGCCATCGAAGCACGGGGCTTTCTCTTTGGCGTTACCTTGGCTGACCGCCTAAATGCAGGATTTGTCCCGATCCGGAAGCCTGGAAAACTCCCCGGTCCTAGCCATCGCCAGGATTATGCCCTGGAATACGGGAGTGATGGGTTGGAAATTCATCAGGATGCTTTTGGGGGCTCAGGACAAAAACGGGTGCTCTTGATTGACGATGTTTTGGCTACAGGGGGTACGGCCAGAGCAGCGGCAACCTTACTTGAGAAAGCAGGAGGAAGACTGGCAGGCTATGGCTTTGTAATTGAGCTGCTAGCCCTAGAAGGCCGTGAGCAATTACCGGAAGCACCCGTGTTTTCCTTAATCACTTATTCGTGAAACATAGATGTTCCCAAATTCGTCTTAATTCATTGTGAAGCTATAGGGGAAAGCTAAGACATTCTGAAGCTTGGATGATGAGTAGATGAACCTAACTGGGGATCAGTTAAGGTAGATCTTAGGAGGGCATTCTTAATATGGATAAACAAATCCAACCTCTCTATACCCATGAACAGATGACTGCCTGGATACGCGGGCTACTAACAATAGCTTGGATAGATGGGCGTTTCAGCAATGAAGAGCAAGAGTTAATTAAAGATTGGATGCAGGAGGAGTTAATTCAAGTCAATGAAACCATAGAAACTATTACTCCTGCTGAACTAGCGGTTGTGTTAGGGAAAGACAAATCTATAGCAGAAAACTTTTTGAGAACAGCGGTTATGGTTGCACTGGCAGATGGTGTTTACTCCTCTGTTGAAGATGACTTGTTACATGAGTTTGCTATGGCTTTAGGACAAAAAATAGAAGCGTTTGATGCATTGCGAATGACTTTGGTTGATGAGGCTGTGATGTTACCGAGTACTAAACCAAAAAAAGAAATAGTATCTGCTGCGGTGGATACCGTTGAGCATCCCCATTTAGATCCCTTGAAACCAGTACGGGTTTGGTTAGACCAGTTAGAAATCCATGACCCAAAATTGGCGCGGTATCTATGTCGGATGATTCCTTCTCAATGTCCATTTGAACGAGACGTCGTTCTATTCGGTCATAAAGTACTGCATATCCCTCCCATGTGTAAGCTCAACCCCCTTTACGAGCAATTGGTGGGCCTACGCTTCCGGGCTATGTGTTATTTAGCCGATACCTGCGGCGAAGACGTTTCTCCATACTGCTGAGGGAGAGAACAAGCCCTCCGGGTTTGGTCCAACTGTGGGTTCTGCCAAGAAAAGGCAAAATGGCTGACCATATTAATTTTGGGAGCCGCTTCATGGATGGCATTCATCTGGGCTTCCAACGTCGGGCGATTTCCCGCCATAACTTTTCCCCATTGCCCTGCGAGCGCGGGGCTCACTTGCGCACCCTGAGGGGCTTCTTTGAGGACTGTTTGTACTTGATTGACAATGCAGTTGGTATTGCCACATAGCGCATAGGACATCGGGTGCCACTCCAGGGAAGAGGGGAAATAATGCCAAGGTTGCATCCGAGAATCAAATCCCCGCCCTACGCTCCGGTTACCATCAGAGAAAAAGACTGCTCCTGTTGCAATCCCTTGTTGTTGGGCTGGCTGTGCCGCTGCTGCCAGAAAATCTGTGACCCCTTGATAGGCATGGGCTGCACTCAAAATCCAAAGGTCTTGCAATAGCTGCGCACGGGAAAGGGAACCTGAACTCTTCCGGTTTTGCCAGAGGGGTTCTCGCTCATTGGGATAGAGCTGGTCTACCTCTGCCATATCCTTGGACGTTATGGTTCCTTGTTCGACAAATCGGCGAATGAATTCTAGTCCTTTATCGTTGAGCGCTCGTTGGTAGAGGGTCTGCTTGGACGCTTCTCCATAGATCCAAAGGTCTTTGACTTTAGTGGCGATGGAAGCCGAGCCAGACTGGCGAGGATAGCGGATATAGTCAAATAGCATCCCATCTGGTCTTCTCTGCGCCACGGCTTGGACCAATTGCTGATAATCCTGTCTGGCTTGAAGATTATAGGGGTCGATAAAGGCTTTATCCAGTTCAAGGGTGCTTAAGTCTGTACTCAGGCTGATGTCTTGACCAATATCAAGGCTGGTTTGACCCCGTCCATTACGGGCTAATACGGTTTGGCGGTCAGGCCGTTGGCCATAGTTCGCCCCAAAATTCATCGAAAAAAGCCAGGCATAGACTTTGAGACCCCGCTCGTGCCCTTTCTGAATCGCTTGAGCCAGTAAATCTTCTCCTGAACGAACTACTGGTGTCCACACCGTTGGATTGTCTGTTCCGGGTAATAGCACCTGTCCGTCATAAAAGACTTCGACGTAGACTCGGTTGTAGCCTTTGTTGACAATCCGGTCCATCAGGTCATCGAGGACGCCTGGTTGAATATCACAGGGATAGAGTCTAAGCCAAATCGCTTGCACGGCAGGCCAGGTTTGGCTACGGCACTGGCGCAGGGTCTCTGCATCTTGAGCGAGGGCGGCTTGATATTGGTTTTGAGCCGTTTGATTACCCTGGAGGGCTGCTTTACGAAAATTTTCTTTCTGGGCAATGACTTGTTCGGAAGCTTGACAATAGGGGGTTGGTTGCACTTGTAGGGGAGCGAGATCCCGGGCAAAAGCTGGAGCGGAAAGTACGCCCATAATGCCAGCAGTCAGCCCAAATAAGGGGAGGTTGGTCTTGAATACGCTTCTCTTTAGGATAGGGAACGAAAATTTCACTGAGGACTATCCTTGCTCGTACCTTCACCGTAAAACATAGAACAACCCATCGATTTTCCCTGTTTGAAGATTTAGCATAAATCCAATTGTTCCAGAAGGGGAGCCTTCTTTAAAAGATTCAACCTATAGAGATCCCCTATGGCTTAGCCAGTAGAGAATCTCTGCTTTGTTTTAAGGTGCCCCTAAATGGACGGGGCTATCTCTATATCCAAGACACAGGCACCATAAGGGTTGAGTCTTTATCAACGATTACGTTTACGGTTGCCTGGGTCGGGAAAGCAGGGGCCGATGCTAAAAGATCTAAAAATTCAGTGACGGCCTTGAGTACAGTGAGCAACGTTTCTTGCAGTGTTTGATCCACAGGAACATAATTTGCTTGCTTGACTATCGCAAACAATGGATAGAGCCCTTGATCATGATCGGAAGGAGGCAGACGATGACTCCGAAAAAACTCGGGGAGCCCTGGATGGATCTCCGGTTCGAATCCATAGGCTAAGAGAATAGGGGCATACCCATCCGTGATCTGGACCTGGCGCTGGTCAGGAAACGTAACTTGATACGTCCCCGTGGGCAAGTTCACCATCAGCCCATGTTCTGGTGAAATTTTTTGCCAAGGCTGTTGTTGCCAGAGTTTTTTGGCCCGCATGAACCAAGGACGCAACATCCGAGGGTCTTCCAGGTTGGGATCACCCAAACCAGCAAACCTCAAATTAGAAATTGCATAAAAAAGTTCTTTACTCATAGAGATTCTGAAGCCTTGCCGGGTTGGCGGTTAAACCACCACCAGCCAAATAGACCCAAAGCAATAAAGAGCAAACTCACTACCTGCGCCATTCGGAGAGAGCCAAAATAGAGAGAATCGGTGCGGAGCCCTTCAATCCAGAATCGACCGATGCCATAGAGGACTGCATAGGTGGCCGTAATCGTACCTTGACCCCAGTTCGGAAATTTCTTGAATAGCCACAAAAGAATACCCATCACCATGAGATTCCACAAGGATTCATAGAGAAAGGTGGGATGGAAATAATTATTGGCAATAAAGGCTGTAGGACGGGACTCTGGTGGGATATAGAGCTTCCAGGGCAAGTCGGTGGGCACCCCAAAGGCTTCTGAATTAAAAAAGTTACCCCAACGGCCTATCGCTTGTCCTAGCGCTAAGGCTGGCGCACAGATATCGGTCAATTTCCAGAAATTAATTTTTGTCTTTTTGGCAAATAAGTAGCCCGCAATCATCCCTCCTATAATCCCTCCATGAATGGCAATACCGCCTTCCCAAATGGCAAAGACCTTCCACCAGGGGCCTTGAGCGTAGCGTTCCCACTCAAAAAGGACATAGTATAAGCGAGCAAAGGGTATAGCTCCCGCCACCAGCCAGACAGCAAGGTCGGCTATTTTTTCTGGGTCTTCATCTCTTTGTTTGGCTAAACGTTGGGCTAAAAGCGTGCCGAGAATAATTCCGCTAATGATCATCACGCTATACCAGCGGATAGTCAGAGGACCGGCTTGAAAAATAACCGGACCTGGAGATTGAAACCCTAAATGTATCGGAAAAAACTCCACGCGCATTTCCTTTTCAAGGATTTGTGACGTTCTCACAGACCCCAGTATAGATAAATCAAGCCCAGTCGTCCTGTCGGGATGAATCTCCTCGATAGACTGGCGTTTCCCAGTGAATGTGGAGGGTCTTGGCAAAGAGCGTTTCTTCGGAATAGCCCCAGCGCGCCATAAGCTCTTTGAGATTACGTTGAATGTCTTCGGCCCCATCAAACCCTTGATAGCGAATCATCAGCCGAGCGAGCTCCACCAAATTCCGGTCTTCAGGCGCACTACTCAGTAATTGATTGACCAGTTGGCGGTCTCGGTGCTCTTGGGGATGAACCAGGGACATAGGCTCACTAAATCACGGCGCTCGGGATAAACATAGCATCTCCGAAGGAATAAAACCGATAGCCCTGTTTTATCGCTTCTTGGTAGGATGCCAATAAATTTTCTCGTCCGACCAGCGCACTCACCAGCATCAATAGAGAAGAACGGGGCAGATGAAAATTGGTAATCAGCCCATCGACGATCTGCCACTGATAGCCAGGATAAATAAATAAATCAGCATAGCCTTGCCAAGCAGACTGACCCTTGGTGCTATGAGACCATGCTTCCAAAGCGCGAGCCACCGTGGTGCCGCAGGCAATCACTCGTTTGGCTTTTTGAATAGCTTCTACAGTCTCTTGGGGGATCTCCACCCATTCTTGGTGCATGACATGGTCGATGATGCACTCCGTCGCTACCGGCCGAAAAGTTCCCAGGCCCACGTGCAGGGTAATCTGAGCTATGGAGGCAGGAAGCTTGTCCAGTAATTCCTGGGTGAAGTGGAGTCCTGCGGTAGGAGCCGCCACTGCTCCTGGTTGGGTAGCCCATAGCGTCTGGTAACGATCTGCGGGAGCTTGAGATTCTGTAAGGTAGGGAGGAAGCGGGACTTGACCGACCTCGTCCAAGACTTGATAGAAGCTGCGGTCGTCCGGGTAACTAAACTGGATGATTCGACCACCAGTGACGCTATCCTTCTCTAGAATCTCAGCCGTCAAGAGGCCATTACCAAAATCCACTTTGGTCCCAGGAAGTAGTCTTTTCCCAGGACGAACCAAGGCCTGCCAGCGGTTTTCTGTCAGTGGAGCCAGCAACAAGAGTTCTACGGCAGCTCCTGTACTTTTATGCCCCAAGAGTCGTGCCGGGATCACTTTGGTATTGTTGAGGACCAAGAGGTCGTCAGGTTCTAGCAAGCCGCTCAATTCATAGAAATAGCGGTGTTCCAATCCCTTGTGTCCAAAAACCAATAGACGACTGTGGTCTCTGGGTTCTATCGGATTCTGCGCAATGGAACTGGGCGGCAGTTGATAGTCGTAGTTTGCGGTATAGAGGTCTGGTGAATCGGGCACAAGCATAGATTAGGAGATACTCGTTTCCACCGGGACACGGCCTAGAACGTCATCGTAGAGTTTTGTCAAAGTCTCAATATTTTTACTGAGTGTATAGCGCTCTAGAACTCTAGCACGCGCTTTTTCTCCCAAGATTTTATTGAACTCTGGATGCTCTACAAAGAGGGGAATCAAGGTCCGCAGTTGAGCCTGAACTTGATAGGGCTGAACCATAATTCCAGCGCCTCCGCCTAAGACTTCTCCATCGGCTCCTACGTCGGTCGCAACTACGGCTAAACCACAGGCCATGGCTTCCAAGAGGGAGATGGAAAGTCCTTCTACCAAAGAAGGCAAGATAAAAACATCCGCGCCTCTTAGAACCCAAAGACGTTCTTCTTCAGCAGCGACAAAACCGAGCCAAACAATGCCATCTTCTTCGGTATAAAAATTTTGTAAGAGGGGACGCTGTGGACCATCTCCCATGATCACCAACTTATGCTGGAGATTCATCGAATTAGGATAGCTGCCATCCATCAAATCTCTACAGGATTTCCAGGCCTTGAGCATCGGTTCCAGGTTCTTTTCTACAGAGACCCGACCCATATAAACAAATAAGCGGTCTGCTTCAAAATGCGACTTCGCGTTTGAAACTCCTGGACTATATTTTTCAACATCTACACCATTGGGAATCACCGCAATCCGTGAGGAGGGAACCCCCATCTTGCTCAAAATTTCTTTTTGCAACTGAGAAAAGACAATGACCCGCTGGTACGCTGCCAGGCAGGGCGCATAGAGCTGATACATCAGATATTGGGTGTTGGCTGCAAAGTTATTGCGCCGACGGTCAAAGGCTGGATGGAACGTCGCGACCAGAGGCAACCCTAATTCATCACAAATTTCTGGCAGTACGAAATCTAGAGGGGAGAGGGTGAGGGAGGCATGAACGACATCAGGTTGCAGCTCTCTTAAGGAGTCCGTAAGGACTTTGCGTGCTTTCAAACTCGGCAGGGTATAAACCTGAGAGCGATAAAGAAAGGGTAAGGGCACTTCTTCTAGGGGCGGGCTGTCGTTACGAACGGTACGCGGTAAGAAGGTTTGTACTTCTAATTCTTCTTCTTGGGCAAAGTGGAGAAAACTAACACGGTGGCCCCTCTGCGTCAGATGATTGGTCACTTCTCGACTGTAGGTGACATTGCCGCAAAAGGGAGATTTTTTACCTAACCAAGCAATGTGCAGCGTCATAAAGCATGGCCTGAAGACCCCTTTCAGTTTACAGGAAGAAGAATAATACCATCCGGTAAACTAATGTATGCACAACACCTTCATCTCGAACCATCCACTTAGCGAGCCACTGCCCCGACTTCAGATCCACAGAAGGCACATTTCCTGGCCGCAAGCGGAATATCACTTAGGCATTCTGGGCATGGACGTGTAGTGGGTGCTGCTACCGATTCTGCTTTCTTGCTCCGTTCAACCAATGTATTAATAGGCAGCACTACAAAGTAGTAAACTACTGCCGCAATGATGATGAAGGAGATCATCGCATTGATGAATTCACCATAGGTAAACTTACTATTATTAATAGTGAAACTGAGTGCAGAAAAATCAGGCTGACCTCCAATAGCTGCAATTAGAGGAGTAATTAAACTTTTCACAAGGGCATCAACCACTTTGCCGAAAGATGCACCAATAATGACACCAACGGCTAAGTCGACGACGTTTCCTCTAAGCAGAAACTCTTTAAGTCCACCGGCCATACTATGCTCCTTTTCAAAGTTTTTCTGGACGCGTGACTGCACCTATATATGCTTTTACGCCCTCAATAGCCGTAATGTACTCACAACAATTGGGTACTGTCAATGATAGACCAGAATAAGTAGGGATTTTCTTTCATACGATTTTTCTTCATGAAGATATATCACTCGGTCTATAAAGACCGAATAGCGTATATATTTTCTCAGCTTCTAATGGGCAGAGAAGCTAAGTACTTTTCACGAGGCGAGTCTTACGGGAAATAAACGCAGCGCCCAGAGAGACTGCACTAAGGGCTAGAATCACTGGACGCAAGCCAACTAGATCAACGGCAATCCCGGCTAAAGCCAGCGGTACGGTAGAGGCAATATTAACCACATTGTTTTGCAAGCCAAACACTTTTCCCCTCAGGTCTTCCGGGGTTTCTTCCTGAATCGCGGTTTGCATAGGAGCCATCACTAGGGCTGCAGCACTTCCCATCAGAACGCACAGTGCAAGTACCCCCCACACATTGCTAACAAAAGCAATAAAACCCAAGGTAATTGCAATAATTAGAGAGCCCGTGGTCGCTAGACTATTGCGGGCAAAACGCTGCCCATAGCGACCCAAACCCCACGTCCCAATGGCAAAACCAACTCCTGTAGCCGCCAAAAGAAAGCCGAATTGTTCATCTTGTAAGCCCAGCTTTTTGGTCAGTCTAATCGACAGAATATTTAAAGCAGCCAGTAGTGAATAGAGTACCAGTAGCTGAATGAGCGCAGCTTGAACAATTTTGTTTCCCCGGATATAGGCCAATCCCTCTTTTAAATCAGCCCAGGGAGAATTCTGCTCTGAAGCTGGATCATTTTCCTCTCCGGTTCTGACCAAAGACAAAATCAAACCAGAAAGTAAATAAGCTCCACCAACTAACCAATGTCCATGATCGGCACCACCTGCTAGAGCCAAGGCCGGGGCACCCAAGGCGAAACCAAATACGATGGAAACAGACATGGTTGCAGTGAACAAGGAGTTGGCAATCAGTAGATCCTTGCGCGGAAGGATAAGGGGGATTGCTGAAGTCTCGGCTGGAGCAAAAAATTGAGTGAGGGTCGATACCAAAAAGGTCAGCAGCAATATGTAGGCAAAGGAGTCAGGGAGCAAAGGTAAAAGGAGAACTAAGAGGCCGCGCAAGATATTCGAGAAGACCAGCACCTTCTTCTTCGACCAGCGGTCGACGAAAACTCCCGCAATAGAACCAAAAAGAATAGCGGGCATACTGTGCGCCACAAAAAAGGCAGACTGCATAGAGGCTCCTGCCTCTTTAAAATGTGCCGCCATCAAAGCTATGACAAGAATGATGAAAACCTTATCGGGCAATTGAGAGAAGATCTGCCCTAACCATAGATAAAGAAAATCACGATTCCTCAGAACATCTCCAAAGCCTGGAACTTTGGCATCTTCTGATTGGGTTTCTGGCGCAGGTGGTTTTTTACTGATTTGGGCCATCCTGTCATGTTACCTTTTCAAATGTCCCTCTAGGAATCACAGGTGCTGGGAGGCCAGAGAGTTTCTAGTAATTGGGCTGAACGCAAAGAGCGTTCCAAATGGTGTTCGAGGTAATGGCGAAGGAATCTTTCTACCTGTTTCCAGACGGAATGGTCAAGTTTGTATTCGGTTAGAGGCTGGATGGGCAACATCTGTAGGGCTTTGAGCATATTTGGGGTGAGACGATACAGTTGGGAGGTATGTACAGTGCCCCTGAGCGCTACGATGCCTCCATGTTCTACACTAAACCCACAAGACGCTTCTTGGATCGGCTGACGGGACAGTACACAATGTGTCACATCTGGAGCGATCCCGGCAACTTGGAGGACCTGAAAAAGACTATGCACTAAATGAGCGCACAAATAGGATTCAGAAACCGCTTCTAAGATACCCAACTGATTTAGCAACAGATCAAATAATTCTGAATGGGCCTGCCCTTGGCTTGCTTCAGCAAGTACAGCTTCGGTTAAATACTGAGCACAGGTTAAACGGGTAAGGTCCCTGGTCAAGCCTGTATAAAGATGCAAACTTTCTGCTTGCATAACCCGGTCTATAGAGCGGCCATGAGCGACTTGCAGATCATTGACTACAAAGATTTCGCTACGGCCTCCTAACTTGGAACGAGATTTTCGCGCCCCCTTGGCAATCAATCTGACTACACCCTTTTCTCGAGTAAGAATATGCAGAAGCCAGTCTGCTTCTCCCAAGGGCTGCCTTTTGAGGTTGATGCCGACAGCACGATATTGCACGGAAATAAACGCCAGATTGAAAGGTCTACAGGTAATTATGACCTATGCAGGACTAAGACCATGGGCAGCAATACACTATGGGTAGTGTTCTTATGCTTCTACGCGATACTTATTCAAATCTATGCCCGCTTCACGGGCCATCTTGTTAATGCCCTTAAGGGATATGGTCTTAAGGGCTTTGGTGGAAACTTTGAGGCGCACATAGCAGCCCTGTTCCGGATCCCAGATTTTTTTCCACTGCAGGTTTACTTGCTGGAGTTTCTTGGTGCGACGGTGAGAGAAGGAGACCGAGAATCCATTATTAGCGCGTTTTCCGGTCAGCGTGCAGCGGCGAGACATAAACAACTCCTGGACAGATGAAGACTTCTTATCAGTAAAGCCTATGGATCATAGCGTAGAGAGGTTGAATGTGTCTATGTGTTATCAGAGTCAATGCAGAAGAAAGTTCGCATATCAGCCAAGTAAAAGTCCTTGAGTAGCTCTGGCTCCCATCGGTCAATACTAAAACAGAAATATCCGAAGAAGTGATAAAAGCCTAAGAGCATGATTTTAGTCACCAATCACTAAGGGAGATAAGGCCTTGGATAGATACACACAGGCTTCCCCTCCTCTTTAGAATGGAGGCGGAAGCTCTCAACGGTTTACAAAGGTTGATTTATCATCGACTGCCTTCATTGAACGCTTTTACATATCCAATCGTCTAATTTTTTCTCTAGAGCAGCATCTATGACTACTGTACCTAAAGCGCTCAATCGAGTCCCTGTTTGGTTAGTGCTTGGTCTACTGGTTTTATCAGGAGTAGGGGTTGGCGGCTGGCTGCTCTGGCAACAGTCTCAACAGGAAGCGCAACAGACTGCGCTCCAGACCCAGACGGCTCCTGTCGTTCGCCAAGATGTGACGATCAAAGTTTCAGCGGCAGGCACGGTCAAACCAATCACACCGATCAACATCAGTCCGAAACAATCAGGTCAACTAGCCAAACTTTACGTGGACCAAGGCAGTCGGGTGAAGGCCGGTCAAATCTTGGCCCGCATGGATGACACGAATCTTCAGGGACAACTGCTCCAAGCCCAAGGAACTTTGGCTGCCGCTGAGGCCAACCTCCGTAAACTCCGGGCTGGAAATCGCCCCCAAGAGATTCAGCAAGCAGAACGCAATCTACAAGAGGCTCAAGCCCAGATCATTGCCTCCCGCTCCACCTATGAAAGTAATGTACAACTCTTTGCCAGTGGAGCGATTAGCCGTAATGCTCTGGATACGAGCCGCTCGGCCTATGAAGCTAATCAAGCTCATATGAAATCCCTTCAGCAACAATACAGCTTGATACGGGCGGGCTCTCGCCAAGAAGATATTGATGCGGCCAGTGCTCAAGTGATGCAAGCACGGGGAGCCCTAAAAACAATTCAGACTCAGATCAAGGACACCTTTATCCGGGCTCCTTTTGCTGGCATCATTACCCAAAAATATGCGGATGTAGGAGCTTTCGTTACGCCTACGACTTCAGCCAGTGCCACCACTTCGGCTACTTCTTCCTCAATTTTGGCCCTCGCCAATAACTTAGAGGCCATTGCCAATGTCTCAGAAAGCGACGTGCGAAATATCTATCCCGGTCAGCCGGTAGAGTTACAGGTGGATGCCTATCCTGGTCGCATTTTCAAAGGGAAGGTTCGCCTGGTCGCTCCCGAAGCTGTGGTAGCTCAAAATGTCACCAGTTTTCAAGTCCGCGTACAAATTCTGAATGACCCTAAACATCAGCTCAAGTCCGGCATGAACCTGACTGCCAGTTTTCTAGTCGCTCGGCGTAAAGGGGCTCTGATGATACCCACCCCTGCGGTCATGAGTGAAGCAGGAGGAACAGGAGTTTATGTACTACAAGGTAAGAATAGGTCGGTATTTCGTCCTATCAAGGTGGGGGCTACCGTGGGAACACAAACAGAGGTCTTGAGTGGACTCACGATCGATGACCGCGTATACATTACCTCGCCAGGGCAGCGTAAGCCGAATGACAAACCTCCGAAATCCTCACCGTTCACCCCTAGTGGTGGTCGTCCTCCCCGTTAAGGTCGCCTAGCTATGACAATGCAAGAAACAAAACCAAAGCAACAACAGCCCGCTCCGACCAGAAGGATCAAGCGTCAAAGAGGAGTGGATATTGCCGAAACCATCGGTCTCGCTTGGGCTTCGCTGCTGTCGAATAAGCTTCGTGCCATGCTGACGATGCTGGGCGTGATTATCGGTATTGGGGCCGTAATTACCATGGTCACGATTGGTCGGGGGGCTCAGGCTCAAACAGAGAATCAACTCAAGTCACTCGGCTCTAATTTGATTTTTGTGCAGAGTGGGACAGCCAACTTTGGAAGTGCGGCCTCTCAAGGAGCAGGCTCAGCGACCACACTGAACTGGGATGACGCTAAGGCGATTGAAAGCACCGCTTCAGCCGTTGCCGCCGTTGCGCCAACCCTCAGTAACCGCTCTCAGGTGGTTTGGGCAGGAAATAATACCAATACCTCCGTTCAAGGAACCACCCCATCTTATGAAGAAGTCCGGGATTTCCTGCCTTTGACGGGACGTTTCTTCAATCAGGCTGAATTAGACCAATCAGCTCGTGTGGCTCTTCTCGGTCAAACTGTGGTCGATACGCTGGGTCTTACTCCCAAAAGTGCTCTAGGGCAAACTGTTCGTATCCAAGGAGAAGATTTCCTGGTGATCGGCACATTGGAATACAAAGGGTCAACCCAATTCCGTGACCAAGACGATCAGGTGTTGATCCCGTTGACGACGATGGCCAGTCGTATCGTGGGAATCAATTCCCTAAACGGCATCTCCCTAAACAGCATCTCTGTATCGGCAAAAAGCCCTGAGCAAATGGATGCCGCCCAGTTTCAAATCACTAACCTGCTGAGACTGCGGCATAAGATCGTTCCACCCCTGACTGATGACTTTATCATTCGCAATCAGGCAGACCTTGTGAATGCCTCTAACAATGTCTCAGGTATTTTCACCACGCTCTTGGGTGGATCAGCCGCTATTTCTCTGGTAGTAGGGGGTATTGGCATTATGAATATCATGCTGGTCTCCGTCACCGAGCGCACCCGTGAAATCGGTGTCCGCAAGGCGATTGGGGCGAGGTCTAGTGACATTCTCTGGCAATTTCTCATTGAAGCCGTGGTTTTGGCGCTCACCGGAGGTTTATTAGGGATTGGGTTAGGCGTCGGCGCTTCTGTGCTAACCAGTGTTGTCCTTAACTGGCCCGTTAATATTTCCATAGAAGCTGTTGTTCTTTCTTTTGGTGTCTCTTTAGTAATTGGATTGTTCTTTGGTGTTTATCCAGCAAGACAAGCGGCTCGTCTTGATCCGATTACTGCACTGCGGAGTGAATAAACCATGATTCAGTTAGAAAACATCGTCAAAAACTACACCTTAGGGGAAGTAGAAGTTCCTGTATTGCGACAGATAAACCTGACCATTGCCCAGGGAGAATACACCGCTATTATGGGTGCCTCGGGTTCAGGCAAGTCTACCCTGATGAATATTATTGGCTGTTTGGACCGTCCTAGCTCAGGTCGCTATCTTTTTGAAGGACAAGATATTACTCAGTTCAGCGATGATGAGCTAGCCGATGTTCGTAATTATCAGATTGGTTTTGTCTTTCAACAGTTCAACCTATTGCCGCGATTAAATGCTTTAGAAAACGTAATGCTGCCCATGGTTTATGCAGGTTATCCCAAGACTGAACGTCGGGAGCGAGCCGAGGAGGTCTTGGTGCAGGTAGGATTGTCTGACCGTATGGCCAATCGCCCCAATCAGCTATCGGGCGGTCAACAGCAGAGGGTTGCCATTGCCCGTGCGTTGGTGAATCACCCCGCTTTACTCTTGGCCGACGAACCCACAGGTGCTCTAGACACTAAAACCAGCCAAGAAGTGATGGCCTTGATCACCAATCTCAATGAACAAGGCATAACGGTTGTCATTGTCACCCATGAGTCGGATGTTGCCCATCAGACAAAACGCATGATACGGATGCAGGATGGTCAGATTATTGATGATCAAACAGTTCTGATGCCTAGCGTAATACTGTAAACACTTTATTTGCTGCCGTAGTAGTAAGCGATATCTCTATCTTTTAGCGGTGCAAAGCCAGCATTAATAAGCATTTGGTCCAATTCTGCTTGAGGAATGTGCTTGGCTCCGATACGGATGATCCGTGAGCGCATCGTATTAGAAACGCCACTGCGCTGCCGACCAGCCTCTAGCCCCATAACTTGGTTATAGAGGTCTAGTTTGACCTGGGGGATCGGGGTACCGTCAAAATCAATACCCTTGGCAATTGCCACATCAATCGCATCAGCACCAGTATTGTCAGACACTGTTTTCTTCTAGAAATGATTTATAGAGAGATTTTATCAGTTCACAGGTCACCTTCGAAC
>JBAUTB010000261.1:0-15280 GCA_049582005.1 Gloeobacterales cyanobacterium | reverse complement strand
ATTGCAGCAGTGGCAGGACTATTACAACCGGGAACGACGGCATGGCTCTATTGGGAAGGCTCCGTGGCAAAAGTGGGAAGCTCTAGTAACCTCAACCCCCACCTGGGAGCAGGTTAGATCGAACTATACCCTGTCTAAAGAGCGAATACGAGACGCTGATTACCTAACGGATATTGGCAAGCCAAGACGGGTCTTGTCGTTGTAAACCATGTTAGCGATGCACACATGACTTGCCTTTCGAGTGCAGATCCAGTACGTGGGATTTTCACTCAATTCCTGTCCCGGTTGAGGTTTGTGTATACACGATTGTCGAATGGCAACAGTTATCGAAAACTCAGCCTCGCTTTTACCAAACGCTAACGAAAGAAACCGTCTGGCTGAAACAGTTGCCACTGGGTAATCCTAAGCTGAAGTGATGGCTGAAGGGTGATGTTGTAGATCTGTTGCTGTTACGGTCAGACCCTTTGCTGGAGAAGAGTTTCAGAGTCTGGAAACACGGATTTACAACATTACCCCTGTTGTTGCTAGCCATAGCTAGGAGCAAGTTTGTGTTGCCAATAATTTGGTGCTGGCTAAAATAAGCTTCCAAGTCGTGTTGTGAAATTCCTCCGAAACCACGATGCGCTGTGCGTGATTAACTCGGAGGAACGGCGAGACGGAGCGCAGATTATCTGTTCGATGGGATTATTCCAAGGCTAAAGTAGAGGCAAGTAGGACAGAGGAAGAAGCAATGCCATCCAATCTCTATGAGACTGATTTTTATGCCTGGACGTTAGAGCAGTCAAAGTTACTCAAAGAGGGGGATTTTAAGCACCTGGATATTACCAATTTGGTGGAGGAAATTGAGTCTTTGGGAAAACAACAGCGTCAGGAACTTAGAAACCGACTCGGTGTTTTAATTGGGCACTTGCTGAAGTGAGACTACCAACCCGACAAGCGCAGTAAAAGCTGGCGAGTTACCATTCAGATCCAACGTCGTGAAATAGAAGATCTATTGGAAGATAACCCTAGCCTGAAGCCCTATTTGCCAGAGGCGATCGCAAAGGGCTATAAAGCTGGCTTAGACTTAGTCGTTTTAGAGACACCTTTGGATTATCCAGACTTACCGGAGGGATGCATCCCCACAAAATTGACAAGGAACTTTTTCCACTTCCAAATTCTCTCTTCTTGCTCTATTATCTGATCCGACCAATACGACTTCTATGGAAGCATGGCTTACACAATGCTATCAAGCTAGGATCGTCGATCAAATAACTCACGCATCTTACGCGGAAGAGCTACATAAAAATCCTATTGTTTACCTCAGCGATATGCATAGATAATTTTTCTCCCTAACTCCACATATCTCCCTCTAAAACTTCCCCCTCCATGGCCTGAGCTAAGGACTGGGCAATCGCATCGATATCGTCGAGGTTTTTTGACTTCTCATGACTTGGTATCGAAAAAGGCACCACTACAAACTCAATACTGATGGGATGGCTCAGTAATCTGGAGGCACATTCTACAAAACAGGGACGGTACTGAGCGGCTTTTGTCTGGAGCCGTCGATTAGGAAATAAGAGATAGACCGCTCCCTTTGTTTCCCCTTTTGGGGGGCGCTCATGAATTTCAGTGACTGTGCGAGCCAATCCCTGGGCAATAGGATGATCTAAAGCCGAAACAAAAACATCCCATCGGTCTTTCAGCATGGCTAGTTTCCCCCCAGTACCTGCTTGAGCTGTTGAATAGCGGATTCTTCCAAAGAGCGCACGATTTTACGGGGCAAACTTAAGATACGAGCGGTGGCTGCCACGGTTTGTTCTGGACCATTAAAACCAAAACGGAGGGCCACTACCTGTCGCATCAGAGGGTCCAGAGAAGCTACCGCGACTTTGAGTTGTTCCTGCAGTTCCTTTTGGGTAAGGGTTTCTTCCAAAGGTGCCTCTGGGCTGGGGAGAAGACATCCCAACGGAGTATTGTGGTCTTGCGCCGTAGGTGCGTCCAAAGAACGCAGGGGTAAAAAGTCTTGGTGGAGTTGTTCTATCACTTCTAGCTTCCAGTTGCCGATTGCACAAAGTTCTGAGCGCTTGGGCCAACGGCCTAAGTTCTGGGATAGCTCTGCTGCCGTGCGTCGGAGTAGACGCTTTTTTTCGTGGAGATGTTTCGGGAGACGAACACAACGGCTCTGTTGGTCTACTGCTTGGACTACAGCTTGGCGAATCCACCAAGTGGCATAGGTACTAAAACGAAAGCCACGGCTGGGATCGAATTTGTCAATCGCCTTAGCAAGACCCAGGTTACCTTCCTGGATGAGGTCTTCTAGCGGTAACCCGCGACCCTGATACTTTTTGGCAATAGAGATCACGAGACGCAGATTAGCCTTCATCAATTGGGTTTTTGCTTCTCTCGCTTGGGCGAGTTTGCAGTCTCGAACCCAACCAGATTCGGTTGCGGCTTGCAGACCTTGTTGGACAAGTCGTGCTAACCGGAGTTCTGCTGGGTGATCCAAAAGTGGCTGACGGCGGACATTTTTGAAATAGAGGCCGACACAATCGGTTTTTGTTTGAAGTGGGACAGGGCTTGACGCATGAAGCGTATCAAAAGTCTTGGCATACATGGGAGTGCAATCCTAAGGAGGACAAGTGGAGACGCGATATATCGCATCTTCTATTGCATGCAATCGAACGTGGCTATAGTTTGAAGAGCAATTCAGGGCGCAATCGTTGCGCCCTTGAATATACGCGGGAGGAAGTTAAAGCCGATTAGGCAGAACGGGCAAAGGCTTGTTGCATCTTCTCTGTCAGAGACAAAGCTTCTACCTTGGGAATAGCGGCTAGCTGTGCCTTAAGACCTTCTAGAGAAACGGAAACAGCAGGGGTTCCCGTATGCTCTTCCACCCAACGGATGAGCGAAGTGAACTGTTTGCGATTCCACATTTTCGGATCTCCGTAGTGGTCTACCAAAAGATTGAAAAGTTTATCGGCATGATCGGTCTGGCTGGTCTTGGTTGGCTCAGTCCCAAAAGGGTCAAAGTCATCCTCGCCAGTCGTTACATGGGGCTCATCGGAACTACGGGCCGCACTTAAAAGCTGAAGACGATCGCAGAGGAAATTCGTAAACGTCCGCTTCTGACCATCTACTTCTTTGCGGGTTTGGTCGATATGGCCTTCGACAAAGACTTGAGTCCCTTTTTTGAGATACTCTGCTACGTTGAATTCGCCAATTTTGCTGAAGTCGATAAAAGCAGCTTCTGTACCTCGGTTGCCACCTCCATCCAGGGCGATCGAGAAGTGTGTAATTTGGGTTCCGGATTCGAGGTACTTGACTTCACAATCACGGACTAAACGGCCGATGAACATGACTTTGTTGAGTAGGGGATAACGACGGTCCATGGAAAACTCCTTGTGGGGGTAAAACTGGTAATTTTTTGAAATGAAGCTAATGATTTCACTGGAGTCAATGAAACTCAAGTTAAAAAAAGAGGTTAGCGACCCGCTAAGCGATAGCGATACTGACGAGAGCCCACAGCATAGCGGATGCAGATGCCATTGGCCTCTAGCTTTTTGAGACGCTGGTTAGCTGTGGTCAGGTTAAGCCCTAGAGCGGCAGCGAGGTCAGGAGCTGAAAAATCACCTTGATTTTCTGCCCACTGAACTGTTTCCACATCAGATTGAGACACTTTGCCCACGAGCCTGAGACCTCCATTCGGAGATTCACACAGCGCTAAAAGTCCATGATGCTCTAAGGCAACACCAATCTCTTCAGAAACTTCGATCGTTGGTTTGCGGATAAGGAAACCTCGTTCGGGATAGAGGTTTTCCCAAGCAGAGAGAAGCTTTACGAAAAGCTCTAACGCTACGGAATAGTTCATAGCTGCCACGGCACTGAGGTCAGCTACGAAGGTCCGGTTTGTCGGGAGCTTACGCAGTAGTTCTTCCATCGTGACCCGGATTTCACAACCTCGGTCACGACCCCAGAGAAACTCTCCTGCTTGGCCAACTTGCATAACCAATTCTTCATTCATTTCAATGAAACTATAAACCACAGCGTTCTGGCCTGTCAAGTGTTTTCAGTGAATTCAATGAAATTCTCCAGGCTGGAGAAAGACACTCTATATCCAGTGCATAATAACAGACCCGACGCCATTTGTGGCGTCTGACATCTAAAATAATTCATTGAATACGATGAGTATAGACAGGAGATATCTCTTGGGTTTGTTTCCCTCCTGCATCTATCCATAGATCCGGCATCTGCGATGTCCCACCGTACAGGTTTTTGTCCAACCTATGCCTCGGCACGAAGCCGCTTCCTGGACGCGGCCCATGCTTTGGGGTGCCGACTTGAAGCCTATGCACTGGATCAAAAAGGACCAGAGGGAGAATCCCTAACGATGGATGTGGCGATGCTTGGAGATCCTTTCCCCCGGCAAGTCATCATGGTTTCCAGTGGTTTACATGGGGTAGAGGGCTTCTTCGGCTCAGCAGTTCAGTGCAGGTTACTTGAAGCATATCTTCAAAGTTGGCAGCCGTCCCCAGGCCATGCTTTTATCTTCTTACATGCTTTAAATCCCTATGGCATGGCCTGGGGACGCAGGTGGAATGAAGATAATGTCGACCTGAACCGTAACTTTCTCCTCCCTGGTGCGCTATATACAGGCAGTCCGCAAACGTACCGGGAGCTAGATGCTTTTCTCAATCCCACTTCGCCCCCCTCTCGTTTTGAATTTTTTTTAGCTAAAGCTGTCTTCCAGATCCTGCGCTACGGGATGAAAACCCTAAAAGACAGCCTGCCGGTGGGACAATACGATTTTCCCAAGGGTCTCTTCTTCGGGGGGAAGAAGCCCGCCGAGACCCATCAAATGCTTGCCCTTCACTTGCCTCGCTGGCTGGGAGGGGCTACTGAGGTTGTGCATATTGACCTGCATACAGGACTTGGACCCAGGGCGACCTACAAGCTTTTGATAGAGGAAGCTGAGGGTTCAGAACAAGCCCTCTGGTCGGCTGCACAATTTGGGGCGGATGTAGTGGAAACGGTAGCCACAGGCGAAACCGCCTACAGCCCACGGGGCAGTTGGGCGCAATGGTGTAAAGCAAAATTTCCCCAGTGTACCTATCGTTTTCTTACCGCAGAATTTGGGACCTACTCAACTATCCAAATTATGGAGGCCCTCCGGGCTGAGAACCGTGCACACTTTTGGGGATATCCCGAAGTCTCCTATGAATGGGCCAGAGCGGGCCTGAAGGAAGTTTTTGTGCCTGCAGCAGCAGATTGGCGTGAAGCCGTAGTTTCTAAGGGACTCAAAGTTGTGCAGCAATCTATGGATGCCTGTTTCCGAAGCTAGACAGGCTGTCTCAAACCACAAAATGCGTAAAACGCTTCAAAATTAAAATACTGTTCCATCATCGTCACCATGCACTCGGTCTTGGCTTCTTGCTGGAAGCGAGCATATTCGAAGGCTTGGTTGATGATTTGCACCGTGGTGAGCGTATCGTGGGCTACGCATAGGATAGGGACCTGCATCTGCTGAGCCCTCGCCAAAATCAGGGGCGTTGGGCGCAACTGACCGGTGAGGACTAAACAGTTGGTGGCTGTTTGTAGGGCTGCGAGTTGAATATCGGTGCGGTCTCCCCCTGTGACTACAACCTTTTGGTTGTTCTTGCGGAAGTATTTCAGGGCGCTGCTTACATTCATAGCCCCAATATTGACCTGTTCTACTAAGAGGTCCAAGCTCTTTTCACAACAGAGAACCTCGGCCCCAAGTCGTTCAACCAATTCCGCGACACTGACACTATGGAGGATGGGGTCTAGGGGAAGAATACCCAGCACAGGCATGCCTCGAGCTTCAAAAAGAGGAGCTAGTTGTTCTTGCAAATAGCGATGCTGAGCCACAGGTACTTCATTGAAAATGACGCTCGTGGGATGGCCTTGGAGTTGTTCTTGAACATCCAGTACCCCTTCAATCGTTTTGCCTGCCTGGTAGCGAACGACCAAAATCACTGGAGCATCCAGGTCCGTAGCCATCTGTTTTAGGCTCAGACCAAATAATTTCCCTTCGGTAGGGGTGCCTCCTCCTTCAATAAATACAAAGTCAGCCTCTGCCCCTAAGTGGTGGAGCTGTTCTTTGAGCTGATTTTGATAGTTGGTTTGATCATCCCCTCTCAGTCGTTCTAGCAACGTTTGAGGAGATAGGAACACCAGGGGATCTGGAACCGAAATATTCCATTGCTGCGCCAAAAATTGGGTATCTTCATCGACCGGAGGTTCTCCCTGGCTCAAAGGTTTGAGATAGCCCAAAGTGAACTCCTGACGCTGAAGCTGTAAGCCCAAGCTCAGTAGGAGTGAAGATTTTCCACTATAGGGAGTGGTGGAACCAACGAGGATATGGCGATGCACCGTTTTCATGTACGTTTTGCCCTAGCGTAGCTTCTTAGAGTGATCCTTGCAGGCTGCTGAATATAAAAAAGTTCAGCTATGAACAAAGAAATGTTTAAACTGAACATTTCTTGGCCAACTTGTTGCTAATCTACAGATATCTGATGTTCTCAACTCTAATACTAGGTTAGAACGGCAGTTCTCTAGGTATTTGTGGTTCTCCTTAAGGTAGGTCGTGTGCGCGGCCTATTTTTTTTTGACTAGCTATCCCCCAAAAAACCATCCGCCCCTAGAGGATCTAGGAGCGGTCTGGTCGGACCTTTTGGAAAGGCCGGTCTAACTGCCAGAAGAATCTGCGTAAACGCCCTCTAGAACGGACTTGCCGTGCTTAGGGTGATTCATAAGAAACAATCCTGGCCTATAGTTGCCGGAGAATGTTCCGGTGGCCCTGAATCGGTTGACTACTACTCATGGGCATCACCTCCAAGACCTGTTCGGTATAAACAACTGTGCACTAACTTAACACAGGTTTCCGAAGTGGGAACATTACAACCCGGAAAGAAGCAATACGGGGGTTGCGATTAAGCTGGCAATTCCAAAACTTACTAAACCAAGGGTGAAGAGCCAGTCTATTCTTCCGGTCAGATGGCGGTCTTTACTATGAGCCTGAGGATGGGCTAAACGCTCTTGATGGACTGCAGACCTGCTCATAATGAACTCCTGGCGAGTTTATGCGAAATGCGAAGAACTTTTACGTTCATTTACAATTATACACAAAAATAAGCTTAATTGAGAAATAGGGCTTGCGATGATAAGGCCATGTCTACCCTCTGGCCCTATGCGACCCCCGGCATTACAGATACTCTCTTCGAGGGTATCCCCGGTATTCCTATGAGTCCGCTAGAAGTTCGAGTACAACTTTTAGCGCAATTACGGCTAAAGCCCGATTCTGTATTCTGGGACATTGGGGCTGGAACAGGAACCCTAACGATTGAGGCAGCCCTATGTTCTCCCCGCTTACAGGTCCTCGCCATTGAGCGAGATGAAGAAGTGACCGAACTCATTCAGCGTAACTGTGTCCGCTTTGGGGTGCGTAATGTCCAAGTGCTTTTAGGGAGTGCTCCAGAATGTTTGTCTCAACTCTCTCCGAGGCCAGACCGTGTCTGCATTGAAGGGGGGAAGTCCTACCAGGAAATTTTGGAAGCGGTGTGGGAGGTTCTCCCTAGTGGCGGTAGGGTCGTGTGCGTGACTTCTTCTCTGGAAGGGCTTTACCAGATTTCAGAATCATTGGCGCGGTTACAAGCGCGGCAGATTGAAGTAGTACAACCCGGTATTCATAGACTGGAAAAACGGGGTATGCAGCAGGTTTTTGCAGCCTTAGACCCCGTTTTTTTACTCAGCGGAGAAAGATTTTAGGTCTTAGCGTCCTAAGACATCCACCCGCACACGGGCTACTCCCGTATTCAACATGCCTAGCAATTGGGCTGCTGCTTTGGAGAGGTCAATGACCCGGCCGCCAATGTAGGGTCCCCGGTCCATAATTTTGACAACTACCTGCTTCCCGTTAGCGAGATTGGTTACGAGCACACGGGTGCCAAAGGGGAGTGATTTATGAGCTGCCATCAGGGAATAGGTGTTGAAGGTCACACCGCTCGCTGTGCGTCGTCCATGGAAGCCATCGCCGTTGCCACCATACCAGGAAGCTCCTCCCTGGAAGCTATTCAATACAGACATGACTACGTTTTTTGCGGCATTACCGGCAGAGGCTATAGGATTGGGTTTCTCAACGCTTGCTACAGGAGCTACCCCGAAGCGACTGCGAACCCGGTTGAGGATAGTTACCGCAGTGGCTTCTAAGTCCTGGTCCTGATTCGTTTTGCTCGTGGAAGCCACGCTCATAGTTTTATCTAGCGTCCACAGCGTACGTTCACGGGTTTCTGAATTGGAAGTCGCTGAAGCTGCATTTTTGGCGACCATACGGGTGCCTTCGTCATCCTGAATAACTTTCAGCGAAGCTACTTCTACAGGCTTCCAGTCCAAAAGATTCAGTTGTTTGGTGATTTCTAACGCTTTGGATTCGGCAGCTTCCAGGGTAGAGGTCTGCGCATCATTTTTGTTGGGCTTGATCGTCAGTAAGGGGAGTTGGTCAAAGTAGACGATGACTTGATTTTGCTTTTCGTCAACAAACATGGAAGCTTTAGGGACGGAAGGTCCTGGGGCAGGGATGCCTATTTTGATAGGGGATTTGTTCGATGCGGGAACTATGGGTGCTTGGAGGTCAGAGACCTCTGGGGAAACGGCTTGGGCCATAGGGAATGTGCTCTTAACATCTTGCGCTTGTTGCGCTTGAGCGGGAAGGTTACAAATCAATGCAATATAGAAAATGCCTGAAACACTTACCATAAGGGTTTTCGAGAGGAATTTGTCCAACTTTCTACTCCTTGACACCTTGATTAGTGGGGAAGGATAACACAGTGATTCCCCATCAGTCGGCCAAACCCTGATACGTTAAGAGTTAATACCTCTTGACAACTTTCTGAGGAAGGGTAGCCTGGTGGACTCCATAGACTACAAAACCAGCGGGGTGGATGTGGCGGAAGGACAACGCTTTGTCCAGCGCATTCGCAGCCATACCCAGAGCACTATGCGCCCTGAAGTCTTATCGGATATTGGCAGTTTTGCTGCTCTTTGTAGCGTACCCACAAAATACCAAGAACCGATCTTGGTCAGTGGCACCGATGGCGTTGGCACTAAGCTCAAACTGGCTATTGCTCTGAACAAGCACGACACCATTGGCATCGACTGTGTGGCTATGTGCGTCAATGATGTGCTTTGCCAGGGAGCTGAACCTCTATTCTTTCTGGATTATTTGGCTACGGGGAAGCTCTCCGTGGAACAACTGGAACAAGTTGTGGCGGGTTTAGCAGAAGGTTGCCGCCAAAGTGGCTGTGCTCTGGTGGGTGGTGAAACGGCAGAAATGCCTGGTTTTTATCAAGCAGGAGAATACGATATCGCGGGCTTTTGCTTAGGAGTAGTGGAGCGTAGCAAAATTATCAATGGTCAACAAATCGCTGAAGGAGATGCTCTTTTGGGGCTAGCCAGTTCTGGAATCCACAGCAATGGCTTCAGTTTGGTTCGCAAAATTATTGAAGTTTCTGGCCTTACCTGGGACCATACCCCTGAAGGCTGGGAGCAATCCTTGGGAGAAGCATTCTTAACTCCGACCCGTATCTATGCCAAAGCCGTTCTAGAGGCTTTAGACCGCTTTGAGCTGAGGGGGTTAGCGCATATCACAGGGGGTGGTTTGATAGAAAATGTTCCCCGCCTGTTTGCTGCCCACCCGTGTAAAGTCCTAACCGCTCAAATTCAGCGTGATTCTTGGAGCGTTCCTGAAGTTTTCCCGTGGCTTACTCAGATGGGCAATCTTTCCCAAGAGACCCTCGATACCACCTTCAATCAGGGGCTAGGCATGGTGCTAGCTCTTCCTGAAGATCAGTTGGAAGAAGCCCAAGTCTATTTCCAGTCTCAAGGCATGGAGGCTTGGCGGGTCGGTCAGGTAATTGCAGGGAAGGAACTGGTCTTCCGCTAACATAGTGGACGATAACTCGGTAAATAGTGATGGCCCGTATCACCGTTCCTGAAGCAGAAGAACTCCTGGACAAAGAATTCCCGGTCTTGGATAAAGGCTTTGTCCGTTTAGTGGACTACATGGGCAGTGATGCTCGGATTGTGCAGTCTGCTCGCGTCAGCTATGGCTCAGGAACAAAAACAGTCCGGGAAGACCAAGGGCTCATTAACTATTTGATTAAGAATTTACACACATCGCCCTTGGAACAAGTAGAGCTTACTTTTCATATTAAAGCTCCTCTTTTTGTGGTAGCTCAATGGGTTAGACACAGAATGGCCTCTATCAATTCTATGTCTGCTCGCTATTCGGTCATGAAAGATGAATTTTACTTGCCAACGCCAGAACAAATTAGAAGTCAAAGTAATAAAAATAAGCAGGTGGGAGAAGGAACTTTAGAAGCGGAAATAGCTCAAAAAGCCTTCGAACAAATAACTGCTGATGCTGCCCATGCATACAGCACCTATGAAGCATTATTGGAAGATAATGTGTGCCGAGAACAGGCCCGGATGGTGCTTCCTCAGAATCTTTATACGCAGTTCTATTGGAAACAAGACCTTCACAATCTTTTTCACTTTTTGCGCTTGCGGATGGACTGGCATGCTCAGGAGGAGATCCGCACCTATGCCAAGGTGATGGCGACGATGGCACAAGCAGTTGCGCCCATGGCCTATGCAGCCTTTGAAGAACACATCTTGCATGCGGTTAGATTATCGCGCAAAGAAGCTGAAGTAGTCCGTGATCTTCTACAAAAAGCAGAATTAGAGCATCTAAGCGAGAGAGAAAAGACAGAATTTCTAGGGAAATTTGGCCTGTAAATTTTTTTAGATAGTCCCTAGGCGATTTAAAGGGAAGAAACGGAAGGCTGCTTTGCCAATCAATCCTGTGCAGGGTGCAATCCCTGTATTAGCGAGTACGCTGTCTATGACAGACTGTTCTCTAGGACAGGCATGGGCAGGTAAGAATCCCCAAATATGTGAATCTTGAGAGTTATTGCGGTTATCTCCCATCGCAAAATAGTGGCCTTCTGGGACAATAACGGGACCTGTCTTTTGTCCTTGATAGCAAGGGATGTCACTCAAGTCTTTCATGTTATAGCTTGGATCTTCATAGGTATAAGGCTCGTCCAATGCCTTGTTGTTAATCAGAACTACCCCCGGTGTAATAGTGACTTGGTCTGGAGTGAGTCCAAACAGTTGGGCAATTTCAGCGGTGGATAGCTTTTTATCTCCAAACTGGACGCCATCTTTTTCTAATTTCAACCGTTTTTGATAGGCCAGAGGTCGTTCGGCAAAGCCATTGAATTCACTAGAGAGCCCGGCCGTGCGCTCAAACAGTTGAACGCGAAATCGCTCATGATCTAGCACGGTAGAACCAAGCCTTACGGTTCCTCCCTGGACTTCAATACGGTCTCCTGGCAGGCCGATAATCCTCTTGATATAGGCAACCGAAGTATCCGTTACAGAAGCAGAACCCGCATTCCCTTCGAAGCAAGCCGGGGGCACAAAAACGATGACATTGGTACGCTGAGGTTTAGAAAAATCGTAGGTAAGTTTTTCGACAATAATTCGGTCAGATTGCCAGGGATCTTGAGAGCCAATCAGGGTGGGCAACATAGATTCCGAGGGGATGTAGCGGGCTTCGGCTACAAAAGTACGGATGAAAAAAGCAAGAAAAATTGCAATCAGAATCGTTTGTATATTTTCCCGCTGACCTTTAATCCATGCCCAGAATGCATTCATTTAGAAAAACCAACCATAACTGTGAAGTCCTGTCCCCAGTAAGTTGACTCCCAGGTAGGTAATCCACACTACCACAAAACCTAATGATGCCAGGAGTGCGGGCTTTCGACCCTGCCAACCTTTGGTTAAGCGCGAATGCAAATAGGCCGCAAAAACGAGCCAGGTAATCAAACTCCATGTTTCTTTAGGATCCCAGCTCCAATAAGAACCCCAAGCTTCGTTAGCCCAAACGGCACCAGCAATGATGCCAATGGTCAATAGAGGAAAGCCCAAACCAATCAGACGATAACTGGTGTTATCTAAGAGGTCTGCCAGACTTGAGGTCTGGAGCGCCTCAGCGATAGGGGCCTCTGGCGCCATTGTCAAAGTATCACCCTCGGTACTGGCTTGAAACGCATAACTTGTCTGCGAAGCAGCTTTAGCTTCTGGCTGAACTGTCTCTGACTTGTCTACACGACGATATCCTCCCGTCCCAATGGAAGAGCCCCGCAGTTCCAAATCCTTCGCTTTACGAGTGACCCAGAGATAGGCGATGGACACCAGGGAGCCGACTAAGAGCGTGCCATAGCTCAGGATCATGACGCTGACATGCATCATCAGCCAGTTGGACTGAAGAGCCGGAACCAAAGGGGTACTGGTCTGCATATTGGCGGGTAGAACCAAGGAGGCAAAAGCGGCTAACAGGGTGGCCACAGGAGCGGTAAAGACCCCGATCAAACGCTCTCGACTAAACCACTCCGCGCCTACATGCACAGCACAAACGCACCAGCATAAAAAGAATAGGGACTCATATAAGTTGCTGACCGGGAAAGGATGCCCAGACTCGATCCAGCGAGCAACTAAAAGCCCGGTTGTGGTCAATGCTGCGATACTCATCCCCACAGAAGCGAGATCAGAGATCCAGTTTGGTTTCTTAAAGGCAGCGTAGACCCAATAACTTAAGGTCGCTACCCCAAGAATGGCGAAAGAAGCGTTATCTAAGACGTTTTGAATGCCGACAAGATTCATCTGCGGGGTTCCTTAGAGAGGGTGGACGGCTCGGCCCTTATGAGATCCGAAGGGCCTGACTGTCTGTTTTGGAGATTGGACGCTACACTCATAAACTCTCGTTCAAACGTAATTTGGGCTCGGTTGCTTCTACCTGCAAAATAGACTACCCCATCCTTGGCAAAGCCCCACACTTGGCTGTGGCTCAGATAGCTCATCATTACCCCAATCATAAGTAATCCAAAACCCGTGTAGACGAGCACAGTCCCTGGGTCTTTCTTCGATTGAATGCCAGTGGCTCCGGTGACTTGTTTGACTTCCAACCGTAGGGAGGGCGTTAGTTCAGCGGGGACGCCAGGTTTTAGAGAGATAGGAATGGGTTCCTTCGCTCCAAACAAAATGGCCTGAACGGTTCCCTGGAGGCCATTGGTGGCAAGAACCATTTTTGCTTGGTCGTTATTGTCTAGCGGAATAATCGCGCCCCAGGTTTCTTTACCATTGATGACCTGTTGCAGAGGACGCATGGGAATTTTGACCCAAGGGGTATCATTTACCCGAAACAAAATGGAATCTACACCCCAACTGGCTTGATAGAGGCTGACTCCGTCATAGTTCATCGGGTCATTGACAGATATGGTTTTACGGGCTTTTTCTTTACCATCGGTATCAATAATGGAAAGGTCAGAATAGAACTGCTTAATAGAGCCATCTGGCCGATAGTCAATCCAAAAGCGATTGACTTTAACCTGCCATTTAGGTGCAACTGTCCAAGGACCAGGACTCGTTAACTGATGGAAATCAAACTGTTCTCCATCGGGGGTCATGCTTTGGGTCTTGAAACCGGTCAGGGCTCCCACCATGCCACCCAGGAGAATCAAAATAATCGATACATGGACAATAATCGGTCCTACGCGACCAAGCAATCCCTTGTGGGCATAAATTTTCTGGCCTTCCGTTTGGATCTGGAACCCTTTCTGCTGGAGTTCTTGAATGAGCTGCTCTAAGGTTGCAGGGACTTCGGTAAACAGAGCAAATTTCTTGAGCCGTTTCGGATTGTCATAAAAACGCCACTTGCGCGCAGATTTCAGCATGGGGATCTGGCGTAAAAAGGAGCAGGTCGCCAGACTGGTGCCAAAAAGAATCAAAAGGGCTAAAAACCACCATGTCCGGTAAACATCATTCAGCCCAAGGGCCAGAATCACCTTCCATGTCAAAAAGCCAAAAAGAATTTTTCCTTGATCAGGATAATTTTGTTGGTAGTATTGGGGGCCTTCCTGTTGAGGCAAGACAGTCCCTACCGTGCTACACAGAGCTATAACGAGAAAGAGTGTGATAGCAAGGGGCAAAGACCCCAAAATAGAGATAATTTCCCGCTGCACTCCCAGCCAGAAAAGATTTTTCTTTAAAGAATTAGAAGTCACACAAATCGCTTGGAGATCACAATCTCCATTCTAAGGAACAGCTCGACTGATGCCAGGTTAATTTAAGTCTCAGCATGGGAAGGCAAATAGGACGTTGCGTCAAACTTAAGGGTTACTCTCCTGTAATAAAGTGCCCAAAATCATCAGCCTACCTGTCTAAAACATCAAGTTTCGCCCGTAGGTAAAATTAGCATCTACTCTGAAAAGGTAAGTTTCTACGCTCTACCTTACTATGGCTGACAATCCTTGTCCTGATCCTCCACAGCGCACCGTCCGCTGTGCGGTGATTACTTTGAGTGATACGCGTACGGTAGCGGATGATAAAAGTGGTCAAATCATCCAGCAACGGCTTCAAGAAGCGGACCATCCCGTGGGATTTTACAAAATTCTTCCCGACGAGCCGGACCAGTTCAAGACTTTGCTGCTGGAATTAGCAGCGCAAAAAGATTTGGAAGTGCTGATTTGTAATGGGGGTACGGGCATTGCACCCAGAGACACAACCTTCGATACTTTGCAGACCGTTCTAGAAAAAAAACTCCCCGGATTTGGGGAGCTTTTTAGAATGCTTTCCTGGGACCAAGTAGGCTCACGGGCCATGGCCTCACGAGCTACCTGCGGAATTTTTAGGGGGAAGCTGGTGTTCTCTTTACCGGGTTCACACAAAGCAGTAGCCCTAGCAATGGACAAACTGATCATTCCAGAGATCGTCCATTTAGTCCGGCAATTGAAGGGAGAACATTAGCTCTCAGAATCTTCTTCAGCGGCGGCTTCTTCCACAGGGTAGATGAATCCGGTATTGCGCCCACTTAGAATCGTGTTCCCTAAAGCCAGAGCCTTTTCAGCCTGGATCGTGGTCTTACGGCTCCAATGAGCACAACGGGAGCGGCCTTTTTGCTTAGAAGTTTTCTTTTTAGGCTGAGCCATGGCGGGAGACGAATTTTACAGCTTTACGAGTGTACCAGAATTTCTAGCCAGGAGAGTGGTTTATAGCAGGGATATCAGCAATTCTCATTATGAGAAGAGTTCTCATGCAGGGATCCTGTTTTGAGCAATTCAACTGGCTGGAACCCTCATTCCATCGTTCAGCGATTCAGTCATAAAACTCTCTGTCAGCTGTAATTTGAGTACAAATGTCCCATAATGAGAATTGCTGC
>JBAUTB010000260.1:0-24560 GCA_049582005.1 Gloeobacterales cyanobacterium | reverse complement strand
ACTGAGGTGTTTCTCATCACCCATACCAACTGAACAGAAGATTAAGATGAAGATTCATAAAGAATTCTATAAAACTTGAAAAGCTCTGAGGTAATGACTTCCATTGCTCTATTTCTGTTAAAAGCATTTCTCTAGCTATAAAAGTAAAAATAACGCATGATGGAATATGAGGGCAGGATGTCTGAGGACAAGCTACAAAAAGCAATAGACTATATTCATAGCCACTTAGATCAGGATTTGAGCTTAGCTAAACTGGCAGCTGTTGCACAGATGAGCCCTTACTACTTCGCTCGACTATTCAAACAATTCATTGGGTCTCCTCCTCATCAGTATTTGACCAAGCGTCGGATTGAGAAGGCAAAACAATTGCTAGCCAACAAAGATTTATCCATCCTAGAGGTGACGCAGCAGATTGGCCTTCAAAGTCAAAGTCACTTCACAAACCTATTCCGCCGAACTGTCGGTAAAACTCCTAGTGCGTATAGAGATAGTTTATAAAATATCTAGGCGAAATCAGAAAAGATTTAGCAAGAACGAAAAAGATAAAAGCAGCTTGCTACGTAGTATCGTTGTCTTAGTTTTTGAATCAAGGAAGGGTCTACAAACTCGAACTCATACTGGCTTTATAATTAAATATTGGATTGAGTGTATTAAAATTTTGCAGATTCGGTAGGTTTATAAAAACACCATGGAACGTTCTTCTCTGTCTAATCCAACCAAGTGTCGTGGCATTGGTGCCCGCATTACCCAGGTGCGTTCTCGCATTACCCAAGGGAAGTTTGCGGATTCTCTCGGAATTCATAAAAACACCTTGATCCGGTATGAGAAGGAAGAACGACTGCCGGATTCAGAAGTTTTGACCCTCCTCTATAAAATATATGGGGTCGATCCAACTTGGCTGCTCACAGGCGAATCTAAACTCCCTGCCGTCGCAGAAGACTTAGTTTTTTCTTCTGACTATATACCTGTTGCCGGGTACTGCCCTTCAACCCATGAAATAGATACAGAAGGACCTATTGCCGTTAAAAGAAGCTGGGTTATCAGCGAATTACAGATAGAACCAGAAGACCTGCGCCTCCTTTATGTGGAAGGCGAGAGCATGAAATCGACCCTCTTCCCTGGTGATATCGTTCTGACAAACCTCAAGGACACTATCGTCCGCGATGGAATCTATGTGGTGCACATTGAAGATGCACTGATTATCAAACGGCTGCAGCGCCTTTCGGGAAATGTCATTAAGGTCATCAGTGACAACTCAATGTATGAATCGTGGACGGCAAACTTAAAAGACTCTACCCACAAGCTGACCATTGTCGGCAGAGTAGTCTGGGCTTGTCGGAAAATTTAGTGATTCTCTTTAATAATTGTAGTTTAGACTAAATTTAAAATTACGCTAAATGTAGTGATTTATAAGCTTTAAATTTGTAATAAAAACACTATCTATGGAGTTAGTCTAAACTCCATCAATAAGAAATGTATACAAGAATACTCCAAGATAGCTTACTTAAAGTTACCTTACTCAAGGTACCTTGATATTTCTGCAAAGAGTTAACCAGAGCACGATGACAAGTTCTTCTGTGTCCAGTCCAACCAAGCCTCTAGGTATTGGTGCTCGTATCTCCCAAGTTCGTTTTCCCCTCTCTCAAACTAAGTTTGCTAATTCTCTTGGCATTGATAAAAAAACTTTGATGAAGTATGAGAAAGAAGAAAAGCCACCTGATTCAGCATTTCTCACTCGTATTTATGAAGTCTATAGAGTGGATCCTATATGGTTGCTCACGGGTGAATCAGCTAGGGTCTTCACCCGCAAAGAAAACATGATCTGCCTCCGTAGTGACAATCCAGCCTATGCGTCCTGTACGTTTGCAGTCCATGACGAGGGCAAGACATTGAGTCAGACATTGTTCTGAGCATCCATTACTCAGCTGGTACAGGCTGTCCCTGGGCTGCTTTGCCACGACGACCAACCAGGGAATTGAAGAGAATCTTGCCAATCGCCAAAATCAGATTGCCTTCCAATTCCTTGAAAAGGTCCATATTTTTATGGAATGCATCATTCGCCTCATCCACAATCGATTGAGCTGTAGCTTCATCGATAGGGAGTTGATTCATGGCTTGGCGGTATTCATTTTTGAAAACCTTTTCATCGGGGATAGCATCGAAGGCATAGAAAGCAACCCCTCGTCCATCATTTAAACCCATTGCCTTCACCGCAATATTCTTCAAGATTTGGCCTCCAGAGAGGTCCCCAAGATAGCGGGTATAAAAATGGGCCACCAACAGCGTTGGATTTTCTCGCGATAACCGACGAATCCTATCCACATAAGCAACCGTCGCCGGAGACATCTCTATTTCACTGCGCCAGTTAGGACCGAAATAATAGCTGAGGTCGCGCTCCAGAGAGGATTTACGGAATAGTTGCGGATAGTAAAACGTGCCCACAATAGGGTGATTCCGATGCTCTTCTATCGCTTCTTCCATGGCGCTGTAGACAAAGTACAGGCTGGATACTAACTTCCGATAAGAGTTTTTCTCAACAGTACCTTTCAGAAAACAGGCAATAAAACCGGTGTTCTCTGCCATCGTGTGAGACTTCTTAGTGCCCTCACGGAGCATCTGTGCAAGCTGGACGCCCATGCAACCCCCTAAGCTGTATTTTTGAAATATTTCCAATTTTCTTTAGACACGCATTACTGAAGGTACCGTAAGGTTCCTGTTTCGTAGGTTAAAAATCCTTACGGAGACCTGTAATCATGTCCCTGTCATCATGACAGGGCATAGGAAAACAGCCTTAACAAGGCCTTAGATAATGCTTCTTTGAGACATTCGCCTTACAGAAAGGTTAGTCTAAGCGTCAAAGCTTCTGCTAACCGTTCTAAATATTCTTCCAGGGGAATTTCTACCGGATGGAACTGTTCCAAGAAGGGATTGACGTACTGGATATCAAATAAAACGAAGCCTTGCTTTTTCAAATGGCTGACAGTATGGCAAAGGACGATTTTGGAAGCATCGGTAGCCCGATGAAACATGGATTCACCAAAAAAAGCCCCCCCTAAAGCGACGCCATAGAGTCCTCCGACCAGTTCATCCCCTTGCCACGCTTCGATACTATGTCCAAAGCCCCGCCGATAGAGATCCAGATAAACACGCTCGATATGCGCAGAAATCCATGTAGTTTCACGGGCAGCACAGCCCTTCACAACCCCTGCAAAGTTTTGATCCATGGTCAGGCGGTAGGGATTTTTCTGGAGGGTTTCTGACAATCGGCGCGGGATATGAAAGGTATCCCATTCAAAAATAGCTCTCGGATCGGGGGCGTACCAGCGAATGACACCTGCCTGATCCGCCATTGGAAAAGCGCCCTGTACATATCCGGAAATGAGTACCCGCCAGTCGAGATTCATGTTTTCATTTTGGGCTTATTCCACCGAATTTGAGTATATCGTTTCGGTCTGCCCGACCGTAGGCAGTGCTTTGTCTAGTGTTGATTCCCGCCTTGTGGTCTCGGTTTAGCACGGCTCTTCTTTTTGCCTTTACAAACGTGTTAGAACTGAATCTATAGCTCCAAAAATCACCGTAAATTTTTAAGTGCGCAATATTCTTGTCCAATATGTGCCTAGTCCATGAAATCTCAACTGCTGAATTGGCTATCCTCTGTGCTAGAGGCCCTTTATAAAAATCTTGATTGGATGGCATGGAACTTGTTTCTCGCGCTGATTCCCTTAGGACTCAGTGTTTGGTTATTCCGTCGAACTCGCCCGCACACAGTACTTTGGTGGATAGGAGCCCTGATATTTCTAGCATTCTTGCCCAATGCGCCCTATATTTTGACAGATGTCATTCACCTGATTGAAGATGTGCGCCGTTATTCCTCGGCTTACCTGATTACACTGGTTGTCCTCCCTTCCTATCTCTTCTTTTTTTTTGTTGGCTTTGAAGCCTATGTTTTTTCTCTGATAAACCTAGGTCATTACCTGAGTAGCCAAGGATGGAAACGGTGGATTCTAATGACAGAATTTATAGTCCACGGCCTGAGCGCCCTTGGGATCTACCTCGGGAGATTCCAAAGATTTAACAGCTGGGATTTGGTGACGCAGCCTCATAACCTCGCGAGTGATCTCCTGAGGGACCTCGCTATGAAAAGGCCCCTGGTAGTCATAGCTGTAACCTTTGTTGTTATTGCCAGTCTGTACTTTCCAATGAAGTGGATAAGTCTATCGTTCCTACGCCAGAGACTCTTCAGAACTTTCCGTCAGAGCAAGCTTTCTTAGAGAATTATCTCAGCGTATGGAATCCCGCTAGGCTATTTTTAAGCTTGCCACCCATTTAGGTACGCAAGTTTTTATCTAGGAACATTATCATCTCATTCCAGGCTGCGCGGGACTCTTTGTACTGTAGGGAGTCTGCTCCATGGCGTTTGATTTCCCGTTCTTGATAAATCAAGAAGCCATGTCCACTGTTGGGATAGGTTTTCAAGACCGAGGATTTGTGGAGGTCCGTGAGTTTGGTTTGGAGAATTTGACCTTGCTCTAGAGGAACGATTTTGTCCTTGTCTCCTTGCAGAATCAAGACAGGAACGCGGAGGTTTGGGAGAACGGTGAGGGCATGACGGATTCTAAAGTTTTCTGGCTTGTCCTCAGGACCTTTGCCATAGACCTGTTGGGTAAGCGCATCATCCCCTAACTGTTTGCTTTCTTTAAGATAGTCAAACCAACTGTAGATATCTGCCACGCCATAGCCAAAAACAAGGGCCTTGACTTTATCGGTCTTGGTCGCAGCAAGAAGACTGACTAAGGCTCCATGACTGGTGCCGACAAAGGCTACGCGTTTAGCATCCACACGGGGTAGTTTGCCGAACACTTTCAAAGCATTCAAAACGTCATTCACTTCTCCCTGAGCTACTTCAACCGTCCCCTCAGAACCATCCTCCCCCCGGTAGGTAGGAGCCATAACGGCATAACCGTTTTGGGCCAACTCTTGACAGCGAGTAATGGTAGAGGTGGACAGCCCCTTTACCCCATCATGGTTATAAATTACCCCAGGAAAAGGCCCCTTCCCTTCAGGCCAAAAGAGCCTGGCTTTGACCTTGAGACCATCACTGACGTAGGTAATACTTTGTTCTTCAAGGGCCATGGCAGGTTGCATGGATGGTAGAGGTTGCATAATTACGGCGAGGAGAAGAAAGAAAAGAGAGAACTTCGAAAGGAACTTATTCAAAATGAATACCTGCTTCTTGCATACGGTTTAGGGCTTCGGTCATTCGATCTTCGTTACATATCAAACTGATCCGCATATATCCTTCTCCTCCCGTTCCAAAAGCGCTCCCTGGGGTAACAACCACGCCTGTTTTTTCCAATAGCCTCAGCGCAAAATCCGTTGAGGTTTCCCCCGCTGGTACGGGCAACCAAAGATACATGGTCGCGCGCGGGACAAAACGTTCCACGGGCCATCCGAGTTCCCCAAAACCCTTGAGCATGAAGTCCCGTCGACTTCGATAGCGGTCCTGGACGGCCACAATTTCTGTATCTGGCAGTTGAAGAGCGGTTTCAGCCGCTTTCTGAATAGCCGCAAACAGACCATAGTCCAAATTGGTTTTGAGGGTCCGCAAATTTTGAATAATTTCGCGGTTACCCACCACAAACCCGACCCGCCATCCCGCCATACTATAGGTCTTACTCAGGGTATGGAACTCAACCCCTATGGCTCGCGCTCCCGGAATTTGCAGCATGCTGACGGGCTGATAGCCATCAAAGGCCAATTCTGCATAACAGAGGTCATGAACTAAGAGAATATGATGACGTAGACCAAAATCCACCACCTTTTCAAAAAACTCCCGAGGGGCCGTGGCTGCCGTTGGGTTATTCGGATAATTGAAATAAAGGACCTTGGCCTTCTCCGCAATTTCTGTAGGAACGGCATCCAGATCGAAAAGCCAGTTATTGGCTTCTGTCATCGGCAGAGGATAAATTTCTCCTCCGGCAATCAGCGGACCTCGAAAATGAGCGGGATAGGCTGGACTGGGGACCAAGACTACATCGCCAGGGTCAATGTATGCCAGGGCCAAATGGGTCAAGCCTTCCTTGGAACCCAAGAGGGGCAAGGCCTCCTTTTCTGGGTCCAGCTCTACTTGATAACGCCGCTTGTACCACTCGGCAATCGTTTTGCGGAAACTAGGCGTGCCTTCAAAAGGAGGATATCGGTGGTTGACCGGGTCTGCCATCGCCGCTATCCCAGCATCCACGATCGCTTTGGGGACAGGACCATCCGGATTGCCCATACCCAAATCAATCAAGTCAATCCCCTGCTCTCGTGCTTGAGCTTTGAGTTCATCAAGGCGGGCAAAGACATAGGGGGGGAGTTTTTGTAAGCGTTGGGCTGAGGTCAGAAATTCCATGCCAGTAGATAAAACCATGGGGCAGTTTTTCGACGGGAGCAAAGCTGATAGATCTTAACAAAGCCTGGGGACCAGTGACAGGGAAATTACAGTATCAGATTCCAGGTCTTCTAAACCAAGAAAGATCTATTTCTTCCTTTGCGAAGGTTTCTTGCACGCGATGGCGCATTTCCCGCTGCACCTCCCATTGCTTACCAGGAAGGGTTTTACACAAGCTTCTAATAATCATGGAATTTTCAGCAAAGCTTTCCACTCCTTGAACCTTGAGATCTTCCAACATAAACTCTTTCCAAGGATCTTCTTGTCGCATCGTTTCACCAATGGTTTGTAATAGCTGAGTCACCTGCTCCAAATCACAATTTTTAGCTACGGGCACATCCAAAATAACACGAGACCATTCTTCTGTTTGGACCGTCACTGCATTGATTTGGCCATTGGGAATAATGTGAACACTACCATCTAAAGAACGTAAGACAGTAGTCCGCCAATTCATCTTTTCTACAGTTCCAGAAAGATTATTAATGATAACTATATCCCCAACATCAAATTGATTTTCAACAAGAATAAAAGAACCTGTAATCAGATCTTTAACAATATTTTGAGTACCCAGTGTAACAGCAATACCTAATATTCCAGCGCCAGCAACTAAGGGACCAACATCGATCTTGAAAATACTCAGGGCTGAGATTAGCGCCAAGACCAAAACAACAGCTCTGACAAGGCTCTGCAAGACAGAGGCTAAAGTATCAGTCCGACTCTTAAAGTTATTACCACTAATACGAACAAACTTAGGCTTTATGACTTCCGCTTGCCGGAGGAGCACTTCCTTCGTTTTTTGTACACTTAAGTCAGATAGCCAGATTAAAAGAATACTAAATAAAAAAATAGTCAGTAACTTTAAACCACTTTCTAGGAACATAGAAGCAGCATCTTCCAAAGTAATAGCCATCTTAAGGAATCTAGGCATCATAAGGTTGACTTTATTTCACGTTATAACATTTACAGAGGCCGCTCGTTGGGTCTTGAGATAACAGAATACTCAAAATCAATGAGTAGAAAGGATATAGATACCTTGCCAACACTATTTTTCGCGATAGGGATTGCATCACGGGATAATGTTCCTGAACCTTAATGGAGGGGCTAAAGCTTGCAACCCATTGCGCTTTTCGGTTTATCAGCAGATCCCCCTCACCTTGGGCACGTGGCCATCTTGCAGTGGTTGGCAAACCATGTTGAGCTGACTTTTGTCTGGGCCGTGGACAATCCCCTTAAGCCCAGGCAGACGAGTCTAGAGCACCGAGCCGCGATGCTTCAAAAAATTCTGCCGACCGCCGAGACCATCCGCTACCGTCCAGAGTTGAGTCGTCCCTACACGCTTGAATCCGTGGAGCTCGTTGAGCAAGAATATCCACAGGTCCCCCTATGGCTCGTAATTGGCTCTGACCTTCTATCCCAGGTGCACCAATGGCACCAAGCCTCTGTGCTCGCCCAAAAAGTAGAACTGCTCGTCTTTCCTCGTCCCCATACCCCACTCGTTCCTCCTCAGGGAAATTTTCGTTGGCATTTAGCTTCTTGCCTACCTCCCGAGGTTTCCTCCTCTCAGCTTCGCCAAGAACTAAGGAATCGAGCCTGTGGAAAAGAAAAAGAAATCAAAACAGCCAATATCCCTAGCGCCGTTAAGGAATATATCACTGCCCATCAGCTCTATCTAGGAAGGCTTTCGGTTGCGCCGGATTAAATCTTCATAGCTCTTCCGCCGTGCCCGTCTACGTTCACGGATAGCTCGGGAGGGCGTATATACAGGAATAGCATCAGCAACTGGAGCATAGGCTGGAGCCATAGGTGCTTTCTGTACTTTCGCTTCCTGCTGTTTTTTGAACCGCTCTGCAGCCTCTAATACTGGAGCAGCACAGACTTCTCTAACGGCACGCACCAATAAACCAGCGGTGAGCAAGGTCGCCACCAAACCACTTCCGCCATAACTCACAAGCGGTAAGGGCATTCCTGTAGGAGGGATCGCTCCCGCTACTACTGCGATATGAATAGCGGACTGAACAACCATCATCAAGGTAGCGCCTGCAGCCACCAGACGGACTCGTTTAGGTGCAGAGAGGTTTAAAACGAATCGGAGGCCTGACCAGAGGAACATCAACAGGAAACCCAAGAAAACTAAACAGCCGATCAAACCGAATTCTTCGGCAAATACAGCAAAGATAAAATCTGAGTATGGATAGGGGAGAAAATTAGCCTTTTGTTGCGAGAGGCCAAACCCCGTCCCCCACCAGCCACCGGAACCAACGGCCAGCAAGCTTTGGACTAGCTGATATCCTCCCGTTTGCGCTTGGGCAAATGGGTCTGAAAAAGCCTCAAAGCGACTTAATTGGTACGTTGTAGTACTGACTTTATAGACCGCCAAAGCAGCTCCCGCCCCAAGTCCCGTAAGCAGCAGACTCAAGGGAAGCCCCCCAAGGAAAGCCATTAACCAAAGGACAGCGGACAACAGAACCGCCATACTTAGATTGGGCTGAACCAATACAGCCCCAATCATCGCCAGGGTTATGACTGCCCAGATCAATCGGTTAGATAGATCTAGCTTCGGCCATCGCTCTAAGAGCAAGGCAGTATGAATGACCAAGGCCGGTTTCGCAAATTCTGAAGGCTGGATAGAAATTGGTCCAAGAATCAACCAGCGAGAAGCTCCATTTAGCTCTGCCCCAATGAAACGGGTTGCAACGACTAAGGCCAAGACCGAAAAGAAAAACAGAGGGCTCCAACGAAACCAGAAAGACAAAGGCACCCTACAGGCAAAAAAGAAGACGCTAAGACCGACCACCCCCCAGAGGAGCTGACGAAAAACAAAATACAGCGGGTTCCCATAAGCCATGGTGCCGAGGGGAACGGAAGAAGTAAAGAGAAGGACTATACCAAACGCAAGCCAGATATAGACCAAAAGAGCAATAAATTTAGCTTCCCCCGCCCAATCCTTGGCAGAGGCGACGGAAATGTTCTCCCCGTTCTTCGAAGTTTTGGTATTGGTCGTAACTTGCACAGGCAGGAGAAAGTAGGACAACAGAACAGGAAGACTTTTGGGCAAGAACAAGAGCAAGAGGCACTGCCGCCGTCAAGTCTTCGCAGGATTGCACGTTAGTATATCCAATCCCATGCAAAAAATCGCTAAATAAAGGGGCAGCTTCACCAAATAACACTACACCCAGTGTTTTTTCTTGAATTTTCGAAAGCCAAGCTGAGGGATCCCCGGCCTTCGATTGCCCTCCGGCTAAGAGAATGACCGGTTCATCCATCGCCTCTAGGGCAACCTGGGCCGCATCATAGTTCGTCGCTTTACTGTCGTTGATAAAGCTGATCCCCTCCACCTGGGTTACGGTCTCTAAACGATGGGGAACTCCCTTAAAATTCTGAATCGCAGTTCGGATCACCGTCGGATCGATCCCCTTTGCTTGAGCCGCTGCTACCGCCATGAGGACGTTCTGTAAATTGTGGTGGCCAGGTAGTTGAATTTCTGATATCGGTAGAATTGGTTTGCCTTGGAACTCTATCCAACCGTCTCGCACGCCCACCGGTGCCTCCGGATCATGAATACTGGTCACAAGCACCCCTGGCCAGCGGGCTTGCAAACTGCGAACGTAGGGGTCATCTCCATTGAGCACAACCTGTTTAGCTCGGTCTGACAACCCCTCTTTAATTTGGCTGTAGCGCTCCAGAGTTCCATGTCGGTTTAAATGATCCGGCGTAAAGGTAGTCCAGATCGATACATCAGGCTCAATCGTGGGGGCTGCTTCAATTTGAAAACTGCTGAGTTCCGCCACAATCAAGTCTGGTGTGCCTTCCCAAAAGATTTCCGTGGCGGGTCTGCCGATGTTGCCCACCGCAGGAGCCTGTAGTCCTGCTTCCTTGAATATGGCGGACAACAAACTCGTGGTCGTTGTCTTGCCATTCGTGCCCGTTACACAGACCCAAGGACAGCGGGGCAAAGTCCGCCAGGCAAATTCCACTTCGCCATAAACCTCGATTCCTTGTTCACGGGCCCTAACCAAACCAGGATGATCCCAAGGAACCCCTGGGCTGACAACCACAAGGTCTAAGGCTTCTATAGGATTGAACTCTTGTCCTAAATGAGCCGTCACTGCGCTGTCTAAAGCTTGAATAGCAGAACGTAGGCAAGAAGAATCTTTTCCATCCCACAAACCAACTGACCATCCCTTCGCTAGCAGCACCTTCGCTGCCGAAAACCCAGATTTTCCTAGCCCCACTACCGCTGCTTTTTGCATGGCTCCAAAAAATGCTTCTCCATAGACTAATGCCTGTTGGTATCTTACGGAAGAGGGATAGAGTCCATTTGCCTTTAAGATGTCCCCGTATGGAGGGTTTTTACCCAGACTAATTTTTTAGGTTTCACCATCATCCGGAGCAGGGTGACTACCATGACGGGTAACCAGTGTAAGAAATAAATTCCTCCCAGCATCGAACGACTGATGGCTTTAGCAAGAGGCATTTTTTCATAGCGGATTTGGCCCAGCGTCATTCCTAGCATTGGGATCAGCACTCCGGGGATCACTAAGGCCGTCAACCGAGGTCCATGCCCCAGAATGATCCCCAGCAACAGGTCTGGAAGAGCCGCCAAGGGCAACAGATATTGAATGATAACGAAGTAAGAGAGCTGATCCCAAGTTTTAGACCAACCCATAGCATTGCCCAATAGCGGTCGATAGTAATCCAAATAGCGTTGGGCTCCCCCTTCCGCCCAACGGCTTCTCTGTCGCCAGAGTCCCTTCCAAGCCGTCACCCCTTCTTCATACACAGCCGGGAAGTCAACAAAGGCAATATCCCAGCCAGCCATATGCAATCTCAACGTTTGGTCCAAATCATCCGTGATCGTTTCTTCATTCCAGTTGCCAATCGCTTCCAAAGCTGTTCGACGGACAATTTGACCATTGCCCCTAAGTTCAGCCGCCCCTCCCACCGCCAAGCGTGCGGACTGAAAATAGGCATCCAGCATCATTTCCATCGCCTGTCCCTGGGTCCAAAAATTTTCCGAGGCATTACTAATGGCCTTGCGGACCTGGAGGGCACCCACGTTACGCACTTCAAAGACAGGAACGGTTTGACGGAAAAAGGACGGGTCTATTTGAGCATCGGCATCAAAGACGGCAATCAATGCTCCTTGGGTCTGGGGAAGGATTTCATTTAAAGCCGCCGATTTCCCCGGTTTACTCTCTAGTGCTCGCAGGTGAACGTGGAGATGTGGATATTGCTTTTGGTAGGCTTGCAAAATTTCTAGGGTGCGGTCTGTACCCCGGTCATCAATGACCCAGACTTCATAATCGGGATAATCCAAAGTACAAAGGTTTTCGACCAGTCGCCCAATCACTTGTTCTTCATTCTTAGCGGGAACCAAAATAGAAACCTTGGGCCACGTATTGGAGGCATCGACTTTACGATTGGGCGGAGGACTGAAGATCAGTTTCAGGATATAAGCCAACAGGATGATTCCTAATCCCAGTGCAACCCAGAAGCCTTGCTCAAAAACATGAAGCAAGACAATACCAGCCATTAATCCCAAAAGTGCAATCGCCATGCGCTTCTGACGAGAGCCCTGGGCTAATTGCTCAAAATCTGGAGTCCGTGGTGGAATCGCTGAAAGAGGGGAAGGGGATACCATACAAGTACGCTACCATGACCACCAACGAAGACCCTACGCGGGCATGTCCTCCCAAAGCCTAGCAAGTTTCTTGCGCCATTGTTCGAGGACCAAAGCTCTCTGTTCCCCAGAAGCTTCTAGAGAACCCATCACCCCTTCTTCATAGAAGCGATTGAGCGCTTGCATAGCATCGTCCAGCGTTTTATTCTGATTCTTTAGTACTTGGACAATCTGTTCCATTCGGGTTTGAATTAATCCTTCAAAACACAAGTAATACAACTCTTCTTTACACTCCTTGAGCTGAACCATGGCATCAGAAAAATCTTCAGGCGTTAGGGTAGAAAAATGATGTTGAAACACTGCCCATAAAGCTTGTTCTTGAAAAGCGAATCGAACGGCCCCCGTCCAATCAAAGTTAGCTTCGAGAAGCTGGACCATGAGGGGTAAAGCATCTACCTGAGGAGCGACAGGAAGGAGAATGCGCACCCAGTCCTGCGGATCATTGAGCAGAACTAAGAATCGTAGGCCTTCAGAGTCAACCTGCCATTGGTCCGACTGAACTTGTTTAACCTGACCGATCCTGGCAAGTAGCAATGTTATCTGTTCTAGCTTCATACAAAACCTAAGCCTCACAAGCCAGAGCTGGCCTCTCGTACTTTATGGTAGGCATTATGCAACTGATATTTTTTAATTTTCTGAATTCTTGATAACTTTTAAAGTTTTGGACATTTTAAACGTTCTACATATATAGAAATCCTACCTTTTTATATTCTTCTTACTTAGTTAAAGATTGAACTCTTTTTATCTGCGCCTGATTAAAATCCGCCTCCACTAGGCGATTGATATAACTTGTCTGAGAATATCGGGCATCCAATCCAAGCGCTTTGGAATAGGCCTTTTGTGCCTCTTTTTTTTGTCCTAAAGCATCATAACCAATCGCCTGAGCAATCAAGGGGTGGGGATTTCGAGGTTCAAAGCGTTGAGCTTGCTCCTGGGATGCTACCGCTTCTTGATAGCGTCCTTGACGGTCTAAACTAAGCCCTAGATTGAAATAAGCTGTACCATTTTCGGGATCCAAATCCAATACTTTACGCGTACTGACCTCCGCTTTTTTAGGATCTTCCAGAAAAAGGTACACCACTCCCAAAGCATTATGAGCTTCCAGATTATTCTGATCGAGCGAAACAGCTCTCTCCAAGGAAGTAGCTCCAGCTCGATGGTTTCCACTCCGATGTTCGGCCCAGCCGCGTAAGACCCAGCCCGGAGCATACTCAATGTGCAGATCCGTCGCTTTTTCCTGAGCTTTAGCTGCTTCTGACCACTGATTCTGTTTACCTAAGGCGACGCCTAATCCACGCCATGCTGCGGCTAATTGGGGATTAAGCTGTACGGCCTTTCGAAAGTTCGATACGGCTTGAGCAGGGCGTTTTCTGGTTAGGGCCTGGCTACCCTGCTGAAAATACTGATTGGCGGTGGTGGGTGCCGCTATGCATACCATTCCAAACGAACAGAGACTAAAAAACCCCATAGTCACCAGCAGACTACGCATAGCAGCAGAATCCCTAATGATAGATAAATCCAGAAATGACAATACTCAAAGCCCAGAGCACTGCGATAGCACCCAAAACAATACCTGCATTGGGAGTACCTTTCCAGGAATAACTTTTCTCTTTCTTTTTCACTGCTCGCTCAATAGGGGATGGTTTCCAGCTTAAATTATCTGTGTAGTACTTCACCAAACCACCGTGTCCTCTCTCCTTATTCATAACGCCCGAATCGCTCTCCCTGATGGCACCCTTTACGAAGGGGCGGTCCGGGTCCAGGATGGAAAAATTATCGAAATTGATCGGGACCTCAGCGCACGGGGAGAAGAACGTATCAATGCCCAGGGTCATGTCTTGCTTCCCGGTGCCATCGACCCCCAAGTGCATTTTCGGGAGCCTGGCAAAGAATATAAGGAAGACCTTGGCACAGGCTCACAGGCGTGTGCCAAGGGGGGGATAACGGCTTTTCTGGAAATGCCTAATACGGTCCCCACCACCACAACGTTGGAAGCTTTAGAAGATAAACTCCAGCGGGCCAGTCAGAAATCGGTAGTCCACTATGGTTTTTTTATTGGGGCCACCCCCGACAATATTCCTGTCTTGCAACAGGCGACCCGGACCTGTGGGGTCAAAATCTTTATGGGAGCCAGTACCGGGGACTTACTCGTGGATAAGTTTGAAGACCTGGAGCATATCTTTCGAGACGTGGACAAGTTAATCGCTGTTCATGCTGAGGATGAAGCTCGGATAAATGAACGCAAGGCTTTGTTTGCAGGACGAGAAGAGGCTCAGGTCCACTCAGAGCTTCGGGATAACCAATGTGCCTTGCTCGCAACCCAACAAGCGGTAGCCCTTTCCCAGAAATATCAGCGCAGACTCCACATCCTCCATCTCTCTACGAAGGAAGAGGTGGATTTCCTCCGCCACGAGAAAAAGCCCTGGATTACCTGCGAAGTGACCCCCCAACACCTCTTTTTAGACACTCGGATTTATGAGACGCTTGGTACCAAAGCCAAGATGAATCCCCCGATCCGAAGTCTAGAAGACCGTTTGGCAATGATGCGGGGTCTACAAGAGGGCGTGATTGACCTGATTGCCACCGATCATGCACCGCATCTCCTTTCTGAAAAAGAGGTGCCCTATAGCAAAGCGATGGCCGGAATGCCTGGAGTAGAGACTGCTTTACCCCTAATGCTAACCAGTGTTCATCGGGGGGAGGTACGGCTCCAACAGGTTGTCCATTGGATGTGTGAAGCCCCCGCCCAAGCCTATAGGATTCCGAACAAAGGGCGCATCCAGGTGGGCTGGGACGCCGATTTAGTCTTAGTTGACCTGGAAAACTTTAAGCCCGTTAGACGAGAAGAACTGTTATCTCGCTGTGGTTGGAGTCCCTTTGAAGGTTGGTCTCTCACAGGTTGGCCACGCGTAACGATTGTAGCGGGTCAGCTTGCCTGGAAAGATGGAGCGATTCAGCCAGAGGTAAGGGGTCAAGAGCTGACGTTTAATGCTTAGAAATATTCAGGGTTTTTGGAGCACTTGCGTCCTCATGGAAGACGGCAGACATCCCTAATGAAGTTATCCCTACGACCTATGTGATATTGAGGGGTAGCACACCTCTTGAGCAAACCTATATGCCTGTTTACCTCTACTACGGTGAAGATGCCTACGCTTTAGAAAATGCAGCCCATACCTTGCGGAAGAAATGTGTGGATGCGGCGTGGGCGGCCTTTAACTATCAGCGGTTGGGAGCAGAAGCGGGACAAGAAGCACTGAACATCGCACTCACACCGGCTTTTGGACAAGGCAACCGCCTGGTATGGCTAGAAGATGCCGAGATCTTACAGGGCTGTTCTGATCAGTTATTCAAAGAATTGGAGCGTACCCTACCCTTGCTGCCTCCCGAAAATCACTTACTCTTCAGCCTCGTTGGCAAACCAGACAAGCGGCTGAAGTCAACAAAGTTCATTGAGAAAATTGCTAAGACCCAAGAATTCAACTTAATTGCTAGTTGGAATGAAGAAGCCATTTTGCATCAAGTACAAGCGAAGGCTCAAGCAAAAGGATTAAGCTTGAGCGCTGAAGCATCCGTTCTCTTAGCCGATGCCATAGGTAATGATACTCGGTGCTTAGAAAATGAACTGGAGAAGCTTGCTTTATACACCAAATATAGTGCAATCAATGGATCCAATGAAGCCATTGTAGAAAAACAAACAATAGAACATTTAGTTCCTTCTACAGCACACAACAGTTTCCAACTAGCCTCCAGTATTCTTCAGGCGAAAACAGGGAGAGCTTTGGATATTCTACATGAGCTTCTGGGCCGAAATGAGCCTGCACTAAAGGTCAGTGCTGTATTAATCAGCCAGTTTAGAACCTGGACTTGGATCAAAGTCTTGAGTGAAAAAGGGGGGAAAGATCCTAAGGAAATGGCAGAAATGGCAGAGATTGGGAACCCTAAAAGAGTCTTCTTTCTCCAGAAAGAAGTAAAGAGAGTTCAAATGAGACAGCTACTGAATACCCTTGAGGTTCTCGTAGATTTAGAGGTCGCTCTTAAATCAGGGAATACGACCAGAGAAGCTTTGGAGATTGCAGTAATTAGACTCTGTAAAATACTGCAATAAACACCAAGACTTTCGAAGAAGCCGCTATGATAAATCATGATTTGAGATGGTGTAGATATGGAAGAGTTGAAAGAGATAGAGTTTAAGCAGCCTGTTGTCCCTCTTCATGTTTATCGTGAGTTAGCGACAGAAACCCAATATCTTCGCAGACAGAACCATAAGTTGGCGATTACCCAAGAGGACTTAGTAGAGCAGAACCTAGCCTTTATGGATGAAATTCTGCGCCAGGAACAAGAAATCAGCCAGCTCAGTACTGATCGGAACTCCAACAGAAAGCTTCTTCAGCGTTCAGAGCCCTCCTCTCTAAAAGATAAAAAGTCTCCGTCACAGGGACAGACGATGCGCGTTGAATTGTTCATCCTGGTCGCGACCGTGCTTTTTTCTGGAGCAGCAGGCTACGGAACCTTTTACTTTGTCCGAAATCTAGTTACTCCCTTAGTCATGAGATAGACATTCTGTAGATTCCCCTAGAGCCATTTGGCTTTTTTAGAAAGGGATGCTATTCTTCTTTAAGATTTTTGTAGTTCTCAATACATGAACTGTAAAAAAGGGGAGTGTCAGCGCTTAGAACACGATAGAAGAGGAGGCCCAAGTTGGCCAGAAGGAAAAGAAAAAGCCCTAGCCGTCTGCAGGGTAAGAGATTACTCGATTTAGTGCCCCGTTTCAAGTTGGATTGTGGTGAGGAGAAATCCGTCACTGCAGCAAGGCAGTACATTCAGGAAAGAGGGATTATTCCTCCCGCTCTCCTGTTGGTACGCCGCAACGAACATACGATTGACCGCTATTTTTGGGCACAAAAGGGGTTATTTTCTGCACAATACGTGGAAGAGAACCATTTTTTGTTCCCTAGCCTTCACGATTTCGTGAACGAAGAGCTTTCTAAGGCTGGTTAGTCTTTATTTTGTTCGATTGGGGGCAAGCATATTGCCCCCAATTTTCTATCTTTACCCTTTAAAAATGGGAGTGGCGGGACTTGAACCCGCACGTCTCTTACGAAACTTCAGATTTTAAGTCTGATGCGTCTACCATTCCGCCACACTCCCGAGATAGACGATTCATTATAAGGCGAGCCTGTCCTCTTCCTCTCATCATCCAAGTAAGAGATTTCTGGCCGAGCAGCAGAGAAGACTATTCGGGAGGAGTTCCCAAAGATTCTTTTCCTCTGATCTGTACCACTAACCGACGCTCCGGCTCACGCCCTCGACTTTCCGTTTGCACATCTTCATGAACACTCAAAATCGTATGCACAAAACGCCGCTCCGCAGAAGACATCGGTTCAAAGATGTACTCCTGGCCCATGGAGCGTACGTAGTCTAAAGCCGCGTCCGCCAGGTCTCGCAACTCTTGCTGTCTACGCTGACGATAGCCCGCAAATTCAATAGTGTAGGAATGCTGTTCCTCGGGAGCAGCATGGATATTGAGCAGCGTATTGGCTAGGAACTGAATCGCATCCAAAGAAGAGCCTCCAGCACCAACCATTACCTGTCGTTGTTCAGGGGTGAAATTACGCTCTTCGATGCGCAACCAAAGCGATTCGGCCTGCTCTTCTTGAAGAGCTTGTACCTCTGCAGGCAAACCCATCAAGGTCAATACCTCTTCCACCCATTGCTTACCCCGGTCCTGTACATTCACCGTCATAGTTGCTTTTCTCTGCGGTTTAATTAATCTGCTGGTTTCTTGCGGTCTTTGCGTTGCTTACGATTATTGCTGCTGTTGTCGCTCTTTTCTGTAGCCTGAACATCTATCGTTTTTCTCCCACGACGAGAACTGCCTTCAAACGGAATTTCCATACCCGTTCCCGCTTCTTTCATCTGCTGCTTCTGTTCCAATTGTTCTTTGATTTTTTGAAGGTTCTCGGGCAAAGGCTCACGGTAGAGAATCAAGGTCTGGACAACTTGAAAGATATTGGAAATAACCATGTATAACAAGACCCCGGCAGGTAAGGGGAAGAAGATAAACATGGCCGTTAGCAAAGGAGGCGTTATCTTTTGGGTTAACTGCTGTTGCTCATTCTGAACAACCATATTTTTCGAAGTAATAGTCTGGGAGACATACAAGGAAAGACCAAAGAAAACAACGAGCAATAGGGTATCCCAATGGATTTTGTTTTCCGTGAACACACCCACATGCCCAATCTTTTCAATGAATAAGAAACCCTTTTCTGCGGCGATACCTTTCACATGGGCTTCAAGCATGACATCCCCTTCAGCCTTGGCTGTCAGAAACCCATTGTCTGAAAGAGAAATTCTATCCTTACCGTTTTTGATCACCCAGGTAACAGGAAGTTTGGTAAAAGGTTGACCGTTCTGCTCTTCGACCTTAAGCGCTAAAGACTTGCCAACAGGGACTTTTCCGCCAGCAGGTTCAACCGTTACGGGTTCATGGTTGGAAGTATCTAGGTAGATATTGTGTGGACCCACTTTTCCTTCCACCTGTAGTTGCTCCGTGGCGGGAACCACTTTCAGATTCACGTTATAAATCTGGTCTGAAAAGGGCGAACCCCTCAACGTGGCAAATAGCGCAAACAGAATCGGCATTTGAACGAGCACAGGCAAGCAGCCTGCCAGAGGATTGCCAAATTCTTTAAAGAGCTCTGCCTGGGCTTGCTGGAGCGCTGCCGGGTCATTCTTATATTTCTGCTGAATCTCTTTTTGCCGCTCTTGCATAATGGGCTGAGATACCTGCATCCGACGCATGCTTTGGATACTCTTGGCAGTAAGAGGCCAAAGAGCAAACTTCACAACGAGCGTGAGTAAAACAATAGACCAGCCGTAATCCTGAACGATCTTGAAGAAAAAATCCAAGATCGGTAGCATCACGTTGTTTGTTAAAAAGCCGACTCCAAAATCCATAACGTGGGCAAGCCCCGCGACATCTCACTCATCTTAACGTTTCGTAGCAGTCTTGTTGCTAATGGTTGACGGACCAGCGTTAACCATCCGCTCCCGAATTCGCTCAGCAATTTCCCGAAACTTAGGCACAGCCTTCAATTCCAGACGCGCACCATCCTTCAAGACCAAAAGAAGGGTGCCATATCCAAACAAGCCTCCCATGATAGAAGCGGGAACATCTTTGACCTCTACAATTTCTTTGTAGGTCACATCAGTGCGCTCACGCCCCATCCATCCCCCTTCTACACTCAGGCGTAGATTGGTGAACCGATACCGGACAAAAATCCAACGGACAAGGGAACCAATCCAGATAGGTAACCAAATAACCGTCACCAGCAGAACTGTATTTGTTATCAGATCACCTGGGTGAATGCGCCCTTCATAAATCACCTCTTCCTGAATCGCCATACAGTACTCCAGCTTTCGTAAGCAGATAATTTAATTCTGACTTAATAATTGCAAATGAGCTACCTACAGCCTCAGTTCGTACAACAACGACCATATCGACGGGGGGAATTTTGGGTAAAAATTCTCTAAAGGCTTCTCGAATAAATCGCTTAAGACGGTTACGCACTACTGCTTTTCCCACTTTAGTGCTTATGGAAATACCCACCCGTGGCTCAGACACTTCATTCTGTAAAACCAAAAGAACCATCGAAGGGCAGCTAAACCTACGGGCTTTTTCATAAACTCGCTTGAACTGCCAGGATTTACGCAAGCGATAGATCTTCGGAAGCACTTAATTGGCCGATATAAAGCACTAGATAGCCAAGCGGTGGCGTCCCCGTTTGCGACGAGCATTCAAGACCCGACGACCACCCACCGTCAGCATGCGGGCGCGAAAGCCGGAGGTGCGCTTGCGCTTGCGATTGGTGCCCCCAAGGGTACGCTTCATAACCGTTCCTCAATTCCTAATCAATGTGGGGCATCAAAAATACCCAAGTCTAGGATCATACGTCAAAAACTGTACATAAGAATAGAGATTCCCTTTGGGTAGAGGACGGTTAGAATGAATCACCCTAACCAATATGCGTCTTATTCTCTGGATAGTCCACTACCCATAGGGTTTTACCCTTTCTAGAACACTATTCATGGTCACTAGTGCTGGACGCACGTTCGGATCATGAGTAGAATTGCCGCAAATTGCCGTTAGCTTTCCCCCCTCGGCGGAGTGTATGTAGGTGCAACTCACCATCGAAAGCCTTTGGTCTGAAATTCTAGAGCGTCTCCGGATGCGTCTGACGCGCCCAGCGTATGAAACATGGCTTAAACCTGCCAGCGTGGAAGCTTTTGACGAAAATCAGCTCACTATCCAAACTTCTACCCCTTTTGCGCGTAACTGGTTGCAGAAACACTACGCAGCAGCCATTGCAGAGGCGGCGCACGAAGTTCTCGGTAAATCTGTAGAAGTATCTTTTACATCCAGCGAATCTTCTGAAGACGAACTGAGAACAGAAGCAATCGAGAATGTCTCGCCAAAAGCTGCGCCAGCTGCTAAATCAGACTTTATCATTGGGACCCTAAATTCCAAGTACGTTTTTTCCCGCTTTGTGGTGGGCGCAACCAATCGTATGGCCCATGCGGCTTCTCTAGCTGTAGCGGAAGTGCCAGGGAAAGATTTTAATCCGCTTTTTCTCTGTGGAGGCGTGGGCTTAGGGAAAACTCATCTCATGCAAGCTATTGGCCACTATCGCTTAGAAGTAAACCCACAGAGCAAAATCTGCTATATCAGTACCGAACGATTCACCAATGACCTAATCGAAGCCATTAACCGAAATGCAATGCAAGCTTTTCGAGAGCGCTATCGGAAAGTAGACCTCCTGATGATTGATGACGTGCAGTTTTTGGAGGGGAAAGAATATACACAGGAAGAGTTTTTCCATACTTTTAACGTGCTTCACGAAGATGGAAAACAGATTGTTCTGGCAGCAGACCGCCCACCCCATATGATTTCTGGGCTGCAAGATCGGTTATGTTCTCGCTTCTCTATGGGCTTGATCGCTGATATTCAGACGCCTGATTTAGAAACCCGCATGGCTATTCTGCAAAAAAAAGCAGAAGACGAAGGGAACTACATTCCCAAAGAAGTTATTCAATTTATTGCTACTACCTATACCAACAACATCAGAGAACTAGAAGGAGCCCTCATTCGGGCCATAGCCTACGTCTCCATCTCAGGGTTACCGATGCGGGTGGAAACGATTCGGCCCATTCTTTCTCCTCCACAACCGAAGGGAGAGGTCACCCCCAATTCGGTACTGGATATAGTTAGCGAAGAGATGGGCATTGACCTAGAAGAACTGCGGGGTAATTCCCGTAAGCGAGAAATCTCCACCGCTAGACAAATCTGCATGTACCTTTTACGTAGCCACACAGACTTGAGTCTGCCCAAGATTGGTGGAATCTTGGGAGGTAAGGACCATACTACGGTGCTCTACGCTATCGATAAAATTAGCGAACTAAAGAGCCATGATGCCCAGACTACACGGTTGCTCCAGCGTATTTCTCAACGCCTGATTTCAGAGGCAGATTGAGTAACTATGGATATTTTTCCGAGTCCCTTCCCACCTTCCCTACTGGTGTGTAGGTCAATTTTTAGTACTAGCTGCTTAAAATATGGACAGAAAGACACAAAGGGAGCAAAATGCTATCAACCATCTGTGGATAACCTGGGGAAAGCCTGTGGATAACCTGGGGAGAAAGGGCCTGTTTATCCACAGGTAAATATGCCCTGTGGATAACTCCAAACTTATGCACAGATCAATCCACAGGCCTGTGGATTTTCTAGTCCTTTCCTGGAGAGTGTTTTATGAGTTTTCCACATTTTCCACACCCCCTACTACTACTACTAAATAAAATATTTAAAAAAGACAGAAGAATACTTCTAGAAGGAACGATGAAAAATTTCAGATCCGTAAACCCAAAAAACCCAGGTCTTTCTCCTGGAATACTTAGACCTTAAAAACCCAAAAGTACAAGACCAACCTCTTGGTAAAATCATCGCTATGCAAGGCCCGTCGAAATAGTCCACTAAAAACACCGAAAACACAGAGCTCTTCCTCATGAAATTAGTTTGTGGCCAAGAACAGCTAAATCAGAACTTAAACCTCATCAGCCGGGCCGTAGCCACCCGGCCGACCCACCCCATTTTGTCCAATATTTTGGTGGAGGCTACCGCTGATGGTTTCATGACCCTCACCGCCTATGACTTAGACCTGGGGATTGTCAGTCGTTTCCCAGCGGATGTGGAGGTTCCCGGCCGTACTACCCTCCCAGCCAAGTACCTTAGCGATATTGTCTCCAAACTTCCTGCCAAGGCCCCAATTACCTTTGCTATGCAGGGAGACGACCTAGTGTTCCTGGAATGTGGGTTTAGTGAGTATCAGGTCCGGGCTATGGACCCAGTGGATTTTCCGGCTATTCCTCAGCTTCCTGAGGCTGATTCTTTCCACGTAGAAGTTCAAGATTTACTCCTGGGTTTAGACTTCACCCTCTTTTCGGCCTCTGCCGATGAGACCAAACAGGTTCTTACCGGGGTTCACATCAAAACAGCGAAGGATAATGCAGAATTTGCAGCCACGGATGGGCATCGTCTGGCAGTGGTGCGTACTAATCCCGTAGCTGGAAATGGTACAAAAACTGCTCCTGCCCTGGATGTGACCATTCCAGTGCGCGCCCTTCGGGAACTGCAAAAAATGCTCAGTGCCCATACGGCAGAAACGGTAGAGGTCAGTCTGGACCGCGGCCAAGTCATTTTCCAGTTGCCTGACCAGCGGCTTACAACCCGCCTTTTGGATGGTCAGTACCCCAACTATGGGCAGCTGATTCCTGAAAGTTTTATTCGCACTGCCGACTTGGAACGCAAGTCCTTCTTAAATGCCCTAGAACGCATCTCAGTGCTAGCCGACCAGAAAAACCACATTGTCCGCATGGACTTCGCCTCTACGGGCATCCTGACCCTCTCTGTGGACGCTCCTGATGTGGGAAGTGGTCGGGAACAACTAGAGATCCGCTACACCGGCGAAGACCTCACCATTGCCTTCAACGTGAAATATCTGCTGGAAGGGCTCAGAGTGATTCAGGCCAGCGATATCAAGCTCCAGTTCAATGGGCCGGTCAATCCAGCGGTACTCAAGCCGATTGATGGCAGCGATTTTTCCTATCTGGTCATGCCGGTGCATCTACGCAATTAAACGATCTGCCTCCTGCCTTTCTTCTCCTGAGCCTATGAGCAAAAGAAAATGGACATCGGACCATCCACAGTAGAGATAACTGCAATTTCGTCTGGACAGAAAGAAACTGCACAGATTGAAAGTGCATCTGAAGCAGATATGCCTACTGACTGGGATTTCGCCTGGCCTGAGTTTTGGCAGAAAACAGACTTTAGTGACCACGAAGCCATTATCAAACTGGTCTATAGAGAGAAAATCTGGGGGCTCATGCGGTACAGCCTTTACTCCACCCGTATTGATGGACCCGTAAACCAAATGGTGATTTCACATCTGGAAACCCATCCGGACTGTCGTGGAGATAATCCTCATCGGCTAATACGGACAGTTGGTCTATGGTTAGTCTGGTATGCGGTCAATGTAGCTCTCCAGTGCTGCTTTCTAGAGTCTGATGAGCATAATTTGATAGTACTTTCTTCCCTCAATGAGGCAGTACCTTACTATCGTGATGTAGTAAAAATGAGGTTTTTAGGGCATGATAGAGGAGCGCCAGGGGAGGACATGTATGGTTTCGCGTTTTCAAAATCAGAAGCAATCAGCTACTGCGAGAGATACAAACTCTGCGGCATGTCAGGATGGGCTGCTGACTAGTGCCCAAGTCCGCGTTGGCAGCAAAACTGTCATGACGCGCGCGGAATATATGCAGTACTTGAGAAACTCATCTCTGGGTCGTCTGTATGGAGTTGAGCAGAGCAAGTAGACAACTAGTAGCTATATAACGCCTTTCGAACGCTCGAATACCCCTGAAAAGAAAATTCGGGGGTATTCACCTTTTTATTAGCTTCATCTGAATCACACTAGTGCCTCTGTGCAATCGATGCACCTTCAATCCTCAACGCTCTAAATCTACATTTTTCAGAAATTCGGCTCAGATCTCCAAGACGCATTGCCAGATGTGCGGAAGGTGGCTCGCGACGCTTTGGGTTGTGATCGCCCAAGTGATTGTTGCGTGGCCTTGGCAATACCAACGAGTTGTCGAAAGACGGGTTTGGGAAGTTCAACCTTAGACTCCGTTGATCATTGGTTTGAATATCGCGCTTATCAGCATTAGCTGCAGTCGCCTCATGGAGTAGATTTTGGCACAGCATTGCCGTTTGACTCGTCGTACTTTTATGGGAGCGATAGACCCATTTATGGTTAGTGTCTTGATTTATAGCGGTTCTCAGTCGAGTGAGGTACAGTAGCAGCAGTGGGTAAACCAATGCTGGATATCTTTAGCGGA
>JBAUTB010000259.1:0-6265 GCA_049582005.1 Gloeobacterales cyanobacterium | reverse complement strand
AGCAACTGCAAACCAAAGTCGATCAACTCCTGGCTGAGTTGACACCTGAAGTGATTGCTTCCCTCACAGGTTATGCCTTCATCCTGGATGCCCTATCTGCCCTGAATACTATTTAAATTGGTATTAGGTCGCCTCTCTATCGTTGGCACCACGGTCAAAGACCCAGACTCGATTCCGCTTAATCTGGTGGCTGACGAGAAGCACAGTTGGCGATTAGGAGAACGGGTCTTTATCCCTACAACCGTTGGCTCAGGCTGTTTTCTGGGTATGGATATTGTCCAGAGTGCAGAGATGCCAGACTTGGTAAAAGGGTATGGCTGCTTCCGGGATGAAGCGTTAGCCCTCAATCCGGACTATAAGCCAGAAACGGTCAATATCGATGGTTGGGATCACACCCAAGCTGCGTGGCAACAGCTCTTTGCGGGGATCGCCGTTATCTTGTGTTTCCTGAATTCTGTCCTCAATATTCAGAAACGCTGTCGCAAGAACAAAGTCTTATGGAAGAAGCTGACGGGGCGACTCTGGCATCTCTACAAAGCGCCAAGTAAGCGGCATTTTGCCCAACGCTTACGTCGGTTGAGAGACTGGGCAAAAGCGAAGGTCAAACAACCATCCATTCTCAAAAAGTTGGTCAATCTGAAAGGGAAATCCAAACAGTTTCAGGTTGCCTATGATTACCCTGAGGGTGCTCGCACCAGCAATATGCTCGACCGGTTGATGAACTATCAAGATCGCCTGTTGTATACCATGCAATACTTTCATGGCTCAGAAGAAGCAGCCCGTCAGTATTTAAGGTCGGTGGCGTTGATCTGGAATTTCCATCCTTATGGTAAGCGAACAACAGCAACAGACCCCGATCGTTGTTCGCCATTCAAGGATCTCAACGGCTTTGTATATCATGAGAACTGGTTACGGAATCTACTCATTGCTGGTTCAATGAACGGTTACCGACATTAGCTTTCAGGTATCTCCACAAAATCCGAAAGAACCAGGTGCGCATTTTCGTTAATCTTCAATCTTCAAGCCCAGATCAACATCACAGCCCGCTTGCCCGCCGCGAATTCCCCAATTCTCTTCGGCGGCTTCTCTGAGCAGGATCTTGACGTGATCTTTCGGTATACCAAACGGCTCAAGGTTCTGTACGATAGCCCTGTAGAGTTTTCGCTTTGCTTCAAGCGAGCGACCTGGAAATGCGTCAATGCTGATGTGCGTGTAGAAATCTGGCTTCTCTCGGGTGGGTGGGCATGTGAAGCGGTGAGGCTCATGCACGATGAGGCGTACGTTCTTATCACCTGAGACGGTCTTGAAAGCCCCGCGCAAGGCTATGTGAACTGCCTCCATAAGAGCAGTTTCTTGCTCTTGCGTGTATTGCCGTCGTACTTCGATCAGAACACTTGGCATTTCTGCTCCTTTGTCCCCAACGTCTCACGCGGGGCAACCATCGTTACGAATTATAGCGATCCCATGAAATCGTGACTATGGGGTCTGGGGTCGAGTAGAGAGGCTCCTTCAATGTTTTAGGCATGGTTTGCTTTCTCTGTTTCTCTCGCCTTTCGGTATCGAGAGTGCCACATGATTCAGCCATACATCGTTGAAAGCCTCCCCCTCACAGAAGCCCGCCTGCGGATTTCCCGCACGAGCCTCTTCATTCGGTCATTTACCAGACGGCATGAAGGAGTAAGAGTAGCGAAGGCGCATTTTGCCGCCATCCATTGCTTGAAAGTCCTGCTGTGAAAGAGTTACAAAAATAAAATTGCTCTTTTTACCAAAAAACGGAGAAAAGGCTTGTTTTGGCTGTACCGATTGAAGTCTAAGTTATTTGGCACAGCATTTTGTCAGCTAGCCACAAGGGTTTCAGGCTACAAAACCTAGAGGGGTTCAAATGGTACAGCTAATTGTAGGAGCTTGCAATCATAATTGCTCGGGCTCACAATCAAGGTGATTTTGGGCTCACTTTATTTGCAACTATCGGAACGCTCTGGCTCAGATTAACTGCAACTCGGCTCACTTTATTTGCAACCAGCTTACAATCATCCATCTCGGCTCACTTTATCTGCAACTATCGGATTTTGCTCGTGCAAGCGCTGCTGTGCCTTAAATGGGCAATCCTGCCTTGAGCATCTGGTCTTGTAATTCTTGGACACGTTTGGGGTCCAGTTCTCCACGAAATAGCGAACGGATCTCAGCAGGCTTGGCGCTGAACTGCTCGGCTAAGTCTTTGACACTATATCCGTGGCGGGTTAGCGTCGGCTCAAGATCGTCTAGCTGCTTGGAAAGAACTGATTCGACCACTTCTGCATCCACGGGTGAACCCCCTGCTTTGTAAGCCGCCTCAAAAGCCAACGTCAAATAATGTTCAATTTGCAAAGGGGTGCGTAACTTCAGGGTGAGCAGGTCAATCGCCTCTACAGTTATCATCTCTGGCCTCTGAGCACTCTCGACCGAGCACGTCTCGAACAACCATTCGATATACTCCCGTTGACTTGCAGCGATGCTGTCCAGTTCAAAAATTACGGCTCTCGAACCAATTTCTTCCATCGTTGGACGCCTCAGATCATTTCTGAGCTTAGGATGGCCCGCTACCAGGACAGAGAGTTTACCCCCGCAGTCTTCAACCAGCTCAATGAGACGTTTCAGGCCAATCATGGTCCTACTGTGCAAGCCATGACCATCATCGATAAATAGGACGACGGGCTTTTTGCCCTTCTTGATGAGGTCGCGCAGTTCCCGTTCACGCTTCTCGCCTTGGGTAGGAATCTTGAGGTCCTTATCACTGGGGGACAAATCATAGAATAGGGCTGAGAAGAGTGTGGAGAGGGTTGTCCGCTCTCTATCTACGGATAGCGACTTGCACACAAGAATCTTGCCTTCTTTCTCCAAAGCCTCATGCAACCGCCGTAAGGTAATCGTTTTGCCAGCTCCTATCACGCCTGTAATCGCTACCAGTTTCCCTCCGGCAATCGCTGCTTTTATCTCTTTGAACATTTGGCGCTGATGGGCAGTTTCGTAGTAGCCAGCCTTGTGAAACTCATGACCTAAGCCATAGTGCTCCATTACTTCAGTGAGCATGGTATTACCCTCGCGGTGGTTGTAGAAAATGCTGCCGAACGCGCTCCAAAACTATCTTTTTGTTCAGCGTTTCGCTCAGCAGTTCGACAATAAACTGTCGCTGTGCGGGAGACAGTTTGGCCAGGGCCTGACCGAGATACTCGGCAATCGCCAGCTTGGCCAGTAAGACCGTTGGGTACGTGAATTCGCCAAATGGGTCTGGGTCGCGGAAAGCAGTAGTGGGCAGATTCGGCAGGTTTTGCTGCAATACGGGGAAACCAAGGTCTGCATTGCCTTCTAGAGCGGAGCGGGACAGCTCCAACCGAGCAGCTAAGGCCTCGATGCGCTCCGAACGTTCCTGCGTGCGGGTCTTCTTGAACTTACGGTAGCGATGCAAGGGGATAGGGCCGTCCACTGGGTGAAAAGGACCGTAGCGTTGGTCATCTTTCTCGACATACAGCTCGTTGTCAAATAATCCCCACCAGAGGAGCACCGTCTCACCAGCCAAGTCCGGCTCTACTTCATAGGCTACTCCTGCAACGGTGACCCTAGCGTCAGCGCCAACCTTACGCCGCTCCGGCTCACGGGCAAAGGTGCAGAAGCGCTCCCAGGAGCACATCTCACGAATACCCGTAGTCGGCAAGTTTGTTTGCCAGTCCTCCATACGCGAGTGGGGTTCGCTACGGTGAGATTGGTCGTTATAGTTCAGCAGATACCGATGTAGCCAGAGGTTGGCTTCCGCTTCGGTTTTGGGTTGATGGAAATGGTACAAAGTCTCATGCGCTTCTTTAACGGTCCGAAAGGGACGCTCGACCTTGCCTTTAGACCTAGCGGTAACCCGACGACCATCTTTTCCAGCGGGGAGGTGGGTCATGATTTGAATATCCAGATGCTCCATCGCGTTCAAGAAAACCCTGCTTTTGGCTATCGGTCCGTTGTCGAGATAGAGCATTTTTGGAATGCCTTGAAAAGTAAAGCCATCCATCGTCTTGGCATTCATTGCATTGAAGAGAAAGCGCAGGGCCGCTTCGGTATCCTCGCCGTATACACAGTGATATTCCTGGTAGCATACGCCACTGCGGTCATCCACGACGCTGTAAAGCATCAATAGGGGATGGCCCCGACCTGGTTCCACCCAATCAGGCGGTTCTTCAAGATGTTTGAGGTCAGAAGGGGAGAGGTCAAACTGCCAACAGTCATTGCTGTGCTCAGCTTGGAAACGCACTGCTGGAGGCTGCCGGATAACCGTGGAATGGTCATAGCCCCACTTTTTAAGGTAGCGATTGACCGTGGCCTTATGGAGTACACCCGGCTCTGGCTGGACAAAACCAGTTGGTGTTTCTAGACCATGCTCTTCCAAAAGCTGAATGGCCCGTGCTGTAGAGACATGCCGCCCTTTTTTATTGCTGGTCCGCACTTTGAGCGCGGCAATCAATTGGCAGTAGCGCTCCATCTCAGCTTCGCTTAGCTTGCGGGGAGTGCCACTGTCGGTGCGGCACAGAGCCTTGGGCTGTGTCCGCTCTCGCAGTGCCCGATAGAGGGTGTCGGTTGAAATGCCATACAGGGCTGCGGTCTCTTCTATGAGCACCCGACGTTCTCGACAGCGGCTTGGCAGCGTTTCTAACCGCTGTCGTAAATAGACCAAGGCCTCTACCGGAGGCTGCTTACGGGTCACGGTCCTGTTGCCTCCGCGAAATCCTGTTCTGAAGAGGATTTTAGCTTATTTACACTTTTGCGATATCTGCGGTGGTCGATAGTTGCAGAAAAGGTGAGTCGAGAGGGATGATTGCAAGGAGGAAAAACTAAGGTTCGTATTCCTTGCTAGCCCAAGGGGCACCTCTCTCAGGCTGTTACGCGATAGAGATAGATGAGAATGCCTTGTGCAAGATTCCCTAGATTTGGCAGTTTATTTTCCCTAGAAGTATACATAGTTGTATCTGTCTAAGTATCTTCAATGGCTACTCCTTTCGCTACCGTCGCGACCAAATTCTTACAGCGTTCCGGTATTTCTAAAAGTACGTTTCACTCCTATGAATCGACGCTCTTGCCCCTGCTGCAGGAGTATGGTCGCTGGCCGATTGACCTCATAAGCCGTGAGATGCTTTCTGATTACCTACAGAGCCTCACCCATCTGGCTTGTGCAACTCATCATCGCCACCAGGCTGTAATTCAGGCCCTCGTTAACTTTGCGGTGGAACAGGGCTATCTCAAGGTCAACCCGATAGCACGCCTTCGGCGACGTAAGCCAGATGCTGCTCAGGGAGAGCATCAAACGGATGAAGTGGTGCGTTATCTATCACCCGAACAATTAACTCTGTTGTATCAGGTAGTCCAATCAGACCGACGATTACACACCCTGGTGAACTTCCTATATCGGACGGGAGCCCGCGTCTCAGAGGCTTTAGCGCTGGATCTAGAGCAGATAGATTTACTCGGCCGTCGCTGTCGGGTAATTGGTAAGGGGAATAAGCAGCGATGGTTATTTTGGGATGAAGATACAGCCCGGTCGCTGGAACATTATATCGAATGGGAGCGTCATCCAGGGGTAGCTGCATTATTCACAGCCAAGCAATATGTCAGTGGACAGGTAAGCCGTATGAGTTATCGCACGGCCCATGCCACATGGACGAAGGCCATCGTGCACTATCCAGAGCTGAGCGGAGTACGTCTCCATGATCTTCGCCATACCTTTGCGACAGAACGGGTGGGGCTGATGCAGATAGAGGAATTAAAAGCGCTATTGGGACATACTCGAATAGATACTACCCTTCGCTATCAAAAAGTCACATCACAGCGAGCAGAGGAAGTAGCGAAGCAGGCTCTTAATAAGCTACAAAAAGTGTAATTGAGATGGTGTAAAAATACTAAAAGCATGCATGTAGCAGAGAATAGACTATTCTCTGCTACATGCAAACTGAGCATTGGAAGTCCAACCCTAAAGCCAGGACTAAGGGTGTCAGGAGTTTTATCCTGAAATCCTCTTCTGAACGGGGTTTCAACCTATTTACCATTTTCCGATATCTGCGGCAGTCGATAGTTGCAGTTATTCTGAGCCGAGATGGATGATTGCGAGCCCGTTGCAAATAATGTGAGCCTAGTTGCAGTTATTCTGAGCCAGCGTGCTCCGATAGTTGCATTTAATGTGAGCCCAAAATCACCTTGATTGTGAGCCGGAGCGATTATGATTGCAAGCTCCTACAGCTAGTGCATACGATGT
>JBAUTB010000258.1:0-21969 GCA_049582005.1 Gloeobacterales cyanobacterium | reverse complement strand
GATTCATCCGTCAGTTGCACCGTGACACACTCAAAGCGACTCGCAAATTACTGAGTAAATATCCTAATCTCCAAACGAAGGAGGCAGGAGAGACCACAGCCACATCACTGCCTTAATGGGAAGGAGTATGACCTATCTTTCCAAGCTCTTAAGTCGTACAACACAAGCCCCATATACAATTCAAGCCTTCGTACCATTAAGACACTAAGGGGTAGAACCCTCTCCCGATAGGTGTTTCTGAGCAGACTATGTTAGCGAGTACATCCCGTATGCTATGCTTTCTGCGCTTTGTTCACTGAACTGGCAGACGCTGTATGAAATTTAATATGGACGATTTGCGTATTAGTTGGACCGAGGTGGTGATCACTCCGGGTTCGCTGCTTGAAGAACTGCCGCTCACCGAGAACGCCGCTTGGACCGTCCGATCGACACGCAAGGACATCAAAAGCATCCTGGAAGGTGAAGATGATCGGCTGATGGTAGTCGTCGGTCCCTGCTCGATTCATGATCCTGAGGCAGCTCGTGAATATGCGCAACGGCTCAAAAAAGTTCGTGATCGCCTAGCGAATGACTTACTCATTGTTATGCGCGTGTACTTTGAGAAACCCCGGACCACGGTTGGCTGGAAGGGTCTACTCAACGATCCCTATCTGGACAGCAGTTTCCGGATCAACGATGGTCTGCGCATAGGCCGTCAGCTCTTACGGGATCTAGCCGAGATGGGGGTACCTGCCGGTACTGAGTTTCTGGATCTGATGACCCCGCAGTACTACACCGATTTGGTGAGCTGGGGCGCGATTGGTGCCCGCACCACCGAAAGCCAAGTACACCGAGAACTAGCCTCTGGTCTTTCCTGCCCAATTGGTTTTAAAAATGGCACCTCCGGCAACCTGCAAATTGCCATCGAAGCGATTGTCTCAGCTTCCCACCCCCATTGTTTTCTGGGCCACACCAAACAAGGGCAATCTGCTATTTTTAGCACCAGTGGCAATCCTGACTGCCACATTATCCTCCGGGGCGGTCGCGGAACGACCAACTACTCCGCCGAACACGTCCAGCAGGTCAGTGAACAGATGGAGAAAGCGGGCCTCAAAGCGCGGGTGATGATTGACTGTAGCCATGCCAATAGCCATAAAGACTACACCAAACAGCCCATGGTCTGTCGCAATGTGGCCATGCAGCTAGCGGGTGGTGACCGTCGGATCAGGGGAATCATGCTTGAAAGCCACTTACTGGCCGGGCGGCAGGATATTCAGCCGGGACAACCCCTACAATATGGCCAAAGCATAACCGACAGCTGTATCGCCTGGGAAGAAACAGAAGGGTTACTGGAAGAATTAGCAGAGGCTGTGCGCTCCCGACGAACATAATCCTGTTCGCAAAAATTAGCCAGCAAAAGCAATGTTAGATGACGCTCACAAAGTAGTCATTCGCCGAAAGGATAAGCCGGGCCAAAAACCGCAGCCTTGAGAGAGAATAGGAAGCGTTCCCCACGACACGTCATGAAAGACCAACTAAATCAACTCCACCAAGAAGCCCGTCATGCCATTGCCCAAGCTCCCGACTTGGAAGCTTTAGAAGCCCTGCGCATCGAATATATGGGAAAGAAAGGAAAGCTCTCGGCGATTTTGGGGGGAATGGGTAAGCTTTCCGCGGAAGAGCGCCCTGTGATTGGTGCTTTAGCCAATCAGATAAAAAACGAATTTGAAGAGCAGCTGCAGGGACGCAAAGCCGCCCTCGAAGAAGCCAAATTGAAGGCGCAACTGGCCGCAGAAGCTCTGGATGTCACCATGCCGGGTGTCTATATTCCCCAGGGCAATGTCCATCCCATTCTTGGGACTATTGACCGCATCAACGATATTTTTGTCGGCTTAGGCTACTCTCCGGCCACCGGACCGGAAGTAGAGACGGAATATTACAATTTTGAAGCCTTGAATACCCCAGCAGACCATCCAGCCAGGGATATGCAGGATACCTTGTATCTGCCCAATGGTCAGTTACTGCGCACCCATACCTCTTCTATTCAAATCCGCTATATGGAGGAGAATGAACCCCCATTCCGTATGATCTGCTCTGGACGAGTATTCCGCAGAGACGCAGTAGATGCTAGCCACTATCCAATCTTCCACCAGCTAGAAGTATTGGCTGTAGATGAAGACATTACCTTCACAGACCTCAAAGGAACGCTCACTGTTTTTCTAGAAGAGTTGCTGGGAGAGCGTCCCGTCCGTTTTCGCCCCAGCTTTTTCCCCTTCACCGAGCCCTCCATGGAAGTAGATATCTGGTGGGAATCTAAATCTGGAGGTCGCTGGTTGGAGGTCCTGGGCGCTGGGATGGTCGACCCAAATGTCTTCAAATCCGTTGGTTATGACCCAGAAAAAGTCCAAGGCTTTGCGGCAGGGCTAGGCATCGAACGATTAGCCATGTTGCTCTACGGTATTGATGACATAAGGCTTTTGTACAATAGTGATCAGCGTTTCTTAAAGCAGTTTTAGATATAGAAGCTAACTCTGCTTTATACAACAGTAGTAAAACCGTAAACTTTCTTGCGTGTGCTAGTATCTCCTTGCAAATACTATGTTGTAAGCTAATTACCTATCCATATGTAGCGTAGTAAAGTATCCAATAAGGTCTATTTCGGAAAATAACCGACTACATCTGCCGACCTATAATGAGGGTAGCGTTGTTCCCTTATGGGACAGATGGGTGTAGACCTAAAGGGTGCTCAGACAATGAGGGGAAGCTCAAAGGGCAGACCTGGCCTACAGCGCGCGTATACCAACACCATCAGTTCTCAGGAGGACATCATGCGTCGTTTCTTAGCTCTTTCTCTTTCTCTTTCCATGGCTTTGACTCCTATGCTGTCTGTGCGTGCAGCAGACTATCCAGTCTTAGAGCCAGATACCAGTGCACCCCAAGCCAACAATCGTGGCTTCAGTGTAGGAATTGCGCGCTTGGAACAAGGAGCACAGGTTCCTGTAGCAGCTCCAGCCAACTCAACTCAGTACTTAGACCCTGGTAAAGATGCTAATGCCAGTTTGGTGATTTCTCAGGACGTATTGGACAACCGGGGCGGCGTTGTTCTTCCCAAAGGCGCTGAAGTGCGCGGACGCTTTACTCCTGTCCCTGGAGGCCTAAAATTTGTGACAGAAGGGGTTGTAATTAACGGACAGTACACCTCTTTACGCGCCAGCTCTGACATGATCCCTGATGAAAAGGATCCCAGAGAATATTCAGGCGGAGCGATTGCCGGGGATGCCGGTATTGGTGCAGCTGGTGGGGCCCTCTTAGGTGCGCTTACCGGCGGAGTTTCCTGGGGTGGAGTCCTTGGGGGGGCTGCTGCTGGCGTCCTCGTGGGAAACGTAACCGCTCCTAGAGTGGTAGTGGTGCGGCCTGACCGTTCTCTCAATCTGCGTTTAGATGCTCCGGTTTCTATCCGTCGTTAAATGTCTTCGATGACCGTATAGGAACCGATATACTCAGCCTCGAAAAGCGCATAATTGGTGTATGCAGCTAGGACAAGGCGCACAGAAGCAAGAAAAACGATGGTCAGGAGGAGGCCTTAGGGCCATTACACTCCTGGGGATTGGGGTTGTTTTGCTGAGTGCCCTGGTTATTCGCTTGGTGCTTTTGCAGCTGGTTGAGGGTGAAGAACGGCGAGAGCAGGCTGAAAATAACCGTATTCGCCTCTTGCCTAAAGCCCCGGAACGGGGTGAACTCTTGGACAGCTACGGTAAGGTTTTGGTCAGTAGTCAATTAACCTACTCTTTGTTTTTAGACCCCCTCCAAGTGCGTCCTAGAAAATGGCCAGAGGTTTTGGAACGTCTAGCCCCGTACACGGGGATGTCCTCCAAAGAGATGTATCGTAAACTGCGCATTGCAGGATTCCGTTCTCCTTATCCAGTCCGTCTCCTGCAGGGTCTAGACCCTGCCTTTGTCATTCGGATGAAGGAACATGGGGCTGATTTGCCAGGAGTGCGGGTCGATGCAGAACTCAGTCGTTTCTATCCCCATGGCAGGCTAGCCTCCCAAGTCCTGGGCTACACCGGAGAAATTTCAGAAAAAGAGCTGGATCGGCGCAAAGATGAAGGCTACAAACTTGGGGATATTGTCGGCAAGATGGGGGCTGAACAGTTATTTGAATCCCAGTTGCACGGACAATGGGGTGGCCAACAGGTAGAAGTAGATGCCTCAGGCCAGGTCAAGCGTGTCTTAGGGACGATTAAATCGCAGAAGGGCAATGATGTGAGCCTTTCCCTAGACCTCGAAATGCAAAAAGCAGCCGAAGCTGGGCTAGAAGGTCGGATGGGAGCAGCGGTAGTCATAGATCCAAGAACAGGCGAAGTCTTGGTCATGGCTTCTAACCCCAGCTTTAACCCCAATATGTTTTCCCACAAAATCAAGAAGAAAGAATGGCAAGAGTTTCAGCAGCTAGACCATCCTTTCCTAAACCGGGGTGTGCGCCCTTACCCGCCGGCCAGCACCTATAAGATCATCATGACCACTGCAGCCTTGGAGTCAGGACTATTCACTCCCAAATCTGTACTCCATACTTTTGGTAGTCTCCAGGTGGGAAGTCGACGTTTTGGAGAACATAATCATCGAGGCTTTGGCACCATTGGCTTTCCCCGGGCGCTAGCCGTAAGTTCCGATACGTTTTTCTATCAAGTAGGGTTGCGCCTTGGCCCGGAGCGTATAGGAGCGATGGCCCGTAAGTTTGGCTACGGAGAAAGAACTAGCCTAAATTTGCAATCCGAATCAGCGGGGTTGGTCCCCGATGAAGCTTGGAAACTCAAGACCTTCAAGCAAAAGTGGTACCCAGGGGATACTGCCAATATGGCGATCGGACAAGGCTTTAACCTATCCACCCCCCTCCAGAATGCGGTCATGGTCTCTGTCATTGCCAATGGAGGTTACCGCGTTGAACCTCACTTGTTAAAAGGAGAACCTCCCGTTAAAACCAGCCTCAGCCTCAAGCCAGAAACTTTAGCAGTAGTTCAGAATGGCCTTAGACAGGTAGTTGCCAGTGGTACGGCCCGTGGTGCTTTGGGTACTACTACCTTTGCGGGGAAAACAGGAACGGCTGAAGACGTACACTCCCACCGCACCCATGCCGTCTTTGTAGGCTATGCACCCTATAACAAGCCAGAGATAGCTGTCTCTGTCTTTGTGGAAGGAGGAGGGCACGGAGGAAGCGATGCAGCCCCTGTTGCCAAGAAGATCTACGAAGTATTTATGAGTCGGAAGAAGGCAATGCAAGTGGTACAACCACCCGCAAAGACTCCTAAAAAAGTAGTGCGCTAGCTAAATTATTTCCTAGATGTCTATTTTAGGAGTGATTTAATGCGGTGGCTGACGGAGGAATATCCCGCGGGCTAGGCAATCTTAGTAATGTAAATCAACCTTTATCTAAATATTTGGGATCATTTTCTAAGAAAAAAAATCAAAACAGTACCTAACTTTGAAAAGACCGTGTAAAATATGGCATTGGAGTTCAGTTTTATTGGGGTTCCTCTCTGAAGAGGTTTTTCGGCTTCCATTGCTAACAGGTACTCTATCTGTCACGAAGGAGAAGGCCCGCCATGTCTGCAGCAATTCTTACTCCCCAAGGCGTGCACATCGCGCCCACAGCCAGTTTGAAGCCTCAAACGGTGCAAATTGGTCCATTTGGCAGACAGCGAAAACAGCCCAGAGAAACCCCTAATCTGAATTTCACATAACCCCTGTGAGGAGATTTTATGAATAAAGGTGAATTGGTAGATGCTGTAGCAAAACGGACGAGCCATACAAAGAAAGACGTCGATGCGATCATCACGGCTGCTTTGGAAACTATCGTCGATGCCGTGTCTGAAGACGACAAAGTGACCTTAGTAGGCTTTGGTTCATTTGAGCGTCGTGAACGGAAAGAGCGTGAGGGTCGTAATCCTCAGTCTGGTATGAAAATGACCATTCCTGCCACGGTAGTACCCGCTTTCTCTGCTGGTAAATCCTTCAAAGAGAAAGTAGAAGCTCAAAAGGTGAAAAAGTAAATCTGTACTGTATGTGAAAAGCCCCCTGATTTAAGGGGGCTTTTTTGAAGCTTGTTTTAGGAAGCGCTCTTAGGACATGGGGTGAAACAGGGGATAGTTCGTCAAGATATTGCCCCACATGAGGGCGGCAAGACTGACTGCGATGAATAATAGACCACCGATTGGTGCAGGAATACGCATAAGTTTAGACTCCAGATTAGGGTTTTACACTGTCGTCTCGGATAGAGCCCGACAGAAGGGCAGGGATGGCTTGAAGAGGCCATAATAAGCCCATAGAAAGAGACTGAATGGCCTTAGGCACATCAATCATAATTTCTAGATTCCCGTCCCCATTGGCTTTGATTAGATAATCGCGTCCAGCCCAGCCTAGCGCTCCAGCGACATAGAGGAACAAGAGGCTAGGAATAATGAAGTCTCCAGCATGGTCTAGGCGACCATCGACTACTAAGTGGGGATTTCCATCTTCCGTGCCACAGAGTACGCCAGGTTTTTCATAACGAGCGAACTTGTCCTGTAACGAAGCTTTCTTAGCTTCCCATTCCTGCTTCAGGGACTGACTACCTGTAACGCCAGGAATAATCGTGAAGGTAGGAACAACCGGAATAGTTGCTTTGGCTATCTGTTCATCCACCGCAGCAAGCGCAGCGGTCTTCTTGTCTTGGAATGCAGGGACCTCTTTACAAGGAGCCGTCGAACCAAAAGTTGGCTTAGGAGCCTCTTGGGCATAGGAGGCAGTAGTCGCCATCAGGCAGAGGGCACTAGCTGTCAGGGCCACTAGCCAACGATTTGAGGTTTTGATCATGTTTTCTTCCTTTACCGGCAATGAAACAGAAAGGACGTATGGCAATGAGTAAGGTTGGGGCGCAGATACAACCCCTTCTAGGAGTGCATCTTACCTTCTGTGGCTAAGGCAATAACAGAGGAAACCGTAAAGATATGTGAATGGATTTTCTCTTCCCGTTTCTCAGAGCCTATTTCGACGCTCAGAAATAATACTCCCCCCGGCTCTCAACACACTATTTGGAGCGTTAAATCGAGTAATCTGCTACGAAAGACTTGGCATCCTTAGTGCGGACAAAGACTTGCTGCCCGACTTGTGGGTGCAAGCGATCAAACTCTTCCCGGTTGAGATGGGCTGTGATTGTATGGTCGTAGCCAGCGGTTAACTCTACTTGGACTTCCCAGCCTAAATGCGTGATACGACGGATCATAAATCCGCTGGCACCTTCGCTTGGAGTAGCCAGCAATTCTATGTCATGGGGTCGGATAAATAAATCTTGCCCAAAGGAATTCATCGATTTCACCAAAGGGGAATCGGAAGGAACGACATTCACCGGGCCAATGAAACCCATGACAAAAGGAGTTTTCGGATGATCATAAATTTCTTGGGCAGAGCCAATTTGCTCAATTTTGCCCTTATTCATGACCACGATTTTGTCGGCGACTTCTAGGGCTTCCTCTTGGTCATGGGTAACAAATACAGAAGTCACATGCACTTCATCATGCAAACGGCGCAGCCATGCCCTGAGATCTTTACGCACTTTGGCATCAAGCGCCCCAAAAGGTTCATCTAATAGAAGGACATTCGGTTCTACGGCCAAAGCACGGGCTAAGGCAACTCGTTGGCGTTGGCCTCCAGAAAGTTGGTTGGGATAGCGCTTAGCCAGTCCTGCTAATTGGACGAGTTCCAAGAGTTCATCTACCCGTTTTTTGATAGTGGTTTGGTTTGCCTTGCGGAGTTTCAAGCCAAACCCAATATTTTCGGCGACGGTCAAATGCTTAAACAGGGCGTAATGCTGAAAGACAAAGCCGATATTCCTTTCTTGTACCGTTTGGGCCGTAGCATCTTCGCCGGTCAGAAAGATTTTGCCGGAATCGGGGGATTCTAGCCCAGCAATCAGACGGAGCAGGGTAGACTTTCCCGAACCACTAGGACCGAGCAGGGCGACTAAAGAACCCGCTTCTACTTCTAGGGAAACGTGGTCAACCGCTTGAAAACTGCCGAACTGTTTACTGACATCTTGGACCGTGATTCCCATCGCTTTAGACTCCCCCTGGCTTTTCTTCTAATTCGGTGGATGGTTCTTTGCTTTTGATGAACTCTTGAATCACCAGGGTAACTACCGCCAAGAGTGTCAAGAGAGAAGCACAGGCAAATGCTGCTACGGTTTGATATTCGCTATATACCTGTTCAATATGCAAGGTCAGCGTTTCCGTTTGGTTAATCAATTTACCAGAGACTACGGAAACCGCCCCAAATTCTCCTAAAGCCCGCGCCGTACAGAGGATAACGCCATAGAGGAGGGCCCAACGGATATTCGGCAAGGTCACATACCAAAAAGTTTCCCAGGGGCTGGCCCCTAAGGTCGCCGCCGCTTGCTCTTCTTCATCTCCTAATTCTTGGAGTACCGGCAAGACTTCACGGGCCACAAAAGGGAGCGTGACAAATAAAGTCACCAAAATCACCCCAAGCGGTGCAAACAAAATCCTAATATGTAAGGAGTCCAACCAAGGGCCCAAAATGCCTTTCGTAGGACTATATACAATCACATACATCATCCCCGCCACCACGGGCGAAATGGCAAAGGGCAAGTCCAAAATGCCTAGGAAGATGACCTTCCCTGGAAACTGATAGCGGGCGAGGACCCAGGCCACTAAGACCCCAAAAACCGTATTCACAGGAACTACCACCATCACGACCAATAAGGTTAGGAAAATGGCACTGCGGGCTTCAGGATTCGAAATTCCCTGCCAATAAGCGCCTAATCCTCCTTGGAATGCCTGATAGAGAACATTTAAAAGCGGGAAAAGAACGACTAAAGCCAAAAAGCTAAGTCCCAGCGTGATTAAGGCATAGCGTCCCCATGGCAAAGGAGCGGTAGCCGTGAGCGCTGTTGTGCTGGTGGTTGATGCAGGCCCCTTAGCTGTCATAGCGACGACTCCAGGCTTGTAGGGTATTGATGCTGAATAGAATCACCAAAGAGAGCGTCAACAAGACGACCGAGACTGCCGTAGCTCCTGCATAGTCAAATTCTTCCAAACGCTGAAAAATATAGACCGGAGTAGTTAGCGTGTCGAAGGGAAGATTTCCGGAAATCAAGACGACCGAGCCATATTCGCCAATGGCACGGGCAAAGGCCAGGGTAAATCCAGTCAGGATAGACGGTAAGAGTTGCGGCAAAATCACTAACCGGAAGGTTTGTCCGTTCGTCGCCCCGAGGGAGGAGGCTGCTTCTTCCAGGGCTGGTTCTATTTCCAACAGGACCGGTTGTACGGTCCGCACCACAAAAGGAACCGTTACAAAGGTCATCGCCAGAACCACCCCAAACTGGGAATAGGCCAGACGGACCTCTTGAATCCCAAAAAATGCGAATAGACTTCCTAAAGGAGTGCCAGGGTCTAGGAATTGCCCCAAAACGCCACCAGGACCATAAAGAACCGCGAGGGTAAGACCGGCTACTGCGGTGGGGATGGCAAAAGGCAAGTCAATCAATCCATCGGCTAGGCGCTTACCAGGGAAGTCATAGCGCACTAAAATCCAAGCCAGGACCACCCCAAAAAACATATTGATAAATGCTGCGATAAAGGCTCCACCAAAGGTCAGCTTATAGGTTTCCACGGCTACCGGAGTCATCACTAAGGCCCATAGTTCAGGCAAAGGACGTTCTAGCGTTTTTAGAAAAAGTCCAGCCATGGGCAAAAACAGTAGTAAGCCCAGATAGGCTAGGGCCAGCCCCCAGACTAGGCCAGAACGCAAGGAAGTACGCCTAGAGATCTTCATCGCAGCTTCCTACTGGCAGCTTCTTGCGCTTGGTCGAACAGGGCACCATCGTCGAAAAGCTTCTTATTCACCGCTTTCCATCCCCCCAAATCAGCAATGGCATAAAGCTGAGGAACAGGCTGGTACTCCTGGACGTACTGTGCAAAAACTTTTGGGTCAGAAGGCCGATAACCAAATTCGGCATAGACTTGCTGGGCCTTGGGGGTAAACAAAAACTGTGTGAAAGCTTCAGCGACCGCGCGGGTTCCATGTTTATCCACAACTTTATCAATCACCGTTACGGGAAAATCCACCTGGATATTTTGCTTGGGTGCAATGTAGGGAAAATCCTTGGGGATCATCTTATTCACAAAAATGATCTCATTTTCGTAGTTGACCATTACATCTCCCATCCGCTTGCGGACAAAAGCGTCGGTTGACTGACGACTGCCACTTTCCAGGCTCTTAGCATGGCTTAAGAAATCAAATATAAATGCTGCTGCTTGCTTCTCTCCCTCTGCTTTAGCAATAGCACCATAGCCTGCCAATACTCCCCAGCGCCCACTTCCTGACGTTTTAGGATTGATGGCAATGATCGAGACATCCTTGCGGGTGAGGTCGCTCCAGGTCTGTATATTTTTAGGATTGCCAGGACGATAGACCAAAACCATGACGCTATGGGCGGGAGAAGCGCCATAGGGCAAACGTTCTCGCCAGTTTTTGGCAACCAGGTCTGCTTGCACTAATTTATCAATATTGGTCTGAATGCTTTGGGCCATGACATCTGCCTCAAGACCATCTAGAAGTGCCCTTGTCTGCGCCCCAGAAGGGCCATAGGATTCCCGAAAAACGACCTCTTGTCCTGTTTTTGCTTTCCATTCTTTCTGAAATTCAGGAATTAACTGGGCGAAGACCGGTTTGCCGACGGCATAGGCGACAAAGGTCAATTCTACTGGAGGTTTCTGCGCTCCCACCTGTGAACAACCTGTTAGCCAAAACGCGCCCAAGCACAGTAGCGATACCCATTTATTTAACCCAGAGTTCATTGAGCGGACCTGCCAAGGCTATTTGAGATAGCTATAGCGCAACGATACATCTTAATCTTGACCGAGATAGTGTAGTTTAGTCCTGAGGGGGAAGGGATGTCAAGATAGGACCTCTGCCCTAACCCTTAACGGCTCCTGCGGTCAGCCCTTGGACAATTCGCCGTTGGAAGAAAAACACGAGCAGCACAAGCGGTAAGGTACCGATGATCGTCGCTGCCGCTAGAGGACCATAGGGGATTTCAAAGGCAGAGGCTCCCCCGATTTGGGCAACGGCAACGGGAAGTGTTTTCATCTGTTCCGCACTTATAAAGGTGAGAGCAAAAATAAACTCATTCCAGGAAAAGATAAAAGCCAGAATGCCTGTAGTCACTAAGGCTGGCGTGGTAATCGGAAGTACAATCTGCGTTAAGGTTTGCGTAACGCTATAGCCGTCTACTTTGGCTGCATCTTCTAAATCTTTGGGAAGTTGCTGGAAAAAACTACGCATTACTAAAATGGTCAGCGGTAGGTTAATAGCCGTGTACGGAATAATCAAAGACAGATAGTTATTACCAAGACCCAGAAACTGCACCAGTTCCAGTAAACCTAGAAAGAGTAATACGTAGGGAAATAAAGTCACAATCAAGACTCCGGCTAGGATAGCTTGCCCCCCCCAGAGCTTCAAACGGGATAAAGCATAGGCAGCCGGAGTGCCCAAGACTAGACAAAGCCCTGTAGAGCAAAAAGCAACGACAGCACTATTGATGATGTAGTTCAAAAAGGGGCGTTGCTTGAACAATTCTTGGTAGTGACTGGTCGTATATTGTCGAGGAATATAGATATTAGGGACAGCGGTAATATCGGCATTCACTTTGACCGAAGTGAGCACCTGCCAGAGCACGGGTCCTAAGCTAAAAGCTGCGATCAGGAGGGCCATGAGTGCCAGCAAAATGCTCTTTCTTCTATCTAAACTGGTCATTTTGTTAATTCCTGGCCGAGTCCAAATTTCAGATAAAAACTACCCAGGGCTACTACCGTCGCGAGTCCAAGAAAAGTAACGACAACCAAGGTCGCTCCATAACCAAAATCCAGGTAGCGCATCACGGTGGAATAGATATAGAGCGATATGGTTTCGGTAGCTCCAGCGGGTCCTCCAGCCGTCAAGACTTGAATCAGGTCAAAGGCTCCAAAGGCTTGGGCAAAACGGAATAGGAGAGCAATCAAAATTTGGGGCATGAGCAAAGGCAAGGTGATGTTGCGGAAGCTCTGCCAGGCCGTCGCGCCATCTAAAGCATAGGCTTCATAGAGGTCTTCAGGGATCGATTGCAAGCCTGCCAGAAGCAAGATACTGACAAATGGCGTGGTCTTCCACACATCCGCTGCAATTACCGAGAGCATGGCCAGGGTCGGCTCTCCCAACCAGTTAACGCCCGTCTTGATCAGCCCCAAGCGCAGGAGGATGTCATTCCAAACTCCATACTGGTCATTGAAAATCCAGGCCCAGACCAGGCCCATCAAGGCCGTCGGTAAGGCCCAAGGCAAAATGGCGATGGCCCGTAGGGCTCCTCTTCCTCGAAATGATTGGTTCAAGACCAGCGCAATTCCCAAGCCGAGTAGAAATTCCAGGGCCACGGAAGCCGCGGTGAAAACTCCTGTGTTCGCTAAACTCTGCCAAAAGTGACCATCGATCAGCATGCGTCCATAGTTTTCCAGACCTGAAAATTGTGGTTTTAGCCCCGTCCCTAAATTCCGAGTGAAAAAACTCAGCCAGAATGCCCGTCCGATCGGATAGGCAAAAACCAGCGACAGTAAGGCCACGGAGGGAAATACGAAAAGCCAGCCTATCCGCTGCTCTGCCGTGATTTTCATCACTCATCTCCTCATTGCTGTAGATATGGTCCTCAGGGGAACGGGTGCGCTCCCGAACTGGCTAAAGTATAGTCCCTAGGGAATTTGCTCACTTTTTGACAACTCACCGGATTATTTCGATTGATTACCTAAAAGACTGCGGGTCTCACGGGTGGCCTGTTCCATCGCTGCTTTAGGACTGACTTGGTTGGTTATGGCTGCACTCAAGTAGCGTTGCAGGATATCGGAGGCTTGAGCGTACTGGGGGATGGGCGGGCGCAATACAGCCCGGTCCACTACCGCTAAAAGAGAGGGGAAATGAGGATATTTTTTGACTAGCTGAGGATCGGTAAAAAGGGCACGACGACTGGGAATGACCCCTGTATGCAAAACATACTGGCGTTGCGATTCAACACTGGTCAGAAATTGAACAGCACGCCATGCCTCTTGGGGATGTCGGGTGGTGGCGGATATACCTATCCCTAAGCCTCCCTGACAGGCTCCACTTTTTTGCCCTACAGCATGCACCATCGGTTTCAAGCCAATTTTCCCCCGCACCGGTACGTCTGGTTTATTGGCTTCGGCCCAGACATAGGGCCAGTTACGTAAAAAGACAGCATCTCCACTTTGGAACAGGCGGCGACTTTCCTCTTCTTGATAGGTGGTCACCCCTGGAGGTGAAATTTTCTGCTTAATCGTGTTCTGCAAGAACGTCACGGCTTCAATCGCTTCGGGGTGGTCCAGTCCCACTTGATTGGTTTTAGGGTCAATCCAGAATCCGCCATATCCTTCCAGGATTTCTGTGAACATGGCCGCTAAACCTTCATACTGCTTTCCTTGCCAGAGATAACCCCATTTCACTCTGCCTTGTTTTTGGAGCGTCTGAGAAATTTGGACCATCTCCATGAAGGTTTCAGGAGGCTTTAGACCCGCTTGTTTCAGCAGATCTGTTCGGTAGTAGAGCAAGCCTGCATCAGAACGAAAAGGTACCCGATACAGTTTTCCCTTATAGCGCCCGCCGTCTAAATCTCCCGACAAAAATGCTTTCTGTTCCTGGGGAGGCAACTTCTCAGAAAGGTCCATCAACCAACCGGCTGCAGCAAATTTGGGCACCCAGACGATATCCATGTACACCAGGTCATAGGGGGAGTCGCCTAACAAGAAGGAAGAGGTATAGAGGTCTTCCACTAGGTTTGTAGCCATCGGCCCTTGGACAGGTTTAAGTCGTAGGCCAGGGTTCTTAGCGGCAAATTGCTTAGCCAAAATAGCCCACTCGTCCGTATCAAAGGCGGGAATCAAAACTTTGATTGTGATTGGCTCTTGGGCAAAAGTTGTTGGAGTAAATATAAGCAGCAACAACCATAAAAGCCCAATCCGTTTCAAGCCATTCAGAACAAATAGGGCTGTGACCTGATTTTTCCCAGGCATCATCAGCACATTGAGAGGATGCCGTCTATTTTAGACCCAGCCTAGATCCTTGCTTGAGTGCTGCATGAAAAATGGCCTGTTCGGGTTGAGCGTGGCCGTGTCCGGCAGGCGCAGCCGACAAACCCCGACATACCCCACTCGAACAAGAAATCCTCTTATACCAATCGTCCATGCTGATGTTTCAGCATCCCAAAAGGATGAAAATCTATTTTCAGAGCAATTTGCTAAATTAATGCATCGCAATATAGTCCCCCCGGCCCCCCAATCCTGGGGGGAGAAGCAACCTTGGCGCATTCAAAAAGTAAAATGCTATTAACAATTTAATTCCTTATTATTGGAATTTATTACGCTCCCTCCAAGCATATAAATATTAGCTTCCCAAAATCACTTTAGGGCACCTCGAAAAATAGATTTGCCGATGGCCCAAACCCTTGAAATCTCCTGAGAGATTCTCAATAAATCAGCTTTATTCTCAATAAATTTGAATTAATCGAGGTGCCCTTTAGAGAGTCAAACCATAGATATAGCTATCAGTTTATAATGGCTAATCTAATCGCAAGTAACAGGATTAGAAACACATCCCCCCACATTCCCACCAGCACCCGCAACTGAACTAGGTAAGGGAGCTGGCGGTAGTCCTAAATTGCGGGGTTGGAGATATTCAGTAAGGGTAGGAACCTTACCCGCCCAACCTGTTCCTGTGTATGCTTGGATACTGACCGTTTCCCCGGTAGCACTTTGAAGAGCGGCAGCCATTCCAGTGGGGCCAAAAGTAGCTGCAGGCGCATTGAGGGTAATAGTATTAATGTTGCTAGTCAATATCGGAGGTACAGTATCTGTATTTGCACCACCGTAAAGTTTAAAGTTGAGATTAAGTGCATTGGGTAGATTACCGTTGCCTTGTGTTTGAGTACGTGGATCGAATGCTTCAGGCTGAGAATACCAACGATAGATAACATTGCCTTGCATACTACTAATTGAGTTAAAAGGGGCAACGTTTGGAATGGGGCCCGTTGCATAGATAACTAAGATAAAGTTACCGTTTGGGTCAGCAGCTCCATTAATCTGATTAGGAACTATTACAGCCAGGATTGGAGTAGTACTGGCAGGAAAACCTATTGTCCCTGTACCAATAAGCGCAGAAGCAGTAGTGGGATTTTGATAGATATATCCAGCTTGACGAATATCTGATGCCATTTGTGACGTAACCAATCTTAGGCGTTGCTGTGTGAGGATCTGTTGGCGCTCTTGACTGTCGCGGCTAAAGAAACCTGAAGCTCCGCCAATCAAACCCAGAACCATCACACCAGAGGCCACACCCGCTATCAGCACTTCCACTAAAGTGAAGCCATTACTTTTTCGAAGAGAGTAGATTTTCATGGATAATTCCTATGATTTGACCGTACCGATATCGCCGAGAACAGTCAGTATGTATGTGTCGTAGTTTCCAAAATTGCCAACTGGATTAAGTTGAAGACGAATGTATCGACTGCCTGCGTTGTTATTCATAACCCTTCCCTGAAAATCAAAAGCTAAGATATTGGGCTTTGGGGTATTCACATTAAGGTCTTGAGCTCCAGTGGGAGTAGGACAAACACCATCAGTCGGGGAATTCGCTGTGGCAACTATATTCACGTCAGTAGGCAGGTTTTCTGTCGTGACAGATTGGATCCGATCACTGGTTGGATCATCCACGAGTGGAGTGGCTTTAATATCTGGCTTGCAAGGGTCTCCCACAACAAAAGTATAGGTATTTCCTGGATTGAATAGGATATAAGTTGTCCGAGCCCTTGTAATTGCTGTTTGCTGTGCTTTCCGAATGATTTGCTCAATTTGCTGTGAGCCTTCAATGAGCCTCCGTTTTTGGAGTTGTGGTTGTATAGATACTGTAGTTATTGCAGCTAAAATGCCAGCTATTGAAACTGTGACAAGCACCTCTATTAAGGTAAATCCATTATTTCTACGATGCATCATTTTATCTCTTAAGAGCGGGGGATATCGGCAATAACAACAGCTAAAGGTAAATTCATTATTGAAACTCCATTCTGCACGTTTCCGGATTGACCAAAAATAGTAGGACGTGCTGCATTTACAGGAGTATAGCTAAGGCTATTGGGGTTGGTTTGTAGACGGAAAATGCGAATAACCACTCTTTTTGTATTGGCTATGCTGGCAGTACCTGTGCTGTCTGGAGCGTTACCAAAGATAATTTGGCCCCAATAGTCTTGTTTGCAATCTCCATTGGAATCAATCGCAATATTTCTAACGGCTGTGGGTATCTCAGTACTATTGGGGGCAAGTTGGGAAGGATCACTCAATAGATTATTTACCGTATCATTACGAGATAAGACTGAGCCTGCAGCATAAACATTTGTCAGTGTTGTTGTAGCACTGAGTACACAGGGGTTTGTAGTGTTCGGGGCAAGCCAGGCGACGTTGATATTGTTGTTATCGAAATTACTCTGCCCAACCGATTTTGTTATATCTGCAGAAGGAGTTGGATCTAGCCATGTCCCACGAATGCTTTCCAGTTCAGCCTGGGCAAGATTGGTCGCATCTGTAAGATTTTGCCCCTGTTTACGATTGACCATACCGATGGCGAGGGGAACTGATAAACCTGCTAAAAGAATAGCGGTAAAGGTAACCGATACAAGCACTTCAACGAGGGTCAAACCAACACGATTGCGGCTGCGCATAAGGATTCTCATAGTTTAGCTAGGTTGATACATGAGGGTTTGCCAACGGGTTTTGCCAACTGATTGCTGACCGACAGGATTCGCTACATAGGTAGGTGTGCCATTTTGAAGAGTAGGGAATCCTGGAGGAGCTAACTCACCGTTCTGCATGCGTCGATCACCCGTCAGATTCATACGACCTCCCTGACAAACTGTTGAGCTGAGCGTACCTCCCGTTGGAAGATTAACTGTGCTACTGCATCCACTAGCAAAGTCCGCTCCTGCATTTGTTTGAATCTCACCTCCGAGGAGTCTTACATATTCTGCTAACCGTATGCTTCCGGAACTAATTCCAACCTGGTTGGCAAAGATAGATGCTTGCACATCTACTGCATCAACAGTCTGCCCATTTACAGTATCTTTGCGAGCGTTGTTCTTGAGTCCATTGCCCCAATAAACCTGGCCATTAATAGTAGTAGTGCTAATAGTGCCACTAGCACTCTTTACACTGCTCTGATCAAAAGCCACGATGCCTAAGGCGTTTTGTGCATTAGCAGTAGCAGGATCATCACTCGTGCCAAACGTACGGTCAGCTCCTCTAGGATCTACTTGATAGTTCAGGTTATCTTGAATAGCCACATTACCATTAGCCGCGATAGTCAATCCCCAATCTTTTTGAATGGTAGGAGTATCTGCGCCGCTTGCAAAAGATAAAGTAGCAGCATTGTTGTTTTCTGGAATGCTAATTAATCCTCTACAGCTTACTTTAGCCGTACAGCCTACGTTATAAGCTGAAGTACTGCCAACATCAGTACCAACTTTTCCGTCTACAAAAATCATACCGTTTGGAGCTTGATTATAATTTATGGCAGTACCATAGGCCTCTGTACCTGATGTGCCTGAAGCAACTTGGACAGACATCGTATTTGCTGTCTTATTCATCGTGAATTTAGTTCTTTGAATAGTACTTCCTGAAGTTTGTTGAACTTCTATAACTTGGACGTCAGGGGAGGTAAGTGTAGAAGAGGATTTAGCAGCGTACATATTGATGTTGTCAACATCCCCCTTAATATAAATACCTTTCAATAGGTTACTAGAATTATTGTTGGGATCACTTGTAGAGGTGGCTTTAGAGAGCCAAGTACTATAGTTTGATGCCTGTGTAGAACTAGTATGGTCGGTAGGATTAGTCCAGTAGACGCCATTGGGTGTTGCGGTTTCTGAGGAAACTGCTACTCCAAGGGCAGCTCTTACTTCAGAATTTTTCATTACGTCATCATTAGGATTCGCGGCAGCTGAAGTATTGCCAAAGAGTGCTGCTTTAAGCTGGTAGCCTCCACTGGTTGGTTTTGGAATATAGCCAATACCATCTTCAGAAAACTTTGCACCACTTTGGAAGTTTGCTGATTGGGTTAAGGTCGCATTACTACCTAGTTTGCTTCCAGCAGTGTAGTAAGTTCCATACCTCCCTGAGGAAATATTAACGCTTTGGCATGCTGTAGCTGAGGACCCTTTCGTTCTACATCCTGCGGAGGTAAAGTTTCCTGATATCGTGGGCAGGTTCTCTCCGTTATTGACATAAAATCCTGGAGCGGTGCCAAGGTAGACGTTTCCATCGTAGACTTCATTACCTCCGAAATAGAGCCCATTAAAGTTACTGACAAAGTAGCCATACTGGGAAAAAGCTAAATTGCTCGTTTCTGCCAAATCGACAATCAAGATATTTGGAGCTTGCACCACTTGACGAGCAATAACGGTTCCATTACTCTTGCGAATTTGGCCTTCACCTTTGAGATTATAGGTATATACCAGACGGAATAAGCTTAGCGGTCTATTATATGTAGCATCTCCTACCTTAGTCCCTGTGATAATCTGTACTTGACTTAATGCGAAATTCTGTAAAGTTGCTATGGACCAAACCTGATTATCACCTAAATTGCCAAGCTGTCTTGTACTGATAGGAATGTCAGCAGTCCCAGATGAAAGCCCTGTCCAAGTTAACCCTGGACCTCCCGGCAGATAAGTTCTTGTTATATTGGGGCTGCTACCAGTAGTTGAAGAACTTAGACCTGTACAACTAGTCTGAGTTAGCGTACTCATGCCTAAATTTACAGGAAATGTAGTATTTCCACCCACGCCATTACTAATCGTATTGCTACCTTTTGCCATAACTACGGATTGATTCGTTGCTAGAAAAGAATCAGAAGTAGTTAAAGTAAGAGGGTCAAAGGCGTTACTACCATCTGCTGCAGCGTTAGTTCCATTCTGTTGGAGGAACGTTGCTGGTGCTGTCGTACTTGAGGCTGTTGAAATTGTACGATAATTAGCATTAGCAGTAGGACGTTGTACTAGAACCCATAAAGGGTTATCTCTACATAAGTAAGGAAGTACTTGATCTGCCGTGGTTCCTGTAGGAAATGCTACGGTGTTACCTTGTTTTAGAAGTGTATCTAACGCAACTGTGCCTGCTGATTCAGCAGCATTCAAAGCATTTACGGCATTGCTATTGGAAGATGCTATCTGGACCTCGCTTGAGGACCGTCTCATAATTGCGAAAGCAAGCCCAGTTAGGATTACGCCTACAAATATACTAAGCGCTAAAGAAAATCCTTTCTGCCCACGTCTTCCTTGATTAGTTCTCTGCACTTTTGTACGCCCCAACGTTGATGCGAAACAAGTATTGATGCCTGTATGGGCCTAATCTATCGTGATAACCTAAGCAGTGAGATGAAACTTATATGCAGAAAGAGCTAAATTCTAGTAAAATTTTTTTGTTAGAAGTGTAAGGATTCTCTACAACTTAGTCATAATACGTAGAGAAATTGACACGTCATCTTTACAAACCTGTGGCTCTTCTAAGTCCTAAAATAGGAATTCAGAGTGCCTATCTGGGCTTAAGGTATCTATTAGTAGGATGATGTAAATATTGAACTTTATGAAACTTTTACGGCTTCTTTGTATGCCTTCCGTATTTTCACTGACTGAGGCTTACCCACCGAGTAATTGAGTCGGTATGTCCAGGCCAGAAGACGATGCCACAAGCGGGGAGAAAAGCTCTTGAGGGATGGTTCTAAACGCCAGAGGAGGGTAGGGAACCAGCCGCCCAAGGTCCAACCCAAAAAGCTATGGGCCGTAAATTCCAGATAGCTGGGGAACCAACGGAGGAAATAGCTAAACCCCGTCAATTGCCAAATCCAAACCAGCAACATCGGGTTTTTCAGGGCCGCCCGGACCGCCATTCGATTAAAGGCCAACCATCCGGCCCGGTCCTTGATGAAGTCATCCACCATCTTCGGGTCTTCTTCCGCCATGATGCCAAAGAAGGTATTGAGAATGGCATTGATCCGTTCAGGCGGAAGTTCTTGGCCCGTAGGCACCATCATCCCCTTCGAAAACAACCAGGTGACGGTGATATTGCTTTGATAGGCCCGGATTCTATCAAGATCATCCCCAGTCACCAAATCAAACTGGAGGGCTTCATCCAGTAAGTTAGAAAGCCGAGGCAGGTTTCGGACTAGCGAGCCAAAGCCAGTGAACACTAGAGGAGATTGCAAAGAGGCTGCATCTCCAATAGCCAGAACTCTATCATAGGCTGCTTTTCTAGACTTCTCTCCCACACTGAAGTAGGCAGGGATATAACCAAAAGTAGCCTTCTTCCACTTCAGTTTTTCCAAGTCACAGCGCTTATACTCTGGCAAAATTGCAAAGAAATCTTCGTAGAGTTCTAAAAGCGAACCGGGATTTTGCGGATGGACTTCGTGGTAGTGAAATAGATAGAACGTCAGCTCTTTATCTTTGCCGGGAAATAATTCCCAAATCAGCTGTCTGCCCCGTGAAATATCACCATGGGAATAGAGGATATCGCCTAAATCATAGTCCCAAACCCCATCTTCAAAGCCATCTTCTACAACCGCACCTACCGTCGGACACACAGAATTAAAAGCTCGTCCATCATTGAGTTGTTGCGCCACCAAGGAGGCGGAACCCATCGCATCCATGAATACCCGTCCTGTAATTTGGACATTTTCATTCGTTGTACGATTACGTCCGGTGATACAGACCCCTTCATCCCAGACCGAGACTTTCTGAAATTCCGTATTGTCAATAATTACGCCCCCTGCGGCCCGCAGTTTCTCTCCACAAAGCCGCAGTAATCGCTCAGCATCCAAGGCAACATTCAAAACCGTAGGCGTGGATAAAATAGCTGCTACGGCGCGTTTGGGAACGTTACCATCGTGGAACTTGTTGAAACCATCTCGATACTCTTTGAAAATCAGGCTTTCCACTTCCTGCTCAGTAAATAAGCCGACTGCCACAAAAGATTGCAGTTCAGCCCGGGAGATGTTCCACTCTCGATTCATCCCGCCAAAGGAACCCCGTTCCATGACCGCTACCTTCCAACCCAAGCGAGCCATCATCGCTGCATGGATCACCCCTAAAGCGGCCCCACTATAAACCAAGTCAAATTCGAGGGTCGAGACTCCGGTTGGTTTTTCTCGGAAGAGCACCTGTTTTGCCTTTGCTGTCCCCGGTTGCTTAATATTTTCTCGCCAAGTTTTTTCCCACCAGTAGCATTTTTTCAGGGCTTCCTCACCCATCGGAATGCGCTGAAAAAATTGGGCAGTCAAGGGATAGTGAGGGGCAAGAGCCTCAAAGATATTGGCGTTGGGATCAATTTCGGGCAGGCTTGGATAGCGTCTGGGAAAAGCCGCACGGATTTGGGTAGTAAGGCTTTGAATCAGCGTTTTCTCTTCGGGAAAAGATTCCCCACGCCATTGAAATAACTTGAAATAGGTGGTGCGCTGTACATTCCAGCAAAAGAGAGAAAATTCACAGGTTCCAACAGAAAACTTGAGGCCATCGGGCGTTTGTGTGTGGTCTGCCCCCTTCCAGCGCCAGGATTGCAACCAAGAAAGAACCTGGTCTGTGGGATAAGGAATCTCAAGATAGAGCAGTTGGCGCATAGTTCTAGGGTAATACAGTTACCTCACCCCTAACCCCCCATGAAGTTGCTGGCTCAAAACCCGCATCCATCTGGAAGCTCAAGACCTATGGGTAACGCATAGCTGCCTGCGGAGACGGATTAGCGACTGTGTTGAAAGTCAAGGGCTTGAATCCTTAAATCCCCTCTTCTGCCAACTCAGTCGCCTTCCACAACTCTCCATGTTTGACCATGGCATTGAGGATGGTCAGCAACTTCCTCA
>JBAUTB010000257.1:0-11936 GCA_049582005.1 Gloeobacterales cyanobacterium | reverse complement strand
ACTGATAACTGCCTGGGACGCTTAACCCGGACAAATAACCTAAAACGAACTACCTCTACCGAGATATGAAGCAGCCCAACTACCTATAGGCTGGGAACAGGGCAGCGGTAGACTATAGGCATACCGTGCCAGCATTGTCGTGAATAGCTTTAATTTTTGGCCCCTCTTAGCGGGTTCTTTAGGGATTCCCCTGTACTTATGGTTCAAGTTCACCCTCTCCAATGTGACAAGAGATTGGAACGCCCTTCTTAAAGATGGGCTAGCCTCAGCAATTGGTTTTTCCTGGCTGGGTCTCTGGTTATTTTTAGGCTATGACAATTGGCTGCATTGGATAGGCTTAGGCATTTTTGCGTGGAGTCTAACTTTTTGGCTTTCTACAGGCGTTGCCTGGCAAAGAGTACGGGCTGAAAAGAAAGGAGAAAAACCAGCTGCTCCTTTTTCGAAGTCCGAGACTCCAGCCAGCAAAGGACCCAATCGTCAACAACGTCGTGCCCGCCGCAAGAGTTAGCCCTAAAGAGTTTGGAGCACATTCATAATCTGCTGATAGGATTCTGATTTTCCCTGGCTCTGTAAAAACTGGGCAGCTTTTTGTAAATCCTCACGCGCTCCCTGTTTATCTCCTAAGCCCACACGGGCCACTCCTCGATTCTGATAGGCTTGGTACAGATTAGGATCAAGTTGTAGTGCCCGATTAGAATCCTCAATCACAGCTTGGTATTGCTTCAAGTGCAGATGGATAAATCCCCGATTGATATAAACTGCAGCCATGTTGGGATCTAGCTTCAAAGCTTGGTCAAGATCTTTAAGAGCTTCTTGATCATTTCCCAATTCAGCATAAGCAGCCCCACGATTACTATAAGCGTAAAGTAGCTGAGCGTTGTTCTTAAGGGCATAACTAAAATCGTCAATGGCCTTTTGCCACTCTTTTAAATTCAGGTAAGCAAGTCCACGATTCAAGTATGCCAAATCCAACGTGGAATTAATTTTCAGGGCCTGACTACAATCTTCAATAGCTCCTCGGTTATCTCCTAATCTAGTCCGAGCTAATCCACGGTTACTATAAGCTAAAGTAATACTGGGATTAATTTGCAAAACTTCGCCATAATCTTTAATAGCTCCCTCATAATCACCTGAATTATACTTAGCAAGACCTTGATTATAATATTTTATAATCTCCTGATCGGAAGTGTTTAATAGATCGTTCGCTATATTATTTTCAGGCAGATCAGCATTCTTATTAGGAGCATATCTCTGCCTACTTTGATTTAGCTCAATGGCATCTTTACGGGTTAGATTTCCTGACCTAACTTGCTCTTCTAACCAATCAGGTAAATCCTGTGCATAAGCACTTACTCTATCAAAAAATATGACTCCAAAAAGCATTATAAAGATAGTGAAATATTTTATCTTATCCATACAGCTTACATGGTACTTGCCATACAGATCTAGATTTCCCAAATTGCAGATAGTAGTCTCAATAGCAATAGAAACTTTATAAAAATAGAGCAGAAAAACTATACCCATTGTTCATATAAAAAACATCTAAAAATTACCTCCTTCAGCCAAGAATGAGGTAATCAAAAAACATCCGTAAAACTGGGTCCTAGAAAAAAATTGTCTACTTCGCGGTGAAAGGCATCATTACGACAGAACCTCCCTGCTCTAAAGGTCCATCTATTCCAAAATCGTAAAGACCTGGTTTGCCTTTATCGACATGGAGCATGGCCCATAACTTCTCACTTTTGGGCGGGACGATGAGTACCACAGGAACATCCCTAAACTCCCCCACGTTCAAAGGCACTTTTCCCAAAATCGGACCCGGTTGTCCTGCCACATCCCCATGAATGACCAGCCATCCTCGTATAGGCATGCGCACGCTGGAAATCACTACTTTATTGTCATGGAGCTCCTGGTCTGTCACTTCTAGCGCTGCTGTTACTATTTTCTCTTTGGCCGTCCCTTTCTCTTTAGAGCCTGTTTTTTCCGTAGGACCCTTCTTTTGCATTTCTTCCACGGGGCTCGGTGATGTTGATTGGGGCTCTGGCGCCTTCGGTGGTGTAGAAGGCTGGACACTAGCTCCTGAAGGAATTTCAACAGGGAGTTGACCTGGCGAATCAGGAGAAGCTTGAAGATTTGTTTGAACCGCTAGAGATAGGGCCAACGTAAGGAAAGAGACTAGAGTTCTCTTCATAAAATTTTTCCCACTAGAGCGGTCAGGTTAAAGGACAATACATGGAACATGCCATGAATGTAGTTTCAAAAGGCACTCTTGTCTGGCACGATAAAAAATAACTGCCTAAGGACAGCGACCTTAAGCAGTTTCGGTAATTTCTTAGAGCACCGATAACGTGCTTTAAGAAACTTAGTTTAGGAAGGGGGTGTAGCGGGTGCAGCGGCTGGAGCTGTCCGAGTCCTATACTGTTTCCCAGAGGGCTTTCCCTCCACAGGCTTTTCACTCGTGGTCTGGGTTTTATCGTCAGACTTTATCATGTTACCTGCACTGTCAGAGCTTGTAGGCTTATCTGCAGGAGCAGGCGTTGAAGTAACACTGGAATCAGCCGGAGCCGCAGGCTTATCGGTAGAAGATGTGGTCTCTGATGGGCTGGCAGGACTCATAGGTGCCATCATCGTGCCAGCATCTTTACTGGGAGCATCCGCAGGAGCCCTAGTGCCACCCGTGCTGGGGGTTTCGACAGGAGCACCCATACTAGGAGTTTCGGGCTTACCATAAGTGTCTTGTTGGGGCGCTTGGGCAGTGGCGGGAAGTGCCATAGCCAACACAGCAAGCAGTGCTAGTGCTTTTTTCATTAGGTTCTTTCCTCTAGTAGATTTGTGGATGGTCACGATAGAGAGCGTTTCGCCCAGAACTATCTACAGGGCAGGCAAGTATATACTTGTGGCCGTGCAACACCACTCCTCCGTAGACAGACATGCATCACTGGGGGTTCCCGAAATGGTGGTCTGGGCTACTAACAACCAGGGGCCAAACATAGCGTAAGGAGTACAGGTAGTTTAAATTACTGCCGGATTCATCAGATTTCGCTACATTTGTTTACATTAGATATATGAATGAAACACCTGTGCCCCCAGAAATCATAAATACTTCCGTACTCACAGAAGAATTGTTAGACCACCAAGCCCATGAACATGGCTTAGCGTATAGTCAACTGGCTGGGGAGGATGAACTGGCGAACACCGATTCTTTTGTCCGTAGGCATATTGGTCCAAGTCCAGCCTCCATTCAAAATATGCTTGAGCGCATGGGATTTTCTTCCCTTGATGACCTCATCGCTCATACCGTTCCGGCCCATATCCGCTTGCAACAGCCCCTCAAGCTCCGAAAAAGCGATAGTGAATACGAAGTATTACAGGAGCTGAAGTCTCTAGCCTCTAAAAATCAGATTTTTCGCTCTTTCATTGGCATGGGCTATGCCGATTGCATCACCCCCACCGTCATCCAGCGCAATATCCTGGAAAATCCTAGCTGGTATACCCAATACACCCCCTATCAAGCGGAAATCGCTCAAGGCCGATTAGAGGCGCTCCTCAACTTCCAAACCATGGTCATGGATCTGACGGGTTTAGAAATTGCCAATGCTTCCTTATTAGATGAAGCCACCGCCGCTGCCGAAGCGATGACCATGAGCTATGGGTTGCGCGCCAAGACCAAAGCTGGACAAGAGCTGAAGACTTTTTTCATCTCCGAAGCCTGTCATCCCCAGACCATTGAGGTAGTAGCCACCCGTGCCAAACCCTTGGGTATCGAAATCTTGGTAGGCAACCATGAAACTTTTGATTTTGCCCAACCTGTTTTTGGAGCCCTTCTGCAATATCCGGCGACGAATGGCGCTATTTACGATTACCAAGCCTTTATTGACCGTGCCCATCAAGCAGGAGCGCTCATTACGGTTGCCGCAGACCTATTGAGCCTAACTTTACTGAAGCCCCCCGGTGAGCTTGGAGCAGACATTGCGGTAGGCAATAGCCAACGCTTTGGCGTCCCCCTTGGTTATGGGGGCCCCCATGCCGCTTATTTCGCAACCAGAGAATCCTACAAACGGCACATTCCAGGGCGCATTGTCGGAGTATCCCATGATATATATGGCAAGCCTGCACTGCGGCTAGCCCTCCAGACCCGCGAGCAGCACATCCGCCGGGATCAAGCGACCAGTAACATTTGCACAGCCCAGGTTTTGCTGGCAGTAATGGCCAGTATGTATGCGGTGTATCACGGACCGAAAGGGCTGACCAACATTGCCCAACGAGTTCATCAGGCAACCGCTATCCTGGCGGAAGGCTTAACACGGCTAGGATATGCGCTCAACGCAGAGCCTTTTTTTGACACGCTCCAGGTTCATCTAGGAGGACGCTCAGCGAAGACGATTTTGGAAGCAGCGGCTAAGCGGCAAATCAATCTGCGCATGTTTGACGAGAATTCGCTTGGGGTGAGTTTGGATGAAACCACTTCAGGGAAAGATTTAGAAGATTTGTTGACTATCTTCACGGGTGGTCATCCTGGTCTTGCTCTACCTTTTTCAATTAAAGAACTAGCGGCTGTGACCTCAGGTGCAGTGGCAGAGCATTTTGCGCGTAGCAGTCCTTTCCTTACCCATCCCGTCTTCAATAGCTATCACTCTGAAACTGAGTTGCTCCGGTACATGTACCGCCTCCAATCCAAGGATTTGTCGCTGACCACTTCGATGATTCCTCTGGGCTCCTGCACGATGAAGCTGAACGCGACGACAGAGATGATGCCTGTCACCTGGCCGGAATTTGGCAAAATTCATCCCTTTAGCCCCATAGAGCAAACAAAGGGATACCAAATTCTCTTTCAGCAATTAGAAGAGCAATTGGCTGAAATTACAGGGTTTGCCGGTATTTCTCTGCAACCGAATGCGGGTTCTCAAGGAGAATATACAGGGCTTCTGGTGATTCGGGCCTACCATCAGCATCGCCATGAAAGTCATCGTAATATTTGCCTGATTCCGACTTCTGCCCACGGTACTAACCCTGCTAGTGCCGTCATGGCTGGGTTTCGTGTTGTCCCGGTCGCTTGCGATGCTCAGGGGAATATCGATGTGGCCGACCTAAAAGCAAAAGCAGAAGCCCATAGTGACTATCTAGCGGCCCTGATGGTGACCTATCCCTCAACCCATGGCGTCTTTGAAGAATCGATCACAGACCTCTGCACCCTTATTCATAGCCATGGCGGACAGGTCTATATGGACGGAGCCAATATGAATGCCCAGGTTGGATTATGCCGTCCAGGAGATTTTGGGGCGGACGTTTGTCATTTGAATTTGCATAAGACTTTCTGCATCCCCCATGGTGGCGGTGGCCCTGGCATGGGACCGATTGGGGTAGCAGAGCACCTAGTGCCCTTTCTGCCGAAACATCCTGTAGTGGAAACGGGGGGGAACCAAGGGATTGGGGCTATTGCCGCTGCGCCCTGGGGCAGTTCTAGCATTTTATTGATCTCCTGGACATACATCAGACTGATGGGTGCAGCGGGATTAACCGAAGCGACCAAGGTTGCCATCCTCAACGCCAACTATATGGCCCATAGATTAGCGGCTTACTATCCGGTGCTCTACAAAGGTAAAGAAGGTTTTGTCGCCCATGAATGCATTCTGGACCTACGCCAGCTTAAAATCAGTGCTGGCATTGAAGTTGATGATATTGCCAAACGCCTGATGGACTATGGTTTCCATGCCCCCACCGTTTCCTGGCCTGTGGCAGGCACGATGATGATCGAACCCACGGAAAGTGAATCTCACGAGGAATTGGACCGCTTCTGCGATGCGATGATTGCGATCCGGGAAGAGATTCGGGAGATTGAAGAGGGACGGGTAGACCCTATGGATAATCCTCTCAAGAATGCTCCCCACACGGCCCAAGTCTTACTGTCCGATGCATGGAACCATGGTTATTCCCGCGAACAAGCCGCCTACCCTGCTCCCTGGACCCGTGAACACAAGTTCTGGCCTGCGGTGAGTCGTATTGATAATGTCTATGGAGACCGGAACTTTGTTTGTTCTTGTCTACCGATGGAAGCTTACGCCGAGTAGAGAAAGACTAAGGTTTTTAATTTTTTATCCCCTCTGCGCAAACACAGAAGGGATAAATTTATAGACCGCTTGATAGTTCTATGTCTGGGCAGAAGCTCTCCGAGAAAGGCGCCGCCATACAACAGCCATATATTTACGCTGAAACAGTACGTGAACACTAATAAACGCCATAAAGGTGTATGCCAGCCAGAAATGAGCATTTTTAGCCAAGCCGACCAGATCCTTTCGCTCACTAACAATCGGGGGTAAGTCTAATCCAAAGAAGGCGACATCCCTACCCGCAAAATTGGAGAAGAGATAGCCACTGATCGGCACCACCAGCATGAAGAGGTACAGTGAGGTGTGCAAGACGGTAGTTCTCAACCAGACTGATGTTTTTTGGGAAAAATTAGGCTTAACTGCACGTAGAGCAATAAAGATGCGAGCGACTAAAAGCCCCATGACCAGGACGCCCATAGACTTGTGAAAGTCATACAAAGCGAATTTATAGGAAACCTCTCTGGGCAGGTCAGCCATATATATGCCAACCGAGAATAACAATACGAAACAGATAGCCATGGTCCAGTGCAAAAACTGCAACTGCTTATTTGCCAGCATATGGATATCCCTCCTAGAAAATTGACCTAAGTAGTCTATGGGCAACCGATGAACGATTGACTGACTGATTAGCGGTTTCAAGGGCCACTTGCACGGTACAAAACCGAAGAATAATCATGAGAATCCTTACAACGCAAGACTCCAAACTTTTTTGCAGCCTCCCCTTGCCATATCGTAACAATTATTTATGAATTTTTCATAAGCAGATGGCTTTTCTGTCTATGGATTCAATTCATCCTTGCCAAATATCTCTATACCTTTCTCTGTATGGATTTGATACATTGCTGACAAGACAATGACAAAGACTTCCTTAACAATGCTTAAAATGTTTCGCTTTTCTCGCTGTGACGCTATGGGCAACTTTTGGTCTCAAAAAAGCATTCCACTTGGTGCACTGCTGTGGCTAACCCTTGTCTCACCTTTGATGGCACAGAGTAATCCATCCCAGCCGTCCCAATTTACGCTTAGTCTCTCAGAAGCCTTCATCAAAGCAAATACTCAAAACCCACAGCTCAAAACAGCTGAGCGCAACCTAGACCTCAGCAAGGGGGATATCACCATCGCAGGAGCCACTCCTAACCCACAGATCCAGTCCCAGTATGGTTTTGGGCCAGCTTATAGTGAAGGAGGTAATATTCAGCAGGTAGGCCTTGCGCAGACAGTGGAGTTGGGAGGCAAACGGGATGCGCGGATCAACGTAGCCAATGCTCAATATCGGGTTACCAACCTGCAACTGAATGCCCTGCGCTGGGATATTCATAATCAGGTGCGTCGGGCCTATGCAGAACTAGCAGCAGCAGAAGCGAATGCTCAATTGGTAGATACCCAGATAGCACTGGTGGATCAGTTGGTACTAATTGCCCGCAAGCGAGTAGAGGCTGGGGTTGCTCCAGAAGCTGAACTCTTATCGGCACAACTAGCTCGTACCCAGCTTGATCCACAACAAGCCCAGGCCAAAGGTCGGATTCAGAATGCTCGGATTCAGCTTAATGGTTTGTTCGGTGAGCCCCCAGAAGCAAACACAGGGATCAGTGATAATGGTTTATTCAATCTCTCTGTGGCCAAAACAGAATTGGCTCCCAATCCGAAGGCGGTGCTCCCTCCTGTAGAAGCCTTGGTGGAACAGGCCTATGCCCAGCGCCTGGACTTGAAAGCAAATATCCAGCAACAAGAAGTCGCCCGTAACCAAATACGCTTGGTCGATGCGCAACGCATTCCTGACTTGCAGTTTGGTGTGGGCTATGTCTTCACAACGTATACCAATGCAAACCCACAGACCAGCGGAGTTGCGACCTCTCTGGGGATTACTTTACCCATTTTTTACAACCAAAACGGCGAAGTCGCTAAGGCAAAGGCGACTCTTGAGCAAACCGGACTCCAGATAGAAGCCTCGCGTCGCCAAATAGCAACGAACATCCACACGTCCTACCAAACCCTATCTGTAGCACGGAAAAACATCCTCGAGTATCAAAGTCGCATACTCGCTGACGCAAAAGAAGTTGTGAAGCTCGCTCAGGAAAGTTATCAGGTGGGCAAGACCAATCTATCCAGTGTCATTTTGGCCCAGCAATCTGCCCAGCAAATCCGTTCGGGATATCTCGATGCCATTGTTGCCTATCAAGGGGCTTGGGCAGATCTCGAATCCGCTGTTGGTGCCCCCCTGAATCTCTAAATCCCGATAAGGAATCCAGCTATGCCCATCTCACCTATCTCACAGGCTGTCAAAACCTTCTCCGGTATGGCACTAGGAGTACTCTGTTTTTCTATCGGGGTTTGTTATACGGGTTCGGCTTGGGCCCTGCAAGTGGGCGGGGAAAGCTATTTCGAGCATGAGCCTGTCTTAACACGGGCGTACACCAATAATGTCAGTGCTACCTATAGTTATGCCCGCTACTCTTTTGAGGTGAACATACCTGAGAACAGTGGCGAACCTCTGGGGGGATTAACTATCACAATCCCGCATGAAATTGAGATTCCCCGTACAGAAAAAATTAGGGTTACCGATGGCATCGGTCAGCCCATTGCTTTTCTGATGGCATTACAAGAACGCACCGTGCAGCTTACTTTGAGTAAGCCTGTATCACCTGGTCAAAAAATCACAGTGCAATTCTATCCAATGTCCAATCCGCATCTAGGCGGGATTTTTCAATTCGGCATTTCTGCCTTGCCTGCAGGTAGCAAACCGCATGCTCAGTTTCTCGATTTTGGACAGTTAACGTTCTATCCGAGTTGGTGGTAGGCGGTGAGAAAGTTCTCTGTTGTTTCTATGAATGGTCAACTAAATGCGACGGAGGTAGCCCATGAATTTTTTCTCTATCAATAACCTGATTACCCAAGCCTTTAAACGTCGTTACCTCGTCGTCCTATTCGCCCTCGTGATTCTCGGGGGTGGTTACGTCGCCTTCAAAACGTTATCCCTGGAAGCGTACCCAGATTTTACAGATCCCGTAGTTCGGGTGATCACAATTTTGCCGGGGAAAGGAGCCGAGGAAGTAGAACGGTCGGTCACCATTCCTCTGGAAAAGGAACTGAATGGTCTGCCTCATCAAGAAGGCCTTCGCTCCGTATCTATTTTTGGTCTATCGGTAGTTACGGTCAAGTTTGAGGATGGGACGAAGAGTAGTCAGAATCGCCAGCAGGTATTAGAGCACATTGCCCAAGCGGACCTACCCCCGGAGGCCAAACCTGAACTAGACCCCGATGCTTCACCGATCGGTGAAATTTACCGATACACGGTGGAATCAGACTACTACGACCCGATGACCCTAAAAGCTATCCAGGATTGGCAGTTAGACAGGGCATTCCGCCAAATCCCAGGGGTGATTGATGTAACCGGATTTGGTGGACCGACCAAAACCTATCAGGTCCAGGTAGACCCGGGGAGACTCAAAGCCTATAACCTGGCCGTGGCCCAAGTTTATGATGCTATCAGTCGCTCCAATGGCACCAGCGGTGGCAACTATATCGAGAATAATGGCCAAGCCTATATCGTGCGGGGGTTGGGCCTGCTCAAGAATATGGAAGACCTCAAATCCGTCGTAGTGAGCACCAGTGAGGCTGGCATTCCCGTGCGGGTAGGGGATGTAGCGACTATTACGGTGGGTCCAGGGACACGCTTGGGTCAGGTAGGCAAAAACCAACAGGATGATGTGATTGAGGGTATTGTCCTCATGCGTCGAGGGGAGGACCCTTCCCAGGTTATTGAGCGGCTTTATGCAAAATTCCCAGAACTCCAGGCGGCCTTACCCAAAGGCATCAAGTTGGTTCCTCTCTATGACCGCAATGGTTTGGTGCTCCGCACAATTGAAACGATCAGTCACAACGTAGCAGAAGGCGTTGTGCTGGTGGTCGTCGTCCTCCTCTTGTTCCTTTTTGAGGTGCGCTCGGCTTTGATTGCCGCCACGGTCATCCCCATAGCGCTTTTATTTGCTTTCATCCTTTTGAACATCTTCCATATCCCCGCAAACCTATTGAGTTTGGGGGCTGTGGACTTCGGTATCATCGTCGATGGAACCGTGGTCATGGTCGAGAATATCTATCGCCGTTTGGCAGAAGAGGGAGAAAATCTAGACCCGATTGACCGGGTGCAGTTGACACTTGAAGCGGCTAAAGAAGTAGGAAAACCAATTCTTTTTGCCACAACTATCATCGTCGTCGCCTTCCTACCTATTTTTGCCTTCGATGGAGTAGCCGGTAAACTTTTTCATCCCTTAGCTTTTACGATGACCTTTGCGCTCTTAGGCGCAGCTTTGGGGGCCGTAGCGATCATTCCCGTTATTTGTTCTTTTATTCTGACGAGAAAGCCCCTTGTTGAAAGGGAAAGTCCCGTCATCTACTGGGCTGAGAAAGCCTATCATCCTTTGCTTCGGTTCAATCTGCGACAGCCTCAATGGATTCTGGCTTTCTCAACCTTGGCCTTCATGGCAGTGGTTGTCCTCTTTGGTCAGGTCGGCTCCGAGTTTCTGCCGGCGCTAGACGAAGGCAATATTTGGCTGCGCGTTACTGTCCTGCCTACCAGTGTGTCCCTTGAAAAATCGGTACAGATAGCGCACTCCATCCGCACCAAGATCGCTCGTTATGAAGAAGTCAAGAATGTTGTGTCTCAGTCAGGATCTCCCGATGATGGTACCGATGCCAATACCCCAAGCAACATTGAATTTCTAATTGACCTCAAACCCAGTGATGAATGGCGTAAACAATGGAACGAGAATAAAGAAAAACTGGTGGAGGCTATGGACCGTGACCTACAGAACGTTCCTGGCATTCAGACCACCTTCTCTCAATACATTCAAGACAATGTGGATGAAGCGATTGCTGGGGCGAAGGGTGAGGTGGCCATCAAACTCTACGGGCCAGACCTAAACGTTTTGCAAAAATTCGGGGACCAGATTGCAGGGATCATCACCAAAGTCCCTGGCATGGTGGATGTAGGCGATGACCAAATGTTGGGTCAACCCCAATATCAAATCGAAATTAACCGAGCAGAGGCGGACCGCTACGGAGTCAATGTAGACACCCTCCAAGAGATTATTGAGACGGCTATTGGCGGCAAAGTAGCCACACAAATGGTGGAAGGTGAGCGCAAATTTGATGTGGTAGTACGCTTTGGCCAATCCTATCGCAATCGCCCAGCGGCCCTAGCGGATATTTTGGTGCCTACCTCAGAGCCGGATGGAAAGGTAGGTAGCGTTCCCTTAGCAGCCTTAGCTCAGATCAAGACGGCAGTAGGAGCAACTTCCATCCTCCGGTCTGACAATTCCCGTCTGGTCACCATCAAAGCAAATGTACGGCAGCGAGACCTGGGCAGTGCCGTAGCGGATGCTCAAAAACGTGTCGCTGAAGAAGTCAAGCTCCCAGTGGGCTACCACATGGTTTGGGGTGGACAGTACGAAAACCAACAACGAGCCAACAGCCGTTTGGCTCTGGTCATTCCTGTAACGATCTTAGCCATATTCCTTTTACTCTTCAGCAACTTTGGCAAGGTAGGGGATGCCCTTCTGGTGATGACGGCCGTTCCTCTAGCTGCTATCGGTGGGGTTTTAGGCTTACTAATTACCCATACCTACTTCTCCGTTTCCGCCGGAGTTGGCTTTATTGCCGCAGCAGGAGTTTCCGTCCAGAACGGCGTCATTATTCTTTCCTATATTAAGCAGCTCCGCCAGGAAGGATTCCCTATAGGCAAGGCTGTTCTCCAAGGTTCCATAACGCGCCTGAGGCCCGTTTTGATGGCTGGAACCGTAGCCATCTTGGGGCTGATTCCTGCGGCTATCT
>JBAUTB010000256.1:0-62892 GCA_049582005.1 Gloeobacterales cyanobacterium | reverse complement strand
GCTTGAAACCTTAGAAGACAAGAAGCTTTTAGTGCAACTTTCTTATTTAGTGGCCCGTTCTAGCCGTCGCACTGAAGATGAACCCTGGATTAACAAAGAAGAGTCCGAGGCTTACCAAAAAGTACTCCATTTTACACATCTTCCTCATCAAGTTATTAATCAGCTAGAAGTAGAAGCAGAGAAAGTTGCAGATACCTTAGAACGTGATCATGGGGAGGGAATGAAAAAATTAGTACGAGGTATTCTAGCTTTCTTTGAAGAGGACTAAATCAATCCAAGCCAGAGTATTTTACTATGCCGCTTAATCAGGGCATATTTGTCCTTTCACCAAAAGTCGAATTACCTCATTGAACATCAAGCAGTATTTCTAACTCCCTGTCGTACATTTTCTTTATGACTTGAATATCCTATTAAGAACCATACTTTTGGTAGCACAAAATACATCTCTTGGCAGTATATAACTTTTTTCTAATTAGACATCACATTTTATAACTGAACAATTCTAAGCTTCCCTTTTTAATGTTATCCATATTACATATAGCTAAACCAAGTATTCACCGAGGGATAGCTGACTAACTTATTCTTCTAAGGCTAAGCGGAAATGACTAATTCTTCATCTCATGGATCTAAGTTCCCTGAAGCGTGCATGACTGTTAGTAGACAAGAACTTTCCGGCATTAAACTCATGGTTCATGAAGGTGAAATACCTAAAGATCTATATGGCCATGTATTCGTCATGGGACCTGTCGGAACAGTCGGTTCTCGGGAGGACTTATTCTATCCGGGAGGCACCGGAGCATCACTTTACAATGGTGACGGGATGGTTTATCGGATTGACTTTAATCAAACAAGTCACGTATCCGTAAGCAGTCGCATTGTCAAAACTCCTTGTTATTATGCCGATCTGGAAACCACGCCAGGAAGTAAATATGCCAATTTAAGCTTCTTGAATTTGGGTATGAGCAGACTCTCACCAGTGCTTGGTTTGCGCAATGAATTAAATACGGCTTTCCTACCCTTTAAATTTGCACAAGATGAAAATTGGCGGATGTTGGTTACTTGGGATGCAGGTCGTCCTTATGAAATCGATCCAGTGAGCTTAGAGATCACTACGCCTATTGGTTGGAATAGAGAGTGGACTGAACAAAAATTAATTTGGAAAACCGATCCATATCCCTATGTTTTTGGATTGAACTTAACAACGGCTCATCCAGTCTTTGATATTCAAACAGATCAATTATTCATGGTTAATTGGAGCAGGTCACTAAATACCTTACAGGCTCCTATCATTCGCCATCAACTAAATACCCTATTCAAAGGGAAACCGATAAAAAAAATTGAGAAAACGTTCCGTTTGTTTTCTCAAGCTGCTAGTTTCCTATTCAAGAGTGATAGCAAGGATTTTGTTTACTTGATGTGCTGGAATGGAAGTAGTGAAGATATTAAAAAATGGCAGATTGTTGATACTGAGAGAAATTCAATAAAGATTGAGCAGAGTATGCATCAAATCGGGCTTACCCGTGACTATATCGTGCTGATGGATACGTCCTTTAAATTTGGAATAGAACAACTTATTTATGATACGGTCCCTAATAATCAGGGCATTGAAGACTTTAGAGATATCCTTAACTATCCACAAGCTCCAGATACCAGTCTTTATCTAATTCATCGTGCTGACTTAAGGCCGGAGGCAACTACCGTAAAAGCAAAAAAAATCGAAATTCCCCGCGAGATTGCACATTTTATGACTGATTATGAAAACCCTGATGGCTGTATCACTCTTCATTGTGCGCACAACAATGGCTGGGATCCTGCTGAATGGATTCATGACTACGATGCTCCTGCCCATGAACCTGAAACGCCGATAGGACATCGTTTAGTCGGAATGACCACAGGAACCACCGATATTAATCATTTGGGTAAATATGTCATAGAGGTTGAATCTGGCCAGATCCGTAGAAAGTCGATTCTTAATGATCCTCGATATACTTGGGCTACAGCTATTGGCACCTTCAATAGCACTGTTCCTTCAGCGGAGCATGAAGATATCTACTGGATCTCCTGGGGATGCTGGAAAGAACTGATGACGGATTTTATTCATGACCTTTATGCTTCCTATAAATATCGAAGAATCAAGCTAGAAGAAATTAAGAAAATCTCAGAAGAAGGAAAACCAGCTAGTATCTGTCGGCTAAATACTAAAACCATGAAAATCACTGATGGTTATCAGTTTCCCCCAGGATACTTTGGAAATTCGCCACAATTTATACCTCGTTCAGCATCAACCACTAGTTCAACAGATGGATATATTCTCTGTCTCGTTTTGTTCGATGAACTAAAGAGTGAACTATGGATTTTTGATGCTAGAGATTTAAGTAACGGACCAATATGCAAACTAGCTCATCCAGACCTCAAATTTGGACTTACGATACATAGCACTTGGATTCCCCAGGCCCATTCTAGAATAGCTGACTATTACATCCCCGTGGAAGAAGACTATATAACTCTAATCAATAAGCAGGCCCCAGAAGTACGGGATGAAATCCGAGAGCTTTTTCAACAAGTAATATATCCAAACTTTTCTAAATAATTACAAAACAAATCTAATCGTTGCTAACTCTATATATGTCATGGAGAATCAAATGGCAGACAAAAATAGCCCTGATAAATTTAAGATCCCAAGATCTTTAATGAAACTAAAGCGTACTGAATTTATCTCTCAAATTGAGCTGAATTTAAAAAAAGGAATAATACCTAGCGACCTGCAAGGACATGTATTTCTGATATCACCTGTCGGTTTTGCCAACACTCCCTATGGGGATGGCACTCCTCTATTCAATGGGGATAGCATGGTTTATCGTCTCGATTTTGATAAGCCTGGAAAGATTTCCTTAAAAAGCCGAATTGCAAAAACACCTTGCTATTTTGCCGATGAAGCTACCCAGACGGATGAGCGTTTCAAGGAATATCAATTTAAAAATTTTGGTCTTGGGCGATTTTCTCTGCTGCTTGGTCTTCGAAATCAGGTAAATACCGGATTTCTCAGTGCAAAATTTTCTAAAGAACAAAATGCTCGCTTGTTTATTACCTATGATGCAGGCCGCCCCTATGAAATTGATACAGATTCACTAAAAGTAGTAACACCTGTTGGTTCAAAAAAGGAATGGGAGAGCGAAGTACCTATTAGTATTATCCTTAGTTCTCTAAAGCTTAGAGTTAGCTTTCCATTTCCTCCAACTCTGAGTACAGCCCATCCCGAATTTGATAAGCAAACGAGTGAGATGTTTATGGTGAATTATATTAGAGACCCTTTAGATCTACTGGAATCGATACCTTTAACTCCTCTCTTCATCGATAACATTATCAAGGATTTGAAAAAAGCACCTCATGTATTTACTGAATTTTTAGAACAAAAGGTCAGACAGTTTACGGGCCAAGGTCTCATTGGTGATGATAATCCCCTAATTCAGTTCTTCAATGGAACAAAAAACTTCTTAAGCCGCACCTATCTTATTCGGTGGGATGGAAGGAATACCTTTGAACGTTGGAAATTAATGCTTCCTGATGGCTTGCCTGTAACGATCAAGCAATCGATGCACCAAATTGGGATTACAGAAGATTATGTAATTCTAGCAGATACTAGTTTTAAGTTTGAGCTAGAGCAACTTTTAGATAATTCCTTTCCTGCCCTTGAAATTGATGAAAATTTACGCAGATGCCTAACAACACGAGCGCAATTACCTGATACGACCCTCTACATTGTACATCGACAAGATTTACGTTCCGGCCAACGCTCGCTATCCAATGAACCGGAGATTGAGGTGATAGCTCAAAAAATAACAATCCCTCTAGAGGTGATTCACTTTTATGTAGACTACAAAAATCCGGGAGGAAAAATTACCCTCCATGCATGTCATAACCCTGCTTCAGATGTAGCTGAATGGATTCATGATAGTGATACATCTGCCTATAACCACCATCCAACTCCACCATGGCTACGGGGATTGATGGGGAGCCAAATGGATATAGGTCGATTAGGACGCTATGTACTTGATGGTAACCAGGGAGTGCTCTTTGAATCAAAGGTTATTCATGATTTGCGGCGTACTTGGGGCATAGGGCTTTCTACCTATGATCAGAGAGAGCAGGTAGCACCTATCCGCCATATTTACCTACAATCTTTTGGTTTTCACTCAGAGTTATTAACTGACTTTATTTTTAATTTATATAAAGACTATAAATATCGTTTGGTTTCCTTAGAGCAACTTAAAATAATCCAGGATGAAGACAGACCTCCTTGTCTATTTCGATTGGATACTGAAACCATGACTATTGATGACTGTTATGAGTTTTCTATTCACCAAGTCATTAACTCACCCCAGTTTGTCCCCAGAAATCATAGTGCAAATGAACTAGACGGTTACATTGTCTGCACGGTAATATCTGATGAAGGAGATGAAATTTGGATATTTAATGCAGCTAAATTAAATGAAGGTCCAATCTGTCAGCTTGATCATCCTTCTCTTGATCTCGGATATACATTGCATACGACCTGGCTATCTTCTATTGGGCCAAGAACAGCTGATTATTATGTTCCGGTGAGAGAAGATTATGAGCTCAATAAAGAGGATGAACTCACTAAGGAACTATTTGAGGAAGCTATTTATCCCAAGTTTGAGCACGGTTAATTCGTTGCTTCAACAGCTCCCAATAGCTTTAAGGTAGTTTTTTGGGCGTCAGTTAAACCTTTCGCCCCGTATATATTCATCCCTTCATAAAGTCGCTGGATTCTCATACTTTTTAGACATTCTCCGGTCTCTACATTCCAGTATTTGATGGTTTCATCTTTACTCCCACTTATCAGATGTTGGCCATCGGCACTGAAGACTACAGACCAAACGCCTTTATTATGTTGCGCTAAAGTATGGTTACAAACTCCGGTCTGGACATCCCATAATTTAATAGTTTTATCATGGCTGGCACTGGCTATAGTGCGACCATCGGGACTAAAGGCTATGGACCAAACACCCATATGATGACCGCTAAGTGTCTTGAGACATGCTCCCGTCTGAACATCCCATAATTTGATGGTTTGATCGTTGCCACTGCTGGCTAAAATTTTGCCATCTGGACTATAAGCCACGGCCACTACATTGATGGTATGTCCTTCTAAAACTTTGAGGCATACTCCTGTTTGGACATCCCACAGACGTATCGTTCGGTCTTCACTAGTACTGGCTAACCTCTGTCCATCAGGGCTGAAGGTAGCGAGCCAGGTCCAACCGGTATGGCCCTGTAAAACCTTGAGACATTGCCCCGTGTTGACATCCCATAGCCTCACCGTTTGATCATGACTTCCTGTTGCGAGCATCTGACCATTTGGACTAAAGGAAACCGCTACAACTCCGCTGACATGTCCCTGTAATTCTTTCCAACATTGTCCAGTTTCAACATTCCATAGCCGAATACTCTTATCTACACTGGCACTAGCCAATAGATTCCCGGAACGATTAAAGGCTACGAACCAGCATGAACTGGTATGTCCTTCCAACTGCTTGATACATTGCCCTGTGTTGACATCCCATAGCCTAATGATTTGATCCTCTCCTGCACTAGCGACAATTTCACGGTCCCCCTGAGTGGTATAGGCAACCGATAAAAATCCACTTGAAAACCCCTGTAAGCTTTTGACGCACTGTCCCGTTTGCACATCCCATAACTTAACTACTTGCTCTGTTCCAGCACTGGCAATCAACTCACCGTTAGGAGCAAATTGCAGAGACCAAAAACAATTAGCATTGCCTTGTAGAAGTTTGAGGCAGCGACCTGTGTTGGTATCCCATATCCTTCCCGTCTGGTCATTACTTCCACTGACTAACAGGTTACTATTAGGACTAAAGGCAATGGCAAAGACGATATCCGTATGACCTTCTAAGACCCTTAAACATGTACCTGTCTTAATGTCCCATAACCTCGCTGTCTGATCATGGCTTCCTGTTGCCATAAAACGTCCATCAGGACTAAAGGCAACAGAGAACACCAAGTCTGTATGTCCTTTCAAGGTGCGAATTCGCTCCCCTGTTTTTACATCCCAGAGGAACACAGATTGATCATGGCTGGCGCTGGCTAAATACTTACCATCCGGGCTAAAGGAGACAGAGACCCCCCCTTGAGAATGGCCTTCTAAAACCTTGAGACATTGACCTGTACTAACATCCCATAATCTGACGGTTTCATCTGTACTTCCACTAGCAAGGGTCTTACCATCAGGACTAAAGGCAACAGAAAAAATTAAATTAGTATGGCCTTGCAAAACTTTCAAAGATTGGCCAGTTTTAGCATTCCAAAGTCGAACGACTGCTTCGCTGCTTCCGCTGGCGACTATCCTACTATCTGGACTAAATACAATAGCAAATACCCAAAAATTGTTTGCACTCCAGGATAAAAGTTGCCGACCTTCTTCAAAGCTCCAAAGGCGAATCTCACTGTCATCCCCACCAGTCAACAAAAATTTTCCGTCCAGGCTAAAAGCCACAGAGTAAACGCCACCCATCACTTCAGCAAAAACAGACTTGGCTAGATCCGCATAGGAAAAGTTAGCATTATGTAAAGGGATCTTCTTTAAATAGGCCTGCCAAATGGTCATATAGGAGAAATCGAGATTATTCAAATCAGTTTTGAGTTCACCCAGTAAATTAATGATATTCCCTCCAATATAGCCAGGTTCTAATGGAGACTCTTCCTGAACCCGGGTTTTAATCTCAGTCAGTTGATATTCTACATTCTTCTTATTAATTAATTGTCTATTCAACTCTCTCAGGATCGGTTTCAGAATGAGTTTGGTTTGAGTTTCTCGAATAAAATCTTTAGCCTGAGCTTTGATAAGCGGGTACTTTCTGAAAAGCTCTACTTCCCCATGAATAATCTCATGAATAATCTGCTCAATAAATTGTTCAGTAGCATACTCAAGAACTACAGGTTGCAAAGTAAAAAGACTGCCTGCTTTCTCTAATAACGAACTGCGCCCTAAGGCTTCTAGAGCCTCAACAAATTTGGAGGTAGCTACAGGAATGACCATATCCCCACGAATAGTAGCCAATGAGACAGGCTCACGCTCAATCGCAAGCCAATAAATAATTCCTTTTTCTAAATTGGACAAATGACGAAACTGCTGGTTAAGCAAATCACGAATATCACCAAAAACTCCTGCTTCCTGCTGCAAAAATTCAGCGATATCACTATTAAATAATTCTTGGGCTGTTGTCGAAACGATCTTTAAGGCCAGCGGGTTTCCAGCATATCTCCTGATGAGCTCTTGCCAGTCTTGTTCCTGGGCGAGAAAAGATCCTTTATTGCTGAATATTTCTTTTACTTGTTCTTCTTGTAACCCTGACAGAGAAAAAGAACGAGTGGGTAGATGGTCTCCTTCTAACCATGCCAAATCTTTGGGTTTTTCTCGACTGGTAAGGAGCACGCAACTTTGATGAAAAGCTTCTCCCAAGGCTCTAAAAAAATGGTTATAGAGTTCTTCTTCGGTAAGCAGAATGGATTCAACGTTATCCAGGACCAATAGGCACCGGGAGCGTCGTAGGAACTCGATCAAACCGGAAATTTTACTATCCAGGCTTGCAGCGCGATCTGCTTGCAGCAGCGCTACGCTATCCAGCTCTTGATTGCCCGATAGAACTTGCAAGAGATCACTCAAGAGGTCCTGTAAATGGGGCGCGTTCCGGAGTGAGCGCCAGATCAGACGATCGAACCGGGTTTGAAGGTTTTCTGCAACTTTAATGGCTAGAGAGGTTTTGCCAATACCTCCCATCCCCATCAAGGTGACCAAACGGCAACGTTCATGCACTATCCACTGTTCAAGAATGGCTTGCTCTTGGCTCCTTCCACAGAAGAATGAGACATCGGCAGCTCCTCCCCAATCAGTAAGCACAGTTCTTTGCTGCTCATCCCGCTTCTCTTTAAGGGCGGCTTCAGATGATTGTGTAGGATGATGCTTCTGCTGATATCGCCTAAGGGCTGATTGGATGTTACTTTTAGAAACCTTCTCGTCTAAAGCTCTAGAAAGCAGTTGCCAGAGCTGGTAGCCAACATATTTTATGTACTCTGAATCGTAACTAGAACTTTCAGCAATCTCTGCGTAGCCCCTTCCCTCCCAGGTCTGGCGGAATACCAACTCCTGGGTGTCATTTAGACGCTTGGGAGCAAGAACTTCTTGGATAAGCATCAAGGCTTCGTCAGCTTTCATTTGTCTTGCGCGTTTCAGGATAGACCATTTAGATTATGACCTTTTATAACTTTTCGGGGTTTATTAACCTCCCATCGGACTTTTTGCGTCTAAACACCTGACTTTTTCTTACAGGAAAGAAGCTTCCAAATCAGTAGAATTTCAGGCATGGCACTTATTGATTTTTGCATTAGAAGAACTTTACAAAGGCAGGGATGTATTCATGACTACAAATTTAGGCAGCTTGAGACTTACTCTTGAAAAACTTTATGAAGGACGTCCACTCTGCTCCTATGCCTCAGGCAAGAGGATTCCTCTTTTTGAAGATGAAGTCTGCATCATCTATCGCGGGATTATCCGCACCCAGACCCTACAAACTGGAGGAGAGGAGTCGATTTTGGGATTGGTCGGTCCGATGATGCCTGTGGCTCGCAGATTGACCCTGCTAAATCCCTACGAAGTTTATGCTCTAACCCATGTAGACCTTTTGCGCCTGAAATGGGAGGAACTCGAAAATTCTGAAGTTCTGATGCGGGAGCTAAACCGCTCTTTGATTCAGCGTCTCCGCCATACGGAAGTGATGCTTGCCCTGCTCAGTAAACGGCAAACGAGCGAGCGTTTGATTGGATTCCTCTGTTTCTTGGGGCTGGAATATGGAAAACACACGCCACAAGGCACGCGCATTGAAGTTCAAATGACCCATCAGCAAATCGCGGATGCGATCTGTACGACACGCGTCACCATTACGCGTTTATTGGGAGTACTCAGAAAAGCCTCCTTGATTAAAATTGGGCAGGATCGACACTTTTATGTCATGGATGAGTTAGCCAGCAACCATGACCTTGATTTTTCCAGCATGGTCTGATCATTCCTTCTAAGGGGGGCTATTTAAATTTTTTCCAATCTAGATTGAAGATTGAAGTTCCTGGAAATGCTATGGGATTGCCACTATCTTGGATCTGTTTTTGGAGCGCCTCCAAAGCCTTACTATCCCCCACATCTTTAACCAACTCATAGGGAAATATTTCATTTTTGAGGGCAAAATCGGCGGTGTGTCCTCCCGCGACGCCAATAGACCACTCCACAGGATGGACACGGTAGGAGCCATTGCTGATATGGGTGGTCGCAATGTTTTTAGAAACAGCCAACAAGTTATCTACTTTCTGAGGAATCAGGGCTCTCAACGGTACTTGAAAAGGATAGGTAACCGAGGGAGCCTGTTCTGCTTCATAGGGAGACAAACTGGTATCTGGCTTGATGCACTCATGAAAATCAATGGGGTAGTGACCAACGCCTACGCTGTCATAAAAAATATAGGCTCTTTGGCGGTTTTCGTCGGTGTCCCGTTGGCTGATGTCCGTTTCGTAAATGCTGAATCCTTGGGGATGACTGATCGAGGGCCTACCGATAATCCTGCGTCCCTCCCGTATATAAGGATAGCGAGAAAGACCATGAAGGGTGCCCATGGGACTGTCTGCTCCTTTGAGAAAACGGTAATTCAGGTAGAGGTCTTTCTGATATTGAGGATTCAGTTTCTGGAGTTCCGGGTCTGAGCGACCTGTTTGGAGCCAATAGAAATAGCCCAAAGCATGCTCTTCCCCCTTTTTGAGGGCTGTGGTTCGCAATCCTCCTCGCCAATCTTGGAGTTGCCCCGATTTTGCTAGTTGCTCTTGTGTCAAGACTAAGTTGTCATCGGGAGTACCCAGTTTCCAGTCATTACCCCGGTCCCAATTTTGGAGGGTCTGGTCACCAATACTAATATCACTGAACTTCATTCCTGGGAGCTTGCCCTTGATCCGACGATAGGTAAATATCTTTGCAAAATCAAAATTGGGCTTCTCGTAGCTGTAGTAACCTGCATTCAAATCAGAGTCATAGCCTTCCGGTTTGATCGGATTGGTCTCAGGCGTGTCAACCGCTTCCATGATGAAGGTATAAGTAAAGCCTTGGGTGCAGTAGGGATCGGTCCCTTCGGAACTGGCGGCTGGTTCCCAACGATTCCCAAAATCGGTTCCCAGGGCGTAGGGAACTCCCGCTAAAGGCAACAGTTCTCCCGTCTCTGTCGCATCTAAGACCATCCAAGCCAGTTTGTCCTGTTGCCGCTCTGCCGGTGGCGTAAAACGAATGACTTGTTTATCAAACTTGGCTGAGGATTGAGTGCTATACCAATCCTCTAAGGTTTCAGAGAGGGGCAGGTCATTGGCTTGACCTTTAGGGATATGCGTAATCGCTTCTAAGCTCCGGATTTGTGCCCCTTCCACCTGCAAACTCTTGACCACCGTATTTGGAAATAATTGCAGGGGTGGTGGATTATCTGGTGCCTGTGCTTTAAGGTAAGGTTCCAACATCCCCATCAAAATTTGATGTCCATCTTTAGGGGAGAAACAACTATTGGAGACCCAGCATTTGCCAGGGTTTAAAGTCCCATAAAAGTCAGCAATGCGTTGGCGAAACTCTATATAGGTTTTAGGGAACAGGCTGATATCTCGTTGAGAAGGTCGTTCGTCTAAGGCTGAAACCCCCTGTTGGGTGATCTGTCCACCGACCCAATCGGTTATTTCCGTCATGCAGACCCGTTGGCCTTCTTTTAGGCTTTCTAAGGCTGCCGCGAAACCACCGAGACCTCCTCCAGCGATCATCACATCACAAGAAACAGTTTGAGGCTGAGCCTGCACCGGGGCATTGAATCCAGCCAAAAGCACCCAACTGCTTAAACTAAGCGCGAGGACACGTCTATTCATAGACATTGATTTTGACATACTGCCACAACTAAAACGTGTGTGCGCTTACTCCAAAAAAATTGATGGGCTCGACTCAGGTTCCACTAAAAATGGCTTGTAGGTCCAGGATGAAACCAGGCAGGACATTCTCCCCTGAGAGGGTAAGAGGAGCTTGTAATACTTCAGGAGACCGTTCTGGACGGTAGATTTCAGCGAGTCCTGTTTTCGGATCAATCAACCATCCCAAGCGACAACCGTTGTCGAGGTACTCCTGCATCTTGGCACGCAGAACTTCAAGGTCATCGCTCTGAGAGGCGAGTTCCAGCACAAAGTCAGGGCAAATGGGAGCAAAGCCTTGGCGCTGCTCAGGGGTAAGAGCATCCCAGCGAGCTTGCACAATCCAGGCTGTATCGGGTGCACGGGTCGCTCCGTTAGGTAATCTGAACCCTGTCGAGGAGTCAAAGACCTTACCTAATCGAGTTTGGCGGTTCCAGATGACAAAATCTGCACAGAGTTCAGCGTTATAACTGCCCCCCTCACTCCCCGTGGGTGCCATAACAATTAATTCTCCTTCCACGGTGCGCTCCATCCGCAGATCTGGATTTGCTTTGACAAGTTTGAGGAACTGCTCTTCCGTTACCTTCAAGCTGGGTGGAATCTTGACAGGAGGTGCGGCAACCATAGTCGTACCTATCCTATAAACAAGGACCGTAGTTAAGAGACGTGATTACTGGAGATCGTCCCACAAATAATCTCGAAATACCACGCTCACCGAAAAGAATAAAAGTGGTTTGGTTCAAGACCCCAAATTGGAGAATAACACTTTTGCCCAAGGAGCTAAGGTATTTTTGCCATAGCGATTAAGGGTTCTAGCCTTTTAGACTTTCCCAAAAGTGTTACCTGTGATTGAACCAGGCCGCTTTTACTGGGGGATAGCTACCTTGGTGGAGCTAGAGATGGCATCAAGTCCACGTTCACCGGTGCGGATACGGACTACTTCTAAAATCGGAGAAACAAATATCTTCCCATCTCCGATAGCGCCTGTGCGGGCTGTCCGGGTAATTAAGCTGACTACCTCGTCCGTCATCTCTGTCGGTACGATCGTTTCAATGCGCAGTTTGGTTAGAAATTCCACCGCATATTTGGCACCTCGATAGGAGACGTAGTGACCTTTCTGACGACCAAATCCTTCAACCACGGTGACCGTCATACCCTCAACGCCTGCCTTGACCAAAGCATTTTTTACCGCAGTTAATTGACTAGGTTGAATAATCGCTTCGATTTTATTCATAATTTCCGTATTTTTTGCTACAGAATTATATTCTAGTTTGCCCATTGTTGTGGACTAAGTAACGAAGGTTACAAAATAAATTCTGTTTTGTTAACATCTCCATTTCCTCCCAGGACTACCAGGGAATAGGTTCACGGTCACGGAAAAATGCCCCTGTAGGTCCATCATCAGGTAGGGTCGCAAGCCAAACCATGGTGTCTACGCCTTGTTCAGGGGTGCGCGGTGCCTCAGGTCCGCCCATATCGGTTTTGACCCAGCCGGGGCACATACTATTTATCAAAATATGGGTGCCTTTCAGCTCATCGGCAAAAATTCGTGTCAAGGCATTAAGGGATGTCTTTGAAATTCGATAAGCAGGATAGCCTCCACTCATATCGGTCAATTGCCCCATACCAGAAGACACATTGACAATGCGCCCATAGTTATGTTCTTTCATCAAGGGAACTAAAGCTTGGATTAACTGCAAAGGCCCATAGACATTGGTTTCCATAGTTTTGCGCAGGGTATTCACCTTGGCATCGAATACACTAATAGCGGGTGCGTCTATCATTAAACCTGCGTTGTTGATCAAAACGTCCAGACGAGCAAATTTTTCACGAATAAATTGACTCAAGGATGCAATACTTTCTGGATTGGTCACATCCAATGGGCAATGAACAACCCCGAATCCTTCTTTCCGCAATCGCTCCGCTGCATTTTGACCTTGTTCTGAATCACGGCTTGTAAGAATCACCTGCATTCCTATTTTGGCCAATTGCCGGGAAACCTCAAAACCCATACCCCGGTTAGCTCCAGTCACTACGGCTATCTTCTGCATACCCAACTCCTTACTTTGCGCTCTTAGCTTATATTAAGTAGAGTAAAGGTATCCCCAAAGTCAGAGTCAAAAATTATGGCACTATTCGGATTGTTCGGTAAAAAAGTAACCCTGCCAAACGCTGACGATGCCTTGCCTGGGAGGGCAAAACCTATGCCTGTAACGGCTGGTCATTACGTTAATGGGAATCCTCTGAAGCCTCCTTTTCCCGCCGGGATGGAAATGGCGATGTTTGGTTTTGGATGCTTCTGGGGGGCAGAGCGTAAATTCTGGCAACAAAAGGGAGTCTATACCACAGCCGTGGGCTATGCCGCTGGCATAACGCCCAATCCTACCTACGAAGAAGTGTGCTCAGGGATGACGGGCCACAATGAAGTGGTTTTTGTCGTTTTTGACCCAACCGAGATTAGCTATGAAGCGTTGTTGAAAATCTTTTGGGAAAGCCATGACCCTACCCAAGGCATGCGTCAGGGTAATGATGTAGGAACCCAGTATCGCTCAGGAATTTATGTATATTCTGACCGTCAGAAAAAACTGGCTGAAGCTTCCCGAGATGCCTACCAAGAGGCTCTAAAAGAAGCTGGATACAAGGGGGTAATCACTACAGAAATTATTGATGCCCCTGAGTTCTACTATGCGGAGAACTATCATCAGCAATACCTTGCCAAAAACCCAAATGGCTATTGCGGCTTAGGAGGCACAAAGGTCTGCCTCCCTCCGATAGAGTCTGCGGTTAGTTAGGGTATACAACGAGGGGAAATGACCACCGCTTGCCAATCATGCGGCTCATTGTACTGTCTCAAACACAGGAAAATCTCAGATAAGAGAGAAGCATAGAACTAAGCATCTCTTGAACCTGGACTTCTACGATGCCCATTTGAAGTTATCTGAAAGCCTTGCTGAGCAAGGCTTAAACTTTTTGACTGCAAAATTCAACAATACACGAAACCTTTGTCCAGAAAGTGTTTTGAAAATAAGATCCGTTCACCTTGGCATAAATTCCATCAACTAGTTTACAGTTTCTCCTAGGCCCTATCTTTTTTTAAAGGACCCAGAGTTATGACCTTAACAAAAAAATTGCTTGCAGAATTTATAGGAACTTTCTGGTTAGTCTTTGGCGGTTGTGGCAGTGCTGTCTTGGCGGCAAAGTTTACCAGCAATACGCCTGCTCTAAGTAAGGATGTCCTCTTTCCTTTGGGAATCGGTCTTCTAGGGGTTTCAATCGCTTTTGGTTTAACGGTACTAACTGGCATTTATGCGTTCGGACGTATTTCGGGAGGGCATTTCAACCCAGCAGTTTCTATAGGTCTCTGGGCCTGCAAGCGCTTCCCAGGGTCTGAACTGCTGCCTTATATTGTTGCTCAAGTACTGGGGGGCATTTTGGGTTCTGGCATTCTTTATATCATTGCAAGCGGTAAAGCTGGATTTGCTATGGAAGTACCCTTTATGTTTGATCCATCAGTGGCAGGGGCTTTTGCTACCAATGGCTTTGGCGACCATTCTCCCAATGGTTATAGCTTACGTTCTTGTTTCTTAATTGAGTCTGTATTGACCTTCATTTTCTTGATGGTCTTCCTGGGAGCAACGGATCGGCGTGCTCCGGCTGGCTTTGGGGGTGTCGCTATAGGCTTGGCATTTACCTTGATTCACTTGATCAGCATTCCAGTCACCAATACTTCAGTAAATCCTGCTCGAAGCCTTGCCCCGGCGCTGTTTGTTGGGGGTACTCCATTAGGACAAGTATGGCTCTTTTGGTTAGCTCCTATACTCGGTGCGTTAGTGGCTGGTTTCTTGTACTACAACTTCTTTGAGGATTCTCGCTCATAGCAAAAGGTTAATTTCCAGGGTAAGCACAAGAAAATCGGGGTCATTATGTGCTAGGCAGGAAATGCAGTCATTTCCGTGGGTATGGTCTAGATGTCTAAGGGTTTTCAAAGACGCTCCCAATTAATCCGTCAAGCAGCAATAGCGCGAAAGATACGTCCTGCTGTAGACGCTGAGACGATTCAATCACGATGGATATCGCAATTTAAGACCCGGCAAGACCCGCGAAAGAAGAGAGTACCTCAAATTCAGAAACCACTGATTGTTAAGACAGGGTCTGCACCAATTCTGATGTGAAAAAGTCCAACTCCTAGGGAATCTTTAATAGCGTCTGACCACACTTTTAGCGAGGGGAAACTTAGGATGAAAGCCTATTTATTGGCTGCAGGTAGAGGCTCGCGCCTACATCCCCTCACCGGTCTGTTACCCAAGCCCTTGGTCCCATTTTTAAATCAGCCCCTAGTCAGCTATCAGCACCATAGCTTATTAGCTCATGCCCAAGAGGTGCGCTTCAATGTAAGCTACCTGGCGGAGCCATTAATCACCTACGTTGAAGCCTCTCCCCGAACCAGCTACTGCCTAGAAAACCAGCCCTTGGGCTCAGCCCGTACGGTCTGGGAAGAGCGGGCCTATTTCGACCAGACTACCCTGGTAGCCTGTGCTGATATTGTTGCCGATTACGATATTAACCAGTTGCTCACAAGACATCGCCAAACCGGAGCTAAAGTCACGATTGGGACGGTGATGATCAGGGACCCCCGCTCCTATGGGGTGATTGTCAGCGATGGAGAAGGCCGAATTCAACAGTTTCAAGAAAAACCAGAGTGTCCTCTTTCCAATATGATTAGCAGCGGGATATACGTTCTTGAGCCAGAGGTATTAGCCTCCTGGGACCCAGCCTGGGTGGACTTAGGAACCGATGCCTTTCCCGCTTTGGTAGCAGCAGACATCCCTGTCTACTCCTATCCCCTGGGGTGTACCTGGCAAGATGTGGGCAAACTGGATGACTACCTCTTAGTTCAACTGCAACATCTCGGCACCGGCAACCTCATCCATCCCACAGCCCAAGTGCATCCGAGTGCCCTACTGCAAAGGACTATTGTCGGAACTAAGGCCATAATCGGAGCTGGAGCTCAGCTCACTAACTGCATCGTCTGGCCAGATACGCACATCGGACCAGATACTGAAATAGGTATGTCCATTTTGACCCCTACCCTGACGGTGCAAATCGAACCCGCATTGACAGAAGGTCGCAAGAAGTTGGTATACATCTAGCTTATCCACCCCTATTCCCCTTAAGCAGGGCTAGACATTCCAGATTTACTTTTTAGCTTCTCTGAGCGTCTATGGATGAGTTTATTTATCCCTCTAGGAGGGAACACTTTTTAAACGTATACAGAGGCAATTAAGCCATGGGTACGGAAGAAAAGCTAAGCATTCTTTTCCATGTCTCAAGATACTGGCCTGCTATAGCTGGAGCCGCCCTACATACCCGTGAACTGACTCACCACCTGGCCCAACATCATCAGGTTGTGGTAGTTCGGCATTGTGGCGATGAACCTTCTTCTGCCGAGATTGCCTTTGCCCATAATCAGTCCTATCTGGACCTGGATAAAGATTATGGTGTACCCATTTATCAAGTAGGACCCGGCAAGCTTTTAAAAGGACCGATTCAAACGCTCACTCAGTATCACGCCAGCCAACGACTGACCCGCCTGCTCTATTCAACGCTAGCCCGTTCTACGGTAGCTTCCCAACTGCGATCCCTGGATGCTCCCTACCAATTGATCCATGCAGTTTATACTGGGCTGGCCTGTACGGTTGAAGCAGCCCAACAGATTGCTAAAGAAAAACGTATCCCTTTTGTACTGACGCCCCTGCTCCATTTCCCGTCCAAGGAGAAAGAGGCCGACGCCGACCCCCAGTTCCAACGCCTTTACCAAAAGGCAGACGCCCTGATCGCCATGACGCAATTTGAGCGGGAATGGTTAATGGAGAAGGGCGGAGCCAAGCCGGAGCGCGTTCATGTTTGCCCGATCGGACCTTTGGTCAACGAACAGGCAGACCCTTCAACCTTCCGAAAAGAATATGACTTAGAAGATGCCCTAATCGTTCTATTCATTGCTCGCCAGATAGCCTACAAAGGCTACCGCCATCTTTGTGAAGCGGCTACATCAGTATGGGCTAAATATCCTGACACCTATTTTGTATTTTTAGGGCCTCCCACCGAAGAATCGCAGGCTTATTTCGATCAGTTTTCGGACTCCCGATTTATCAACCTGGGGGAAGTCAGTTCTGAGGTTAAAAGTTCAGCCCTTGCGGCCTGTGACGTTCTCTGCGTTCCCTCCACCGAGGAAAGCTTAGGAGCCATCTATCTGGAGGCCTGGTCTTTCAAAAAGCCCGTAATTGCCGCCGATATTCCGGCGATGCACAGCGTGATCAGCCAGGAAGAAGATGGCTTGATCGTCCCTCAAGACCCTAAAGCCCTAAGCCATGCCCTGATCAGACTCCTTGCGGATGATACTCTGAGAAGTCGCATGGGGGAAGCAGGATATCGCAAAGTGCATGCTCAGTATGACTGGGATGTCATTGCGAATCGCCTCCTAAACATCTATCGAGGGCTCCTCGCATGACCAAAGTCCCTTCAGATAAGACCAATCTGTGACAGTTTTTTCCAGGAGCACTAACATATAACCAAACTGCTTTGGGAGGAAGACGATGGCAGCAAAGTTCACCGCAGCCCCCATCCTAGACCGAGTGAATCCGGAAGACGCAGTAGCTTTCCTAATCATGGAAATGGAACCCGCAGAGGGGGGGCCTCCTAAGCTGCATGGGGTGATTACCAATGATAAAAAAATTCATTGGCTGACAGACGAGGAAGAAGATGCATCTCCAGAATTTTCCACCGTCGAGCGTGTGCTCAAAAAGTTCAATGTCCCTTTTGGTAAGGAATATATGATTGGCGTACCTCAAGACATTGACCTGAGCAATTTTTCAAAAGATTAATCGCCACCGCCTAATAGGTAAAGGAGGGCCATCCGCACGGCGACCCCATGGGTAACTTGCTGTGGAATCAGGCTAAGCGCCAAGTCATCCATCAGGTCCGAACTGATCTCTACACCTCGATTGACCGGGCCAGGGTGGAGCACCTGAACCTCAGGAGCACAGCTCCTCAGTCGTTCGCGGGTCAATCCAAAATCTCGATGATAAGCCCGAAGACTGGGTAATAAAAATTCTCCCATCCGCTCTTTCTGTAAGCGCAAAGTCATGACAAAGCGGGCCTTCTCCAAAGCAGGCTCCACCCGATGATGCAGGACCAATCCCTGCTCTTTAAATTCTTGGAAGTAGGCAGGGAGTAAGGTGGGAGGAGCCGCTAAATGCACTTCAGCCCCACAGGCACTCAGGCTATATAAATTCGACCGTGCCACACGGGAATGAAGAATATCGCCGACAATGGCAATTTTTACGCCCTTCAATAGCCCAGGATGGGGGTTCTTGGGGTCCAAGGCATTACACAGTGTAAATAAATCCAGAAGACCCTGGGTAGGATGCTGATGACGCCCATCTCCGGCATTGAGGACCCGCACATCAGATCCCAATTGGTCCAAATCTTGACTGATAATCGTGGGCACTCCAGATTCCTGGTGGCGAATCACCAAAAGATCCATGCCCATGGCCAGATAAGTCCGTGCCGTATCCAGGATTGTTTCTCCCTTCGTTAGGGAAGAACTGCTCGGTACAAAATTTAGGACATCCGCACTCAGGGCCTTCGCCGCCAGTTCGAAGCTGGAGCGGGTGCGGGTAGAGGGTTCAAAAAATAGATTGACCACAATCTTCCCTTGCAGCGTTGGTACCTTACGGTTACGGCGGGTCAAAACTTCGCGGAAGGAAGTAGCTGTCTTCAGGACTACTTCATACTCAGTCAGAGTGAAATCCTTAAGCGACAGCACATGTTTGCGAGACCAAGAAGAAGACACCGTTTTTCATAACCCCAAAGCCTTTACGATTATCACCGTTTTAGCGACCGGGTTACTTCATCGGCAAGTGAGTGTCATCCCCTCTCACAAAAACCTATAGAGGCCCTTATTTAGGATCTACCCGCATCAAAATTTGACCAAACTCCACAGGCTCCCCATTTTTCACACAGATTTCCACAATCCGCCCAGAAACCTCGGCTTCAATTTCATTCATGAGCTTCATCGCTTCAATGATGCACACCGTCTGGTTTTGACCGATACGGTCGTTTAGCTGAACAAAAGGAGATGCTTCAGGAGAAGGCGCTCTGTAGAAAGTGCCCACCATCGGAGCTTTTACTTCCAGAAGATGATGCTCTTGCTCCACTGGAAGTGCTTCCGTTGGCGTTGCTGGAACGGCGGGGATAGTAGACGTCGCCGCAACAGGAATCTCTTGGGGAGCTGGCCCAGACGCTATGGTTGCCACAGGAGTACTTGCCATACCAGCCTTACGGATAGTCAGCTTAAAGTCTTCAGATTCCATAACCAATTCTGTTACATTCGACTGGTTGACGATGGCAATCAACTCCCGAATTTCTGCGAGGTCTATTTCCACTTACTCACCACGCCCTAAATAAGTATCGGTCCGGGTATCAATTTTGATGCGCTCGCCAATATTGATGAATAAAGGGACGCTTACGGTCGCTCCCCCTTCTATGGTCGCAGGCTTAGTTCCTCCCTGAGCCGTATCCCCTTTGAGCCCAGGGTCAGTCTCGATTACTTCCCGGACTACCGTATTAGGCATTTCCACCCCAATCACCTTGCGGGTACCGCCCAGTTCCAGAAAGAGAACTTGAACCTCCATCCCCTCTTTCAGATACTGAGGTTTTTCCATCTGGCTGGCATTCAGCCGGACTTCTTCAAAACTTTCCATATCCATAAAGACAAAATTTTCATTGCCTTCGGCGTAGGTGTATTGCACTTCGCGCTTATCGACGACAGCTTGAGGAACCATTTCACCTGCCCGGAAGGTCTTCTCAAGAACCGAGCCATTCTCGACATTCTTCAACTTGGTCCGGACAAAAGCTGAGCCCTTCCCCGGTTTCACATGTAAAAATTCCACCACTCGATAAGCAGACCCATCGATCATGATGGAGGTGCCTGTTCGAAAATCATTACTGGAAATCATGGAGTGGCCCGTAGTGCTTTGCCAACGGATATTTTCCCCCAGCGAGCGACACAAAACAATCCCTTGGGAGGTTATCTATGTGCCTGGGTAGCCTAAGTATGGACGCTACATGCATCCTGTGACTTCTGGCAATTTTCATGGCGCTCAACTGTTCTCACTGTAGTTTCCACAATCCAGATCACGCGCAGTTCTGTAGTCGCTGCAAAGCGCCCCTTACACAAATTCTCTATACCCTGCCTCCAGGAAGCCATTTGGCTCAGGGCCAGTACCGAATTGATGCAGTTCTAGGCGAAGGAGCCTTCGGGATTACCTACAAGGGCATGAACCTGGCAACAAACCAGCCTGTAGCCATTAAAGAACTTTTTCCCTATGGCTCCATCCGGCAAGGCCAAAGTTTTCTATTACCCAACAATCTAGATGATCAAGGATTTGCAGAACTACGCCAGCAATTCACCGTAGAGGGAAATTGCCTGATTCAACTGAATAGCCCTCATATCGTGAAAGGGCTAGCCCGATTTGAAGAAAACGGCACCTTGTACATAGTCATGGAGTTTGTAGAAGGTCGGACCCTGCATCGCGTAGTTAGAGCCCGAGGCCCTCTTGAAGACAAGGTAGTCCTTCATTATCTGCAGCAAATCGGACAGGCTCTTGCAGACGTTCATCAGCAAGGATTTGTCCATCGGGATATCAAACCAGCCAATATCTTAATTAACAAACATAATCAGGCAACCTTGATTGATTTTGGCTCGGCTTGGGCTATTGGCGAATCAGCACCGAAAAGGGTGGTCACTCCTGGTTTCGCCCCTCCAGAACAATACCTAGACAACACAGGCTACCCAGCCGTGGATGTTTATGCCCTAGCAAGCACTGGCTATTTTGCCCTCACAGGCCGTGCACCTATCCCCTCCCGTGAACGTCTAGAAGGAGAAAAACTTCTGCCGCTCCATATTTTCAATAAACTTGTTACGGCCAGTACAGAATTGATGATTCTTAAAGGCATGGCCCTCAGCCTTGAGAACCGCCCCAAGAGCATCGGCCATTTTATCAGAGCGCTAGTTTGAAGGAGCGATTAGAGATCTATCGGGCAGACCGCACCTGGAGAACAAATATTACGAGCATAGGTTGTAGCTGGAGTAGCAGTGACTCCTTCAAAGGGAGCCCAATTTCGGCGGGTTTCTTCCAATTGAATTTGAGCCAAGTTCGAGGCTTCAGCAATGAGCTGCTGCTGTTTACAGAGTAACGAGGCTCCTGTTGCTAAAGGCAATAAACCAAGTGCGAAGATAGCAAAAATCACAATCGCGACCGACTTCTAGCAGGGGGCAACCCAGAAGCACCTCGTCTTTATTTTTTAGTTGCCATGAGCCCCTGCTCCATATTTGCCATAGTCGATGCGCAGCTTCATAGACATCGGCAATGATTCGACTTCCTGTTGAGACAAGAACCAAACGCTTCCAAACGTAGTTTTGACCACATATCCATTCCCCTTAGGAGTTGCTGAACTAATCTCCGGCGCCAGGAGTAAATTTAGGGCTTGTGGATCGGGAGGAGTAGCTTGCTCAGGGGAAAGAGCAGCTACGGATGCCGATGAAGTAGTATTAGCCTCAGGAGAAACAGCCCCCTCTTGATTGGGGTGCACTAAATTTGGAGATGCTGTAATAGGGGCATTAGGACTGACTGTGAACTTACTAGATAAAATACTAGCCACAGCAAATAGGATTATAGAAATAGCTACAAGAATTGTTGGAATTAAAAACAACTGAGCAACATTTTGCTTTACACGCATAAAAAACTCCTAGTAATGATTTAGAAAGTACGGTCAGCTAAGGTGCCCAATCTAAAAAAGGTAACGGTTCCTACCGGCACATTTCCAATCGGAGCCGGTGCATCAATATAGTTCAAACGCTTATCGAAATTGATCTCTAGACCTGTACCATCTGCACTTGGACCAGTCAGAGCCTTGTCGGTCCCATAGTCCAAACCAGTGCAATAGTTATTAGGTTTGCCTGCGAGGGTGGCATAGGCAGTGGTGCAATTAGCAGGAGCAGGTAAACCATTTTTTGCACTCTCTACCGCTGCCGATAAAACACCGAATTCTTTGGTAGCAAAACCACCATTTACCAGCAAAGTAGTTCCTCGGATTGCCCCTGCAATGCGTCGATTAGCATAAATGTAGGCATCCACACGTTCTACTTGGTTCGCAATTTTGGTGCTTACCTTTTCTGCGCTGGCTGGATCATTTGGTGCATAGCCAAACAGCACACCTGGGATATCATCTTTGCTGGTGTTTACTTTTGCAGAATCTACAACTTTTGAAGTTACGTAGGCACTTGCACCGCGAACCGTAACTTTATCTTGCATATCTTGAACTCCAAGAATATTGCGAAATTCTTTGTCGGTTAGAGCTTTCTTAAAACTTCCATCATCTTGGATTTTTCCTGGCTTAATCACATAGTCATAAGCATCTTGAGAACTTTTAGCGATAGTGTCACTAGCGGCAACGATACTTCCATTGATAGTCTTGAACTCGCTACATGCTGTTTTAGCAGCGTTTTTGATACAGGTTAACTCTTCCCCATTATTTTTATTGAAGAAACGAGGAGCGTTAGGCACCGAATAGCCATTTTTTGAGTTTGGATCGGTAGCCGCACCATCTAGCCCAAACTGCTGTCGGATAAAGAATTCAGGTTGACGGAATGCGATATCTAGCTGGTTACCTGCTGCAAGCTGATCCGTATACGTAGCAATATCTTTTTGGTTGGTATAATCTCCAAGAACGGTATTCCCACCTGCATAAATTCTTAGAGAATCTTTGGTGGTGGCATCCGCTTGTGCCTGTGCTTTGGCATCCGCTGAAGATAAGTCTTTATAATTACCACTTCCGTTTATGCCGGGTGAATTTTTGTAGAGCAGTTCTCCTGCAATATATACATTGCGGCTAGCGGTTAAATTACCTTCTCCGCTTACATAGCCTTTGATAATTACATCGCCATTGAAATAAAAATCACTGGGCAGCCTGATGGGGTCATCTTTCGTGCCGATAAGGATTAAGGTCCCTGATTTTTCTGTATCACTGAGAGTTTCTTTCTTGGTTAAGTTTTGACTATAGTTTCCATCTGGAGGAATCAAATACATTCCTCCTTTCAAACCTGCCTCGGTGAGGTCTTTATTAGCATATTGATCAGGGGTAGCCAGACCACCAGCACTTACGGTCACGCTCTTGCCACTACTATCTAATCTGGCTTTATCTAAATCTACAGGAGGAATATCATTACTAATACCATCACCATCAAGGTCTCCAGCCGTTTTCATCGCATCAAATTTTTCTCCCGTATAGTTTTCTGTTAATACAGGAGCGCCACCGTCTGGGTTGCTAATAGCGACTCCATTTAAATTCTTGACTGTACTGCTGGACTGTATACCGTTAGCGCTAATATCATCGGTAACACGCTGTAGGCTCAGAAGACTTCCACGAATCCTTGTATCTCCCCGTGCAGCATTACCGTTATTTTTTGCACCATCTCCGGTACAGTTAGCACCTCCTGTCGTCCCTGTCCTTTCGTCGTAGCCAATGTCTGCACAGCTATCTTTTGCATCCCAACCAGGTCGCACATGGGATAGAGCACCTGTATCCCCATTAATCTGAACATGGCAGAAAGCACAATTGATATTACGCGTCAGAATACCAAATTTGGGAGGTTTTGCATTAGGATTTGCTGCCATAAATCCCTTTACGATGGTCTGTTCGTTACCGTCCGGTAAGACTGCTGTCACTTTTACGGTAAAGGTGCCTGGAGGGTTTGACGCGAAAACTCTAGCTCGTACTTGTACAGCGCCTGATCCTCTCGACTGATAAGTATTGACAAATCTACTATCTAATTGGATTAGGTTAGCAGTGTTGGTCTTAACATCTGCTGTGGTCGCAGTTAATCCAGCGTCAGCTCCATTTGAATTGTTGAGCGATCCGACTTTAAGGGTTCCATCGGCTATCTGAGTTAACCAAGCAGTCGTAGAAAGACCAGAGGCTTTTCTATCTTTAACATATTCATCCCGGACATATTCAGCAGCACTATCAGCAATTTGAAAAGCTGCCGATGCTCCGCGCTCTTGCACGGTGCGATTAGAAAGTTGGCTTGATACAAGGAAAGTAAAAGCTCCAATGGCCGCTAAGATCACTCCTAGAAGGATAACGGTAAAAAGCGTTGCACCTCTTTTGGAGCGACATTTATATATATTCTGCGTTTGCATGTATATTTTAGCCCTGTTCTAAGCTTAGCTATACCTTTATACGCACTTATTTTTGTATTAAAAACCGGCAATTCACTTAATGCAGATACTCAATGAGTTAGGTATTTATCTCAGCATAAATAGTTGCATTTGAAAATTCATAACAACTTTATAAATATTAGGACGCCTAAGGACAAATGTAGCCAATTGCTGCATTCCTCACAGATTAAAGATAAATACTGTATCCCCTTTGTCTACATTTTTCTAAAATTTGAAAAAGCAAGAAGAGCATCAAAAGTAAACTTAGATATAGCAAAATAAGTACTAATAGTTTTTCATGTGCTACACTTCAAATTCAACCCTAAAAGATTATGTTTACCTATATACTCGAAAATAATAAAGCAGTCTATTCACAGTAACAAATGCTAATTTCCTAAAGTTCCTTATTGCTTTAGGTTTTTCTTGTCGGTAATTCCAAATTCAGATTTTGATAACATGGTAAGGCAAGCTGGAGGATTGAGAAAGACTTCACCGCGGGCAGCTTCATAGGGCAGATGGTGCCCAGTTTTGGGGTTTTGGTATGACAAGCAAAATTGTGAAGTTGCTGCTGCCAACAAGAACCATGCCCCAGACTTTACTGGACAACCTGTGACGCTGCTGGGAGATATCTCTAAACCCATCCCCTCCCGTGACCGTCTAGAGGGACAGAAACTTCTGCCAGTCCATATGTCCAATAAGCTCGTTACGGCCAGTACGGAATTGATGATTCTTGAAGGCATGGTCCTCAGCCTTGAGAACCGCCCCCAAAGCATCGGGCATTTTACAGAGCGCTAGTCTGAGAGAGCGCTTACCCTGAATCTCCTGGATCTTTGGGGCAGACCGCACCGGGAGAACAAATATTACGAGCATAGGTTGTGCCGCTGAACAAAAGCTTAGAAAGATTAGACGTCTTAGTTTGAGTATCCACGTTGCCTTGGACATTATCCATACTGCCTTGGATAGATACTGTTACTGATTGTGGATTGGTAGGAGAGTTGGCAATCTTTACTGGAGTTGTATTTGCGAGATAGTCCGATATGACGTCACCTCCTCCAAGGGTGGGGGGATTTAATACCCATACATTCGTCGCAGCAGCGTTCCGAGTGATATTGTTGGATGCAGTCTTTGCTGGAATTTTACTGATGTCGCTACTACTGATATAACCAAAATCTGCATAAGGAATAGGAACGACTCCCGATTCCCAGCGATATAGAACTCTTGGTCCCATGAAAGAGCTAGTTGGTGTAGTGGTGTAGTAGACAACGAACTTATAAGCAGGAACTGCATTAATAACCCCATAGCTAACTAAGTTGCAAATAGCCGTGTCACTTTCACTAATCGCAGTATTGGACAAGTTAGCATTAGGAACTGATAGAGCCTCACCTTGTTGGAGATTTACGAATTGCTGAGAATTAGCTGAAGCCGCACAGGCAGGACTCGTAGATTTAGTTGCCCGCATCCAGAAAGCCAACTCAATTTTGGCATTAGCACTATTGGTTAAAGGAGCGATAGCTATAGAGTCTCCTGAATTCCCTGAGCCCCCATTATCCTCAATAGATGCATTACTACCTGCCGTTTGTTGCAACCGAGCTGGACAGTACTGGAGTGTACCAAGGGCTTTGCAACCAATATCATTTGGACGATAGATATACCGTGCCATTTTTAGGTCTGTATTGAGGTAGCTGACTGCACCTTGAATATCTCCCTGGACATCACTCACGGAAACATTGTTGACTGCCCTACGAGAGAAGTTGGCTAAGATCAGGCCAAGGGCAGTACTAAGTATGCCTGTCATTATTCCAACAATGAGGAGTTCGACAAGAGTGACTCCTTTAGCTTTTCTTCTCAGATTCATTGTATTGTTCTCACCTTACCAAGGACGGTAGAAATTACTACTGCTTTACAAGTCGAAGCTGCTGCACAGGCAGCACGTCCCGCATCACTGTTAGGATAGATAGTAGTGTCTGTATTTCTAGTGAGATAAATAGTCCGCAGTTGTCCTGCATTAGGGATTTCTCCCCGGAAGTTAAACGTTGTTGAAAATGGTCCTACACCATTTATCTTCATATTGATGTTATCGGGCAAAATTTGCGATTGCTGGATGGTTGCAGTAGCCCAATCGCTCCCGTCATAAATCCGGATTGGAGCGGTGGAGCTCGTCAGAAAATCAATCGTAAAGAAACGGGATTTTGATATGGCAAGCTGCCTTGTATTGCGAATTGCTTGGAGAACATTTTGCTGGGCTAAGCCTAGATTTTGCTGTTGAATTTGACCAGCAATGCTAGCTCCTGCAACGGTGGCCAAAATACCTGCTATAGCCACAACGACAAGCAGTTCAATGAGTGAAAAGCCATGATAATTCCTTCTCATGACACTTTTGGCTCCGCGATATCGGCAATTAGAACTACAAGAGGAGCTGTATTACTCAGCGCTGAAGCATTTCCCGTAAATACAGGCTGAGCCGGTTGCAGTGTTGCTCCTGCAGGAAGGCAGTTAGCTGGGGTCGTCGCACAGGTAGGTGTACAGCCAGCTCCCGTACAGGTCGTCCCAGCTCCAACGGCTCGATAGATCCGCACGACAACACGGCGAGTACCGTTAGGAGAGGCATCTGTAGTCAAGTCTCCCCAGAAAAGTTGTGCAATAAAGCGCACGGGTTGACTTTTATTCACTGCATCATCAGAATCCTTATAAACACAGGAAGCCGATGAAGTATTGGTTGTGGCTGTAATTAGATTTTCGCGTATGGCATAGTTGACGATGCCCACAGCCCCGACTGCAACGCCTGCAGGATCGGTAAGGGTAGACCCGACAGCCACTGCTCTAGGCTGGGTGGCTGTGACCTTTAGACTACAGTCAGAGAGAGTCTCTCCAAAGACAGGCAATAGTCCCGGTGTATAGTTCACCGCAGCTGGGGGAGAAAGGGTAACTTGTGACCAATAGCGACGAGTTTCTTCTAACTGAATCTGGGCTAAGTCCGTGGCTTCCGCTATGAGTTGCTGTTGTTGACGTAGTAGCGACGCTCCTGTTGCCAGAGGCAATAGACCAATGGCAAAGATAGCAAAGACCACAATGGCCACTAGGACTTCTACCAGGGTTAATCCAGTAGCTCTCCGCCTCACCCTAAGAGCTCTTTTAGTTTCCATGGGCTGCTCCATTAGCACCAGCTCCGTATTTGCCGTAGTCGATACGCAGCTTCATAGACATCGGAAATGATTCGACTTCCTGTTGAGACAGGAACCAATTTGCGCCAAAAGAGGTAGTAACCACATATCCATCACCTTGAGGAGTCGCAGATGTTATTTCACTGGGAAGCAGCAACTCTAGGGCCTTGGGCTGCGGAGTCGTAGGCTGAGCAGGAGGAATGGGAGCCACCGATACAGGATTGTTTTGAGAAGTTGAGGTATTCACGGGAGCAGCATTGGGTGAAGTGCCCACTGGAGAAGTGGTTTGACCACTGACAGTATTGGTTTTCTCCTGAATGACTGGAGAGTTCGAAGGCTGGTTGGAATTCGCTGAAGTCAGCAAGAATAAAAACACAGCCACTGAAACAATGGCGCCTGGAATCAAGAGGGTTTGCATTTCATTTTTCTGGCGTCTCATGATCTGTTCCTAACTAAAAAGTACGGTCAGCAGAGGTACCCATTCTGAAGAAGGTCACAGTCCCTACAGGTATGTTTCCCAAAGGAGCATTGTAATAAGCAAGTCGGTTATCGTAATTGATCTGCAGACCAGTCCCATCTGTAGCAGAATCGCCGTGAGACTTGTCCGTGCCATAAAGAAGACCACTACAGTAGCTGTTGGGGTCACCTGTAGCAGTAGTATTGGCCGTGCATGCGGTAGAAGCGGCAGTGATATTTGTGGTGTTGTATTTAGAACTTTCTACGGCAGTCGCTAGAATTCCAAATTCCTTCGTAACAAAACCACCATTTGATTTCATCGTGGTTCCTCGAACAACCCCAGCAATGCGCCGATTGGCATAAACATAGGCATCAACCCGCTCTACCTGATTCGCAAGCTGAGTATTGACGGCAGTAATAGATTCAGCAGCCTTCGGATCTCCGTAGTTGTACAGAACACCAGGTACGTGCTGATTTTCTGTAACATAACTGCTGGTCACAGGAGAACTGGTTGTCTTAGTAGTAGTTGGTGTGTTTGCAACTATCTTGCCACTTTTAGACTTATAGGTAGTAGTGACAGTAGTTGTATTAGTTACTTTCGATTCTGTGACAGTAGTACCAAGACCTGCCGTTGCTGTAGTTTTTGTTGTCGTCGTCGTAGTGGTGACTTGAGTATCTACCTTGCTAGCACCACTGCCTGTACTAGATGTTGTAACAATAGGAGAAGAAGTAGTTGTAGAGGTGGAAGTGGAAGAATCATCTGAAGTTTGAACATCAACATAATTACCCGTAAGAAAACTACTGCCACCTCTTACAGTGACCTTATCTTTCGGTTTTTGAATCCCAAGAATGTCTCTAAATTCTTTATCTGTCAGAGACTTTTTAAAGCTTCCATCACTTTGAACATTTCCCGGTTTGACAATGTAGTCATAAGCGGACAGAGCATCCACAGTCGCAACATTAGTACTGGCTATATCTTGACCAGTAATAGAGCGATAATTTTGACAAGCTGTACCATCTGAATTTTTTATACAGGTTACTTCTTCTCCATTGGACTTATTGAAGTAACGAGACATAGAAGCAATACCAAAATTAGTGCCTGAATCTAGTCCAAACTGCTGTCGAATAAATGTCTCCGGTTGACGGAAAGCATTATCTAAAGTGTTCGTGCTGGTAAGGGCATCCGTGTAGCTAGCATTATCACTTTGGTTGGTATAATCTCCGACAATGGCATTACCCCCTGCGAAAAGTCTTAGAGAATCTTTGCTTAATTTATCATTGTACGCTTGGGCATCGGCAGCAGACGGACTCAAATCACTATAGTTCCCACTGCCATTCGTTCCAGGCGGATTCTTGTAAAGCAGTTCTCCTGCGATGTACACATTACGACTAGCGGTTACATTTCCATTCCCACTTACATATCCCTTAAAGATGATGTCTCCATCAAAATAAAAGTTATCTGGCAAAGTAATTGGATTATCTTTAGTACCGATAAGAATCAATGTCCCTGTTTTTTCGTTGTCGGCCAAAGACGTTTTTTGCTGGAGATCAGAACTATAGGTGCCCCCAGGAGGAATACGATACATAGCGCCTTTTAAGCCTGACTGCGCAAGATCCAGATTTCTATATTGATCAGGCGAGCTGTATCCACCAGATGCGATGGTTATGCTTTGGTTTGCACTAGCTGTATTTGCTTTTACCAAATCCACGGCTGGAATATCATTATTAATACCATCACCATCTAGATCCCCAGCAGTTTTCACAGCATTAAATTTATCACCATCATACTTTTGTTTTACTACAGGAGAACCCCCATAAGGATTCTGGATAGCAACGCCATTCAGATTTGTGAGGGTTGTACTTGTTGCTGAATTATTCGAACTTGTATCATCGGTAAATTTTTGTAACCCCAGCATACTACCTTTAATGCTGGTATCTCCGCGTGCTGCATTTGTACTATTTATTACGCCATCCCCAGTACATCCCGATTGGCCAGATACTCCTGTTTGTTCATTATAACCAACATCGGCACAGCTATTTTTAGCATCCCAGCCAGGACGAACGTGAGATAGAGCTCCTGTATCCCCATTAATTTTGACATGGCAGAATGCGCAGTTAATATTACGGGTCAATACAGCAAATAAAGGTACTGTTGGATTGCCTTGTGCAGCAAATCCTTTTACAACGGTTTGTTCGCTACCATCAGGAAGCACGGTTGTCGCCTTGATTGTAAAAGTTCCTATAGGGTTTGAGGCGAAAACTCTAGCTCGTACAACTACAGCGCCTGATCCTCTCGCCTGATAAGTATTGGCAAATCTGCTATCTAATTGGATTAGGTTCGCTGTGTTGGTCTTAACATTTGCTGTGGTATCAGTTAGTCCAGCGTCAGCTCCATCTGAATTGTTGAGAGATGTGACGGTACGGGTTCCATCGGCTATCTGAGTTAACCAAGCAGTCGTAGAAAGACCAGAGACTTTTCTATCTTTAATATATTCATCTCGGACATATTCAGCAGCACTATCAGCAATTTGGAAAGCTGCCGATGCTCCGCGCTCCTGCACGGTGCGATTAGAAAGTTGGCTCGATACAAGGAAAGTAGAAGCTCCAATGGCCGCTAAGATCACTCCTAGAAGGATAACGGTAAAAAGCGTTGCTCCACGGTCTGAACGATTTTTATACTTACTCTTCATAAATTTACTCATACTATCCTCTTAGGGCTGGCCTGGCCTCTAGACACTAAAGTACCCATTTGGACTACTGTTTGACTACCTGCGCTCAATAGAATCAAAACTGGCTCGATTCTACTGACATACTTAGGGACAACTGAAAGCTACAGGGTGGTCTATAGAACAAGTCTCTAAATCTAGGGATAGCGAGAGTATATATGTTCTTAAAAAGACTTTTATAAAGTAATGGTGAAGCGCTTATGAAGCTTAGTTAAAATCTATTTATAGGCTAACTATATATGTTAGCCATTCTTTGAATTCTTGCATGTACCTTCAACAGTTGCATTTTAGTTTTAATCTTCTTCTACGGTCTATCTGAGTAATTTTCTCAGAATAAAAAGAGTAGATATGACTGTGCTATCAGCAAACTATGGACTATCCGATCCTTAGATGATACAGCGAATTTCAGCTTGATCAAGTACATTTGCAATGACTAAAAGCTTTGCTTAGAGGGGATTATAAGATTTTCGGTGTGTATCACAGAGGCGCGATCCACTGTAATTCATCCACTGTCTATCCTCTAAATTCCCCTAATAGAAACCCCCGATGCATCAAAAAGGGAGAAAGGAGGGAAGGCAGCCCAATGAGCAGGCTAACTATATAAATAGGCTAGGCGAGACTTTGAAGATTTGTCCCAGTTTTTTGGCTTGAGTCTTACTGATCGACCGCTTGCCCGTCACCACTTCTGAAACCACCCCACTTGAACCAATAATGCCGATTAGATCAGCTTGCTTCCTCCCACTAGTTTCCAAAAGATATTGCAGCATTTCATGAGGAGAATGGCTCTCCCATTCATCCATTGGATAGTGCTTGGTTTCATATTTTTCTATGAGTATTACTACCAATTCATACAATGCAAGCTCTTCTAAAGTGCGTTCCTTTTTGAAGACGAAATGCTCTGCCACAGCCAATGCTTGCTTATACTCAGCTTCGGTTGCAATTACTTTCTATGCTCTCTTATTGAGAGCATAGAAAGTCAACAGTGAAAATTATTAACAAAAATCCTCTAGCTAATGGCGATTGCACTTCTCTTCTATTCATATACCCAGGTGGATAGCGTCGGCGTCCACTCAGTAAGCTCTTCAGGCTTAAACCAGAGGGCAATTTCCCGCTCAGCGGATTCTGGGCTATCCGATCCGTGGATGATATTGCGGCCAATATCTACGCCATAATCGCCTCGGATCGTACCGATGGCAGAATCACTAGGTTTCGTAGCGCCGATCATCTTACGGGCCGTGACTACGACATCATTACCTTCCAAAACGAAGGCAACTACAGGACCAGAAGTAATAAAGTTGACGAGGCCATCAAAGAAAGGCTTACCTTTATGCTCGCCATAGTGGGTTTGGGCCAGCTCTTGGCTAACCTGCATCAGTTTAAGGCCTACGAGTTTGTAGCCCTTCTCCTCAAACTTTTTGAGAATCGTCCCGACCAATCCTCGTTGAACCCCGTCGGGCTTTACGGCAATGAATGTACGTTCCATCATGTATTCCTTGTCTACCTGTATAACTTTACTACCGATGGGCATCTCCAAAGAATAGAAAACAATCTGAACTGCTTACGAGAAGATAACCAAGCCAAAATTCAAGCTCCCTATGGCACTCCCCCTCCAATGTGCATCTGTAACTCTCTATAAAAATGCTAAACACTACGCAGAAGTTGTTGGATCATCCGCTCTGCCTGGGATGCATAACCTCCTCCAAACAGGTTGAAGTGATTCAAGACATGGTAGAGGTTATATAGATTTTTCCGTTTGGTATAACCTTTATCCAAAGGGAATGTTTGGTCATAGGCCCGATAGAATTCACCGGGAAAACCACCAAATAATTCTGTCATGGCAATATCCACTTCGCGGTCTCCAAAATATATCGCTGGATCAAAAATGATCGGTTCTCCTGAATCTAAACTGGCGATATTTCCTGACCACAAATCTCCATGAACTAAAGAAGATTGCGGCTGGTAGTTTTTAAAAAACGCAGGGATAGCTTCGAGGATTATCACAAACCCTTTAGAATAAAAACCTTTTTTCTGGGCTCGCTCTATTTGAGTCTGCAATCGACGCTCAGCAAAAAAAGAAGGCCAATCTTGATGCCAAGTATTGATCTGGGGCGTAGAACCAATTGTATTCTCTCTAGCCCAACCAAATCCCAAGGGATGACTAACCTGGTGCATAGCTGCAAGTTGTTGTCCCAAAGCCGTCCAATTTTGGTTTCGGTTGAGATCGAGCCATTCCAAAACTAAATAGGCTCCATTGGAATCAGTTCCCCAACAAATAGGGTGGGGGACCCGAATCGCATTCGCTTCTTCTATCTCCAATAGTCCGAAGGCTTCTGCTTCAAACATAGAAACTTTGGAGCTATCATTGCGTTTAACAAAAAAAGAATGATCAGCTCCAGTAATGAGCCAGGCTTGATTGATACAGCCACCTGCAACAGAATGCTGGGTCTCTACGGTGAATGCTTGACCAGTCGTTTGTGTAATATGTTTTTGAATAAATTCCCACATGATTTAGCGCTGAGTTGAAGTAGCAACTGTCTTCAGAAGACCATCACAGGCATCTAGCAACAAGTTAATAACATAATTGAAACCATCTGCCCCTCCGTAATAAGGATCTGGGACTTCCTGATCAGGATAATCTTGGCAAAATTCACACATCATTTTGACCTTATGAGTATGTCTTTTCTCGGGGTCTAGATCTAAAATATCCTCATAGTTCGCTTGATCCATAGCCAAAATTAAATCAAATTTTTCAAAATCAACAGCACTGAACTGACGCGCTCTCCCAAGCAGAGTAATTCCTTTGCGCTGGGCCGCTGCTGTCATTCTCCGGTCAGGTGGTTTACCAATGTGATAGCCTGCGGTTCCTGCCGAATCACAGACAATCTGATCCTGCAGTCCTCTTTTTTCGATTAAATAATTCATGATATTTTCAGCGGATGGAGAACGACAGATATTCCCTAGGCAGACAAATAAAAGTTTTTGCATCGGTAGGATGGCCTAATTACGGTTTACGTTATTTTAAGGTAAACCAATAAAAAGAGGGCTTTAAGCCCCCTTCTTATTGGAAATTTCAGTCACTAGCTTAAGCTTAAGCGGCTTTAAACCCTTTCTTGAAGTCATTGATGGCTTTTTCCAAGATCTTAGGAGCCTCGGTACCCTTAAGGTCTTTACCCGCTTCCACAATCTCTATATAACCCTTAGCATTCTGAGTAATGTATTGGAGGAACTCTTTCTTGAATTGAGTAATATATTTCACCTCAATATCATCCAAGAAACCATTCGTCGCCGCATAGATAATGGCGACCTGCTCATAGACTTTTAGCGGAGAATACTGAGGCTGTTTCAGGATTTCTTGCAGGCGCTGGCCACGGGCTAGTTGAGCCTGGGTTGCTTTATCCAAGTCAGAAGCAAACTGGGAGAACGCTTGCAATTCTGTGAACTGAGCCAGTTCCAAACGCAACTGTCCGGCGACCCGTTTCATCGCTTTGGTTTGTGCAGCTCCTCCTACCCGAGATACGGAGATCCCCGCGTTGATGGCTGGGCGGATCCCAGAGTTGAACAAGTCTGCTTCCAGGAAGATTTGACCATCGGTAATTGAGATAACGTTGGTCGGGATGTACGCCGATACGTCCCCTGCTTGCGTTTCAATGATGGGCAGAGCCGTCATGGAACCACCGCCCAAGGCATCACTAAGCTTGGCAGCCCGTTCTAGAAGACGAGAGTGGAGATAGAAAACGTCTCCCGGATAGGCTTCACGACCGGGAGGACGACGCAGGAGCAAAGACATTTGGCGATAGGCCACCGCCTGCTTGGAAAGGTCATCATAAACAATCAGGACAGGCTTGCCCTGATACATGAAGTGTTCACCAATCGTTGCCCCCGTGTACGGAGCAAAAAATTGGAGGGCGGCTGGGTCAGAAGCGCTAGCCGTAACAATCGTGGTGTACTCCATCGCACCACGCTCTTCAAGTACAGAGCGGATCTGAGCCACCGTAGAAGCTTTCTGACCAACCGCTACATAAATACAGAGAACGCCCGTACCTTTCTGGTTGAGGATGGTGTCCACCGCGACGGTGGTTTTGCCTGTTTGACGGTCTCCAATAATCAATTCCCTTTGTCCACGCCCCACAGGAATCATGGCATCAATAGCGGTAATACCCGTCTGCATCGGCTCACATACCGATTTGCGGCTGATGATACCGGGAGCTATAGATTCTAAAAGTCTGGTTTTCGAGGTTCTAATCTCACCTTTTCCGTCGATGGGACGTCCGATTCCATCTACAACTCGACCAATCATTTCATCGCCCACAGGCACTTCCGCCACCTTGCCGGTAGCTTTGACAGTAGAACCTTCTTGAATTTTGAAACCAGTACCCAGGAGTACGACTCCAACGTTATCTTCTTCTAAGTTGAGTGCAACCCCAATGGTGCCGTCTTCGAATTCCAGCAATTCTTGGGCCATAGCCTTTTCTAAACCATAAACCCGAGCAATTCCGTCCCCGACCTGGAGTACGGTCCCAACATTGGACACCTGTAGCTCTTGGCTATAACTGGCAATTTGTTGCTTAATAATGCTGCTGATTTCATCCGGACGGATGCTAACCATGGGTGTTCTCCTTAACTACGTACCATTCCTGAATCCCGTAACAATTCTACGGGTTGAAGGGGCGTTTTCTTACAATATATTGCAGAGTTGCGAAATGTCCGATACTGGAACCATGCGCCGCCTTGATTTTTTGACGATTACCTTTGGTCTTTTGCTGATCGGCCCCCTCTTCTACGCAGGAGTCCTTGCTTTGGGAGTTAAAGCTCAAACAGCCGGGATCTGGGCTGCCACTTTTTTTGTGGTCATTATCCTGGGCTGGATATTCAGCTATGTATTCCGTGTCCTAACCACCAATATGACCTTCAATCGGCAAATTCAATTGATGAAAGGTAGTACAGAACTTTATCGTCAGTATTTAACGGAAAAAGGCGTAGACCCGGACAGCAAGAAAGCAGAAGCTCCTGAGATTAAGGCAGGTTTCGCAGATTGGTTAGAAGCCCGTAGCAAGAGCTCTTCCTAACTTGCTTGATGTAGCGCCTTCAATAAGATCAAGCTCTAAATTCACTTTAGAGGGCAAGTCTAGGGAAAATTGTACAAGAGGCACAGGAATTTATTTTTTGGTAAGAATTTTTGGTAACCTAGGAAAGCCGAATTTTTTGTGGGAGAGCTTCCGGTCTCATTTCTCTGAAAACTGGAAGTTTGCTAGACCACGGAGGGAAACTCATGCCCAAGGTATCTAAGCGTGTGCGCGAGATCCAGCGCCGGGTGGACCGTAATGTCCTCTATCCCCCGCAAGAGGGAATGGAGCTGGTCAAAACACTGGCAAACGCCAAATTTGATGAAAGTATTGAACTCCAAGCTCGTTTGGGTATCAATCCTAAGTATGCTGACCAACAGGTCCGAACCACGGTTATTCTCCCCAAGGGAACCGGAAAAACGGTTCGGGTTGCTGTCCTTGCTATGGGAGAGAAAGTTCGGGAAGCAGAGGCCGCTGGGGCCGATGTGGTTGGTTCGGAAGAACTGATTGACCGAATTCAAGCTGGTTTCTTGGATTTTGATATTTTGATTGCCACTCCAGACATCATGCCTAAAGTGGCTAAGCTGGGTCGGGTCCTTGGTCCTAAAGGAATTATGCCCAACCCGAAAGGGGGTACCGTAACCATGGACCTCGCTGGTGCCGTAGAACAGTTCAAAGCAGGTAAACTCGAGTTCCGAGCTGACCGGACAGGAATTGTTCACATGCCGCTTGGAAAGGCTAGCTTTTCTCCCGAAGACCTGATGATTAACCTGAAAGCGGCTCAGGAAGCGATCGATCGCGCAAAGCCTTCTGGGGCGAAAGGGCGTTACTGGAAAACGGTACACCTAAAATCCACGATGGGTCCTGCGGTTGAAATCGACATCAGTATCTTACGGGATACCAAAGCTGTATAAAGGACACCTTTTAGGAAACGCTATCAGCAAGTTAGCTCATGGGACCAACTAAATAGCCAGAGACCACAGGGGCCAAGAGCTTAATCATCCTGTAGAGGCAGCAGAAGAGAGCAATCTCTTGTTAGCGGACTCTGGCGTGCTGGGGTCCGCTCATTTTATTCAAATAAGTCTGTAAAGGAGGTGAAAACCGAATGGGAAAACGATTTGCAACCAAGATCCAAGGCCAAGCGCCTAAGGTCGAGGTCGTTGCTGACTTGAAAAACAGGCTTGACCGGGCCGCACTGGTACTCGTAGTCGATTACCGGGGCTCCACGGTGAAGCAGATTACCAACCTTAGAAATAAGTTGCGTAATGCTGACGCTCAAGCTGTAGTCGCCAAGAATACCCTCATGAAACGTGCCATTGATGGGACGGATTGGGAGGTCTTAGGAGATCATTTGAGCGGTCCCTCTGCTTTCTTGTTTGCCTATAGTGATATCGGCAAAGCAATCAAGGCATACCAGGAATTCGTCAAAGAAACCAAGCAGAGTGAACTGCGGGGTGGAGCTATTCCTAAGCTCAAACTGAGTGCTAAGGATGTTTCTGCTATTGCTGACCTGCCTTCTCGTGAGCAGCTATTTGCTCAAGCGGCAGGAGCTATCAATTCACTGACAACCAAGATTGCTGTGGCTATCAAGGAAGTTCCTTCTTCTGTGGGCCGTGCTGTCAAAGCTGTAGAAACCCAATTGGAAGAGAACAAAGCCGCTTAAAGCACTTTTCTATCCAATTCATTTTGTTACTTTACAACTCTAAGGAGAACCTCTATGTCTGCCAAAATTGACCAAATTATTGAACAACTGAAGGAGCTTAACCTGCTTGAAGCTTCGGAATTGGTGAAAGCCATTGAAGAGACCTTCGGGGTAAGTGCTGCTGCTCCTGTGGGCGCGGTAATGGCTGCTCCTGCTGCCGCTGCGGCTCCTGCGGAAGCGGTGGAAGAGCAAACGGAATTCAACGTCATTCTTGATGAAGTGGATCCCAAGTCCAAAATCTCTGTCCTTAAGGTAGTCCGTACCCTGACTGGATTGGGCCTCAAGGAAGCTAAGGACCTCGTTGAATCTACGCCTAAGCCTGTCAAAGAGGGTATTAGTAAGGACGAAGCTGCTAAGGTCAAGAAAGAATTGGAAGAAGCGGGCGCTAAAGCTTCTATCAAATAACTCTTTTTTGTACTCAAAAAGCCCCCGAATAAACGGGGGCTTTTTGGCATGGGGGCTGGATGGTCATCCGGGATGTCAAACCCTAGGGCAAGGAGAGAGTTTTTGGATCACGAGTTAAATTATTCAAATCCGATAATATACGAGCATCTTCATCTTTTAGGGAAGCACTTTTATCATGGTCATAGGCATTCAGCTTAGCGAGTAGTTTTTCATCGGATTCACGCTCCTCTGCCGCAATTGGCAGAGTATGGGGAGTGTTACTGGATGTAAAGCTCTGAGGTGGTGGAAGTGGGGTTGAATGCTGGATTGGTCTAGCGAAGGGGAGAAGGGGATTAGAGGGAAGCTGCGGAACGGAAGGAATGGCTTTAGGGCTAAACGAAGGTAGCGCCATCAATTTCTTTTTCGGTTCTATCTTTGGCCCTTGATGTATAGAAGATGCTGTCATCAAGGGAGCTGGAACAGGAAGAATTCTGACAACTTTTACGGATTTAGGAATGGCAGGGAGAAGAGGCAAACCCTTGTTGGACATAGCCTGGGGTAAAAGGGAATCAGTAGAAATAGCTTTTTGGAGTGGAACCTCAGTGAGCTTAGCAAACTGAATCGATTGTTTTGCCGATTTCTCCTGCTTAAAGACGATGGGTTGAACGTTTAATCTTTTCTCTGCATCCAGTTTAGTGACTGGCGATACTACTGGAGTTTCTCGAATAATTTCACGAACAATTGTAGACTTTGGCTGTACGTAATAGCCAAGTAACGCACCTGTTATACCTATAGTAATAACGCCCAAAATGAAGGCAGGAGAATACCGTTTTTGCCAGAATAAAGAGCCAACCTTTTCATATTTAGGCTTTAGTTTCTGCTCATAAATTAGGATGGTTTTTTCTTTGGAGAGGGCAATATAAGCTTCACAAACTTCCCTAAAGTTCTGCTCAGACTCTGGAGAATTATGAGCGTTAGCATGATACTCATGAACTAGCCGCAAATAGGCTTCTTTAATTTCTTCTTTGCTAACATCCGGTGCTAAACCAAGCGTTTTATATAGATGATTAAAAGACATAGATATAACTCCATACCCATCAAGCAAAATTATTCATTTTTACTTTTGCTTGATTCTATGGTCTTCCCAAATTTTAAAATATGGCGTTTCCACCGATTCTTGCGTAATAGATTACGCATTATGACCGCATTCTCCCGGAGACATTGTGTGAATTTTATGCCAAGGCTATTGGGTACCACAGTCTAGTTCTGCATCAGAAAGTTTCAGCTGGAGCAAGCCCTATCTTTTTTTACTCAACCTCAAGTATGGGCTTTTAAAACCTGCCACGCTCCCCAAAAATTCAACGATTGGGCATAGGCTACGGCCCGCAACTGCCACCAAAGCGGGTTTGGCTTGGGTTTTAAATCCTCCAATTTGTCCAGGGCCTTGAGTGCCGATTGGGGTTGAAAAGCATACAGGTATAAAAATGCGCGATATCCCCATGCCTGGGCATCCTGAGGAGTTTGCTCCGTAATTTGGGCCAAGAGGTTTTGAGCTTCAGGGACCCTACGCTCAATCACATAGGTCAAAGTGGCCCCATAGAGCTTACGAGGAATGGTGCTTTGGCCAAATGGCATCAATAGTTGACGGCTGGTTTCTAAATAGGTTTGGTCGTACTGTGTTTGGGTCAAAACAGAGATGTCCTTGCCCAATTGTTCAAGGTTTCCCGCTTCCATCGCCGTTGCGGCATCTTCAAGGACAGCCAAAGGAGTAGCGAGAGGAGCTATCCGTTGATATAGTTCTAAGCTGTCCTGACCTCCTAAAGGCCAGGTCTGGATCCGCTTAAATTGGTTGGGATCGTCGAGGACTTTAGCAACCGATAGTCTTTGATTGTGATAAGGGTCTGTCCAGCCTTTGGCACAAGGACCGGCACAGCGTAAGACCCAAGACCACAGGCTAGGCTCCCAAATCGAACCCGTAATTCCAGCGACCCGTGCCACAAAAGGACGATCCATCACCGCCGAGTAGTAATCCAGTTCTTCCGGGCCGATGGGAAGACTACCGGCATTGATTGGAAGCATCCCAACCGATGCTTTTGAAGAAGCAGGGGTAGATTTTTGTATAAATTTTGTGACTTGAGCCATCAAGGGTCTTGGCTTCTGGGTAGAGGGTAAGACTGTTTGGCTCCAGAAAGTACCCAAGGTAAGGACACCGAGAAGGACAAAAGCTCCCGATGCCAAAGGTTTAGGCAACTGGGCCAATCCGATGGCAGAGAGAATAGCCAAAAGAGGAAGTAAGGGCATCGAAAAACGAGGGTCTTTCAGACTAATCAACGTTACGATCAAATACCCGCTGCCAAACACGAAGAGGAGGAGGACTACGGCTTCTTTCTGCCGCAAAAACTTGGGAAAGCCAGACCAACAAGCCACACAGAGGAGGGGCAAACCCACCAACCACCAAGACATCTGGTAAGGCAGAGTCCTTAAGTAAAACGTCCACCAAGTCCATGAACCAGGTTCACCAGCAACCACAGGGTAATACTGCGCATCACGGGCATATTTCAGACCATTGCTAATCACGAATAACCAATTGGTTCCGTACCAGGGAGCCATGATCACAAAGGCGGACACAAGAACCAAGGCAGCATGGAACAGACAACGCCATTCTTTTTGGCGTAACTGACGGATAAGAAGTGCGACCAAGGGCCCTACAAAAAAGAGAATTCCACTCCATTTAGTCAGGCCAACCCAGCCTAAACAGCAGCCTATCCATAGGCTATTGGACCAGGAGGGCTGACGCCAGTAGCGAGCGCATCCCCAAAAGCCCCATAGGATGGCAGTAGCCATGGGGAGATCTAATACAAATTGATGAGCTTGCTCTAGGTGAATCGGATAGAACATTACCAATCCAGCCGCTAAGGCACCCACCCATCGAGCCTCTTTCTGGTCTAACAGCGTTTGGGTCAATCCAGCAGTGGCCAAAGCAAGCAAGCCTAGAAAGGTTGCAGGCACAATTAAGGCTGTCAATTGGCTAAAACCGAACACTTGAAAGAATGGAGTAGCCAACCAATAAACCAACGGCGGATAGCGGTCCGATAGTTTAAAGAATGAATCCCACCATAGGCTCGTTGGCGCAAATTCTTGCAGATGCTTCCAGTACTGCCAACTCGTAACAAGATGCCCCGCTTGGTCCCAAATCGGGGGCGTAGGATCTGTAAAGTTCCAAGCCCAGAGGAATAACCACGTAGCACCTACAAAATACCAGGGCCATCCACTGACCCAGCCATCGCTTTTCTTTTCAGGAAACAGGGGCTTATTTAAGCTCGCTCTGGTCATGGGTAAACTCCGGCACTGAAAGACTGAGTAGAACACGTTAAGACTGAGTTAGAACAAGTATGGGGAAAGATAATCAGTAATGGCACAACCTATGAGTACATTGAGTCCATCCAAAACTATCTCCATCGGGGGAATTGTTGCCACCATAGCGACAGCGGCTTTTATTTGTCTGTTCTTCTGGGACTACCCAGCCTTCTTTCCTTTGAGGATTCTAGCGGTATTTCTTCATGAAGCATGTCATGCCTTGGCAGCCATGCTTACAGGAGGCACTCCGATTGCCCTCGCCGTCAACTTAGATGAGTCTGGCCATACCTTGAGTGTGGGGGGGTTCTTCCCATTTGTAGCAGCGTCAGGATATATCGGGACGGCGGTTATCGGAGCTATTTTAATTGCGCTTGGACGTAACCCTCGGTGGCAAGAAGCCTTTGTTACGGGACTGGGGATTTTGCTGCTCTATTTGGTCTTTACCGTGCTACGCCCTTGGCAATGGGAATTTTGGGTGGGTTTAATCTTTGCCGGAAGCTGGATTTGGTTGAATTTCGCCTATAGGGCCGTAGCGAAATACTTCAATCTGTTTATGGGCAGCTTTTTAAGTATCTATGCCCTCAGTGATTTTCGCGATTTTCAATACAACGTGGGAGCCACGGATGCAGGTATTTTAGCCAATAGTTGGGGATTACCATTTTTAGCTTGGCCAATTGCCTTAGTATGGATGGCGATTATGCTGGCTATCATGGCAGGAGCTTTGCGTTATTTACTGAAAAAATAGGCGAGCAAGTAGATGAGAAAGTAGAGCACTATGAGCACAGCAGGACTCCAAATCACCCAAATGAGCAGTGGTTACGGGAAAACCGATGTGCTGCACAATATCAATCTCACGGTGAATCCAGGCGAAATCGTGACGGTGATTGGCTCCAATGGAGCTGGAAAATCCACGACCCTGCGCACAATTTCTGGTTTGGTTCGCCCTACCCAGGGACAAACAACATTTGAGGGAATCGACTTAGCCCGTATGGAACCGGACCGGATTGTCCGATCGGGCATTGTCCATGTCCCAGAAGGAAGACGAATTTTTTCTCGGCTAACGGTCCTGGAAAATCTGGAGATGGGAGCCTATATTCGCCGCGATCCCTATCAAAAAGATTTAGAGCAAGTCTATGAATTCTTTCCGATTTTGTCTAATCGCTTGACCCAAAAGGCAGGCACCCTATCCGGTGGCGAACAGCAAATGCTAGCTATCGGTCGCGCTCTTCTGACCAAGCCGAAGCTGTTGCTTTTAGATGAACCAAGTTTGGGCTTGGCGCCTCTGGTTGTTCAAGATATTTTTCGGATCATCCGCAAGATTCAAGAAGAAGGCATTATGATTCTTCTGGTAGAACAGAATGCCTTGCAAGCCCTTAAGTTAGCAAACCGAGCCTATGTGCTGGAAACGGGCCGAGTAGTCTTAGAAGGTCCAGCCAATGAACTTTTGGCATCTCCTCAAATCCAGAAAAGCTATCTTGGAGAATCGATTGGACGAGCAGAAGAAGAGATAGCTTGAGTAGCAATTCTATGCCTAGCTCCCTGTAAACGAAAGCTCACGGGCGGAGTCGTGTCTGGCAGGCGCAGCCGAGAAGGCGAGAAGGGAGCTGTGGCTTTTACCGTTGCGTATTACGAGGGTCCAGCGCATCCCGTAGGCCATCACCCAGGAAGTTAAAGGCCAGACTGGTAATTATAATCAGCGATGCGGGAGCTACCACGAGCCAAGAATTGAAGAGAATTTTGGCGGTACTATTAGCCCCAACCAGCATATTTCCCCATGAAGCATCTGGTTCTTGAATGCCTAAGCCAATCAAAGACAAAACCGATTCGGCGATGATGAAACTGGGAATAGCCAAGGTCGCAGAGATAATGATGTAGGTGGCGGTTTGAGGCAGAATATGCCGGAAGAGAATATGCATAGAAGAACCACCCATCGCCCGTGAGGCTTCTACATACTCTTGCTCTTTCAAGGACAACACCTGGCCCCGAATAACCCGTGCCAAACCAGCCCAGGAAGTAAGCGAAATAATCACCGTGATCAAGGTAAACCGTTGGGCACTGGTGAGTTGTGGGGAAAGGACTGCAGCCAGGGCGATGAATAAATAGAGGCTGGGCACGGACATCAGCACTTCCGTCAAGCGCATCATCAAATTGTCTACAATTCCACCAAAATATCCAGAAACCCCTCCTGCCAAAAGACCTAAGGGAAATGAGATCCCAATCCCAATCAGCCCAATTGTGAGGCTAATTTTGCCGCCTGATAAGAGTCGGGAAAACTGGTCACGACCTTGCTCATCGGTTCCAAGCAGGAAAAGATAGCCTTGTTTTTCAGAATTTTCAGTAGTTTTTGTGCCAAAAAGGTGGAGATTACTGGAAATTGCTCCCATAAAGCGATAGGGATACCCCTGGACAAAAAATTGAACTTCCGTCGGGTTAGCCTGGTCTTCCACATATTTTGGAATCCCCGTATTCAAGTCGGGCGGGCCTTTACGCGAAGGGTAAACCACCAATTTCCCATCGGTTATATGCAAAGGCGTAGGCGGGAGGAGCGCTTGCCTCCGGTACTGTTCGTCCGGGGCATAGGGAGACAAAAAATCGCCCACGAATACAGCTAGGTAGAGAATAACAAGGACTACAAAGCCTACCTGAGCTAAGGGATTACGCCGTAGTTTGGCCCACCAATTCATATCCGTCTTCCCTCTTATTACTTCTTACTTATCGACCAACATCGTTTCAGGGAGTGCAGAATCCTCAGAATCAAGCTTAAGCCCAGAGGTTCCTCCGACTACAGGAGAAGAGAATTTATCCGGGTATAGGACTTCCAGAATACTCTTAACCACGCCGGTCAGCGGGATCGCCAAAATCACACCCAGCAGACCACCGATTTTGCTCCCCAGAAGCAGAGCCGCAAAGATCAAGACAGGATTGAGCCCTGTAAAATTCCCTAAAATTCGAGGAGACAAAATATTATCTTTGATCTGCTGAACGACTACGCAGGCAATCAAAACTTTGAAAGCCAGTAACGAATTCTGCAAAACCAACAGAAGAACCACCGCTCCGATACCCAGACTTGCTCCGATAAACGGAATCAACTCCATCACACCGATGGTCAGGCTAAATAACAGTGCATAGGGGACCCCTAGAATCAAAAAGGCAGGCAGCAGAACCCCTGACATGAAGGCTCCCAGCACCAATTGACCGGAGAAAAAACCCCGCAGGTTGAACTGAAGAGATTCCGTCAGGCGAGTCCCCACCTGGGCAGGCAGGAGCCCAATCAATCCATTCCAGAAACGGTCCCCTTCCAACAACATATAGAACGAGATAACCACCACCAAAATTAGCTCAATCAAACCGAAAAAGGTCCCCAACGTCAGGCTCACCGCTTGCTGCGTAAATCCTTGGATCTGAGCTTGCACTTGGGTAAACACAGCCTCTTGCAACGCAGCGATCTTGACAGGCAGACCAAGCTTGATCAGCCAAGTTTGTAGACCTACTAGTTGTCCCTGGGCAGAGTTGAAGAATTCGGGCAATCGGCTAACTAGCTGACGTGCCTGTTCAACGATGCTGGGTCCCAAAGTCAGCGCTAGCAGGGTACCGCCAATGGCAAAAACAGCATAGACCATCAGCGCAGCCAACCCTCTGGAAACATAGCGCTGCAACAATTTGACCGGATAATTCAGCAAAAAAGCAATAATCCCTGCACTCGAAAAGACCAAGACAAATTCTTTAAAGAATTCCAGAGTTTGCAAAAGAGCCCAGCCTGTAAGAAAAACAAGCAATCCCGTAAGGAGCTGCTGCTGGAATGGACTGAAGAAACGGGTCATAGCAAGAACAGCAGGGACAAGAGCTACTCTAATGATAGCTAACCTATTTTTGAGAATACCCAGTGGAGCGCCAGGTTGCCCTTTCTTCCTGAGAAAAATTTGGCTTTAATACGGGGAAGCGCAATAATAGTTAACTAAACGTCACATGTTTACTCTTCTGTGGAGAGGTCCACCATGGAACAGATTGAATTTATCTTGCATCCAGATGGCCGGGTGGAAGAACGAGTCCTTGGGGTAGTCGGAAATTCTTGCAGTGAACTAACCCGTTCTGTAGAAGAGAAATTGGGTACCGTGCAAGACCAGACCTTAACCTCGGAATACTACCAACAGACTACTCAGCAATGGGCTCAAACCGAAGAACCCAATCCCCAATGGACGTAAATTTTTTTAAACTTTTACGTCGCTATTCAGATTTCTGAACGTACACTGCAAACCATATTTGGAGCGGCTCTCCTCATGTCTCACTTCACCCAAATCAAGACCAAGATTCGTGACCTCGACTGTCTGGCCCTGGCCTTGGACGACCTGGGCATGCCCTATGAACGAGGCCAGGTATTCATCCGTGGGTACAAGGGCGATACCTGTCGTGCACACTTGGTAGTCCGTCAGGGAAATAGCCATGATTTAGGTTTTGTATGGAATGGGCAAAGTTATGAATTGGTCACCGACCTGCAGTATTGGCAGCAGCCTCTCACCGTAGAACGTTTCTTGGGTAAAGTCTCCCAGCGTTATGCCTACCACAGCATCCTGGCGGAAGCGACGGCAAAAGGATTCAACTTGGCAAAAGCTGAGCAGAAAGAGGATGGCACCCTCTGTCTGACCGTCCAGCGCTGGAATAGTTAAGCAATCTAAGCACTAGTAAGCACTAGATTGTTAAAGGTTTAGCCGAACTAGTCCAAAGTACCGAATGTGGAGAGAGTGCTGTGCTTGATGAGCAACAAAAGCAATCACAGCGTTCTAGATTAGAGCCTGAACTAGGCGGTTTACTGCGCAATGCAGCCCAGCGCTCTGGGCTGGAGCCTGAGCTAGGAGGGGGGTTCCGCCAAAAGGCCCTCTATGTAGATGAAATGACCTGTATCGGTTGCGGACTTTGTGCCTGGGTCGCCCGCAACACATTTTATTTAGAACCAGAGCATGGTCGCTCACGGGTAATCAACCAACAGGGTGATGAAGAGGTCCTTCTTGAAGAAGCAGTTCAATCCTGCCCCGTAGACTGCATTCATTGGGTAGATATGAATGAACTTCCTGCGTTAGAGGAATCCCGTCAGTATCAAGTAATCACTGCCATTGGACTCCCCCCTACCGCACACAAAGTCCGTGCCAGAAAGAACTTGCGACGTTCTCCAAAACCTTAAGATGGTCAGTAACAAATTGCAAACTTATACATAAATGATATGATCGCCCCATCGTTCTGGGGTAAAGAGGCCAAAGATGCGGTTTTTAAGCAACATCGCGCCCGTTGTGCTTATTATTCTGGATGGCTGGGGTTATAGGCAAGAGACCGATGGAAATGCCATCGCTCATGCTAAAACTCCTGTAATGACTACATTGCAAGCAGCCTATCCTCATACCTTCATTGAGACCTCTGGCAAGGCCGTAGGGCTTCCTCCGGGACAGATGGGGAACTCTGAAGTGGGACACCTCACGATTGGGGCTGGAAGAATGGTTCCCCAAGAGTTGGTCCGTATTTCTGATGCTATTGAGAGTGGAACCATTGCTCAAAATCCAGTACTCCACGATATTTTCACCAAATTGAAAGAGACAGGCAAACCACTACACCTGATGGGTCTATGCTCCGATGGGGGTGTCCATGCGAGCGTGGATCATTTATTTGGCTTACTCAAACTGGCCAAATCTTATGGCATTACGGAAGCTTATATTCACGCCTTTACTGACGGGAGAGATACTTCACCGGACTCCGGAATAGAGCACTTGGCTCTCATTGAAGAAAGGATAGCCCAAATCGGCTTGGGAATTATTTCAACCGTAAGTGGTCGCTACTATGCCATGGATCGCGATAAACGTTGGGAACGGACCGAAGAAACCTACCGCGTCTTAACAGAAGATCACGCTAACGGGAAAGTGCTTAGTTCCGTGGAGGTCCTGCGCAGATTTTATTCTGAAGGACTCACCGATGAATTTATTCCTCCTAGTAGAGTCGGTCCGGGAGTGATTAAACCTGGCGACGGAGTAATCTTTTTCAATTTCAGGCCAGACCGCTCCCGACAGCTTACCCAAGCTTTTGTTAAACCTGATTTTGATGGATTTGAACGGACGCTGATCAAACCGTTGCATTTTGTCACCCTCACTCAGTACGAAGGAGGTCTACCGGTACACGTAGTCTTTAAGCCCATTTCCTTTGATAACATTCTCGGTCAGGTTATTTCAGACCATGGACTTAGGCAGTACCGTTGTGCTGAGACAGAGAAATATGCCCATGTCACCTATTTCTTTAATGGGGGGCAAGAAAAACCTTATCCTGGCGAAGACCGGGACATGATACCCAGCCCAAGAGTGGCGACCTATGACCAGCAGCCAGAGATGTCGGCCAAGGTTGTCACAGAGCATATCGTCAAAGCCATTCAATCAGGCCAGTACGGTCTAATTGTGGTGAACTATGCTAACCCAGATATGGTGGGCCACACAGGCAACTTTGAAGCAGCTGTCAAAGCCATTGAAACGGTGGATACCTGTGTAGGAAAAGTCCTAGAAGCCACAGTCAAGCAAGGGGGGGTCTTGTTGGTCACCGCAGATCACGGTAATAGTGAACTGATGTGGGATGCCGAGAAGCGCCCCTGGACAGCACACACCACGAACAAGGTGCCTTTTATCTTGGTAGAAGGCGAAAGGTGCAAAATTCCAGGTTCAGGGGGTGACGCTAAGCTGCGGGACGATGGACGACTCTCAGACATTGCCCCGACCATCCTGCACATCTTGGGTATTCCCCAACCTGCAGAAATGGATGGCCACAGTCTCCTCGTAGGAGCCGACTACGACGTACGCCAAAACCGTACTCCTGTTCGCGTTGGCTTATAGGACTCAGACCAGCAAATTCAAAATAAAACCCCCTCACCGAGGGGGTTTTATAAATGATTAGGACCTGAGCAACTCTTCTAGCTTGCGGCGGTCTAGTTCTGTAGGGTTGAACTGCTGGAGTTCTTCTACGAAATCAGCAACCCCTGTGAACTTACGGTAGACCGAGGCGAAGCGAACGTAAGCGACTTCGTTCAGGACTTTCAGACGTTTTAAAACCATTTCTCCGATTTCGGTGCTGTTTACTTCACGACCCGCTTTCTGCTGTAGTTCTGTTTCCACATCATCGACTAAAAGTTCTACCTGATTGGCAGTAACTGCGGTTTTCTCTACAGCAATCGTGACCCCACGCAGGATTTTAGAGCGGTCGAAGGCATCTCGCCGGCCACTCCGTTTGATCACCGTGAGTGGAACGAATTCGATACGTTCATAGGTTGTAAAGCGCCGGGCGCACTTGAGGCACTCTCGACGACGACGGATAGACGCGGATTCCTCGGCGGAGCGGGATTCTAAAACGCGGCTGCTACTGTGCTGGCAGAAAGGACAAATCATAGTAGACGTATATTGACGTAATTCTTCAATCTTGGCAAGTACTAATACCGAAAAAACACGAAAGAGCTATCTAGGCCGCCTTTTTTATCTTTATCTGTGGATAAAATCGAAGTTATACACAGGTTTGACAAGTTATCCACAGATTTTAGAGGCAGAGTTGTTGAATATTCAATACAACTCGTTACTCTATGTACAAACCACCCCAATAGAACTATTTTACTCCATTCCTAGAGCGACCGCTAAAAATTAACTGCCTACTCTTTTCACCCCATAACCTTTAGATTTTAAAAATGCCATGACCTTATCTCGGTGTTCCCCTTGAATCTCAAGGACACCCTCCTTATAGGTTCCACCGCTCCCGCAATAGGCTTTGAGTTCTTTAGCTAAGATTTTCAGGGCCTCATCATTCAGGACTAAGCCTCTGATCAGGGTCACGGTCTTCCCAGCCCGCCCCTTACGGTCTTGGCTGACACTCGCTATCTGTTGTTGCGGAGGTAGGTTTACCGATTTGGCCATCGGCTTTTCAGGTTCTGCTGAATCCCCAAATTCTCTCCAGACCACACGTTCTTTAGGCATAGCAATCAGCGGGTGAGATAACTAAGACCCACCATCACCGCCATAAAGCCGGCAAAGGTCAGGAAAAAGTGAAAAATGGAAAGGTTTTTCTTCTTGACCATATTTCGCATGGCCATCTTGGTGTAACTTGGTTTTTCTTCAAGTGGATCCGTAACCGTATCAACATCAGCAGCAGTAGGGATATTTTCTGGCATGGGATTATTGTGCAAAAGGACTCTTCTTCAGAATAGCTTTATCTCTCCCATTCACCCAGTCCAGGGTTGTACAGTGGAGGATGAAATGCATTACGAGAATAAGATCAACCTCTATGGCTACTACCCTAGACAATATTGACCGGGGCCTTCCTGTCACTATCATTACAGGCTTTTTGGGCAGTGGTAAGACTACGCTGGTCAACCATATCCTCACCAACAATCAGGGTGTTAAGACGGCTGTTATCGTCAATGAGTTCGGAGATATTGGCATCGATTCTTCTTTGATTGTCTCTACGGAAGAGAACATGATTGAGCTGGATAATGGCTGCCTGTGCTGCACGGTCCGAGAGGATTTGGTTCAAGCTACCCTCCAGATCATGGAACGGTCCGACAAAATCGAACACTTAATCGTTGAGACCACAGGACTAGCAGACCCCTTGCCCGTAGCTATGACATTTATGAGTCCTGAGCTACGTCCTTTAACCCGCTTAGACGCCATTGTCGGTATGGTAGATGCAGAAAATTTTGTCTTAGACCTCTTTAATTCTGATACGGCCACCAACCAAATCAGCTACTCCGACATCATTTTGCTGAATAAGACCGACTGTGTCAGTCCAGAAAAACTCCAGCAATTAGAACGTCAAATCCGAGAGCTGAAAGCGGAAGCCCCTATCTTGCATACCAAGAACGCTCAGGTGGATCTGCGGCTGATTTTGGATGTGGGTGCATTTAAACCGGAAAAGTATGACGACGAAGCCGTAGAGGAAGCTGAACATGATCATACTCACAGCAGCCACGACCACGATGAGCATGGCAACTGTATTCAGGACCATCATGACCACGATGAACATCATGAGCCTGTAGATCACAGCACCCACGACCATGATGAACACGGGAACTGTATTCATGACCATACCCAGCACAACCACATTGAGAACGAAGGATTTACTTCTGTCTCCATGACCATTGCTGATACCCCTCTCTCGGCCACGGCGCTAGAAAATTTCCTGAAAGACCTGCCAGAAGGAGTATTTCGGGGCAAAGGCATTCTCTGGCTTAAGGAAAGCCCAGAAAAAGTGATTTTCCACTTAGTAGGCGCTCGTATACGCTTAGACCCTGAGCCATGGGGAAAAGAGAAACCGATGAGTCAATTAGTCTTTATCGGTAAAGACTTCGATAAGGAAGAGATCAAAGCCGGTTTGCTCAAGTGCATTTCTAAGGCTAAAGTAAAACCCCGTGGTTTTGGCTTTTAGAGAACGTGACAGACAGTAAAGCATGGGGTTTCCCTAGGTTTAACGATTTGCTAGGTACGGCCTATGCTAGTAGCCAGCAAGAAGTGGCTTTGGCAGGGGCTGGGATTACTTTCATTGACCCATACATCATTGCGGGGATGGCGCTCCTCCAAGATGTTTTGGAGGGAGAGGGCCGTTCTCTTATTCTTCAAGAATGCGAACCGACGGTTGCTTCCTACCTGCGCCGGATGAATTTTCCCTATCATGGTAACCGGGAATTATTACCGCCCGAATCCCATGAAGAAAGTCCAGTTCTCTTGGAACTATTTCGTATCCGTGACAAGAAAGATGGCGACACCGTAGCCCGTCATGTGCTCCACTCCTTACAAGACCGCTTAGGTTATCCACGGCTCCTCGCACACAACGTTTTTAATGCCCTCAGTGAAGCCTTTCAGAATTCTTTAGAACATGCTCAAAGCTCCCCGTTTGTGATTATGCAAATCTTCAAGCGCCAAGACCTATCCCAACAGCGTTTGGTCCTCTGCGTTTTAGACCGAGGCCAGGGCATTCTTTCTAGCCTGAACAAGAACCCTAAGTACAGCCATGTAACAGAAGACCGCCAGGCTGTGGAGTTAGCCCTCCAAAAAGGTGTTTCTGGAGTTTTTACTGACCACACACGAGGCCAGGGCTTATGGCGTCTCCAGGATATTTGCAAGCGCTACGGTGGTCGATTTATCCTGCATTCAGGGTCATCCCAGGTCTATATCAAAGCAGGAGAACCTTTCTATTGGTATTCCTCTCCTTTTATTCCAGGGACCCAACTACGGCTGGAATTGCGTCCTGTTTGAAGGCAGATTAACGGAGTCTACTCTGTGACCCTTAGGCTCAGCGAACAGTATTTTTAAACCAATCCTGAAGTAATATCCGACAGGCTGATTCTCGAATGCCTGCAATAACTTCCAGATGATGGAAAGAGAGTGGGCTATCGGGGAGATTGGCTACGGTCCTTACGGCTCCAGCTTTTGGGTCATCGGCTCCGTAGACCAAGCGTTTGACCCTAGCTTGGAGAATAGCGCCTGTGCACATGGCACAGGGTTCTAGGGTCACAATCAAGGTGGCCTCCGGGAACCGCCATCTCTGTAGCTTCTGACCGGCTGCTCGCAATACCACAATTTCTGCATGGGCGGAGGGGTCATGGTCTTGTTCTCTCCGGTTACCCCCAGCCGCCAACAAGTCCCCTTGGTCATCCACCAGCACCGCGCCTACGGGTACATCCCCCTGAAGAGAGGACGCTTGAGCTTCCCGGAGGGCTTCCTCCATCCAAAATTCCCATATCGACGGTGACATTAGGCTCTTGCCATCGCCTGCTCTTGGAAATCCGGCTCAGCCGTGGGAAGCACGATGTGGAAACAGCTACCTTTGTCTAAGCCTTCGGATTCCGCCCAAATCCGTCCCCCCTGTTGGGTGATGATTTGGTGGCAGATGGTCAAACCCAAGCCACAGCCAGCGGTGGTCCGAGTCATTACGGCTTCTGCCTGTGTAAAGGCATCAAAAATAAGGGCAAGACGGTCTTCTTCAATGCCTCGGCCATAATCGCGAACACAGAGTTCTACCGCCCCTTCTATGGCTCTGGCGGAAACTTCGATGGTATGGGGCGGTTTGGAAAACTTGACGGCATTGTCTAAAAGTTTGATCAAGACTTCTGTGAGCCGCTCCCGGTCTACCCAAACAGGGGGTAAATCAGCAGCAATATCCAGCTTGAGGTCCATGCTAACTTCGCGACGGCGCATGCTACTCAACGCGATGTTAAAACATTCTTTGAGGTCCGTTTTTTCCATTTGCCAACGAACGCGGCCTGCTTCCAACCGAGATAGGATTAAAAAATCTTCCACCAATTCTCTGAGGCGCTCTGAATCTTGTAACGCTGTGTCCAAAAATTGCTGGCGTAAGGAAGGCTCCATATCAGGATTTTCTTGTAGCGTTTCCAGGCAGACCCTCAGGGTCGTCAGCGGCGTCCGCAGTTCATGGGTGGTGACCGTAATCAGATCTGAGCGGGCCTTGTCCAAGCTTTTTAATTGCTGGTTAAGCTGTTGCAAACTGCGATAGGCTTCCGCTTGGATGAGCGCAACCCCCAGTTGGTCTGCCACCGCTCGGACCAGCTCTATCTCAGCCAGCGTCCAAACCCGACTTTCTCCATCGGTCTGTTGCAAACTCAAGGCTCCAAGATTTTGTTCTTGGAAAATGACAGGAGCTACCAGCCAGGACTGTACCCCTTGGGCTTGCATCTCCTCTTTGATCGAAACCAGATGATCCGCACTTAACGCTCCAGAAATTTCTGGTGGGTAATTACTGCGTCCTGAGTCATCCATCCCTAGCGTAACCACCTGGTTTCGCTGCACGGCTAGCTCAATCAGGGATTTACGGGAAAGCTCATTCTCCTGGTAGTCTACAAGGCTATCCACATCGGTTGCTCGAAATTCTTGGCGAATGATGTAATTTCCATTTCCGGTAGGCTGATAGAGGAGGCAGCGGGAGGCATGCAGAGCTTCACCCAATTCCTGTACCGCTAACTGAAGGACTACTTGAGGGTCCAGCGAACTGCGGACCATACTGGTGATCCGATTGACCAAACGTTCTTTGCGTTCTTGCCCTTGAATGACTTTGATCGTCTTGACAAGTTTGTATTGTCCTGCCTGTAAGTAGTTAAATAATCGCTCGGTATAAACGGTGGGGTCGAGCAGGGCAGGGCCGCCAGGAATAAGCGAGAGCATCGGGTGATTTTCCAAAATCTCTGCGCAATCAGGACGATAATCCAGGATTTTAGGCAGAATCAAAGATGCTGCGCGCCAAGTAAGCTTACGGTCAAAAGACCACACCCCCCGGAAACGACGGGCCGGATCTAGGGTAGGCAATGTATCTTGGCCATATTCTGACCAGCTTTCTTTCCCTGCTTCTTCACGGCATACCAGTACCGCCGCGTATCGGCGACTGAGAATAATCAGATGCCATTCTTGCGCTAAGGGGTCATTCGCGTCTAAAGCCACTAAATGACAATCGGTATCTTCCCCAAAAAATTCCGTTTCTGGAGCCGCCAGAATAAATACTTGGTCTGCTTGGGAGCTAATGCGCTGATAACGACGGGCTTCCATTCGGTAAAACCGTTCTTTCTGGAAGTTAGCGATCACCAACGGAGGGTCCTCGCGATTGTCTATCGCGAGGATTTGGTCTTCCATCGCGTGGGAAAGCGCCGTTAGGGAATTCTTGAAGTAAATCTGGGGGCGCAGGCTGGGTTCTGCTACCAAGAAGTCTTCTAAAAGAGAGGTCTTTGCTTTCAGCCTTGCCACCGTTCGCATTTCTCCGGGGAATAGTCTGTGCTCAAGCATTAAAGACAGACTTTTTCTATTATCAGCCAGTAAGCGCAGGGGATAGCCTTTGGAAGCTCAATATAAGCCTGATTTAAGGTTTCCGCAAAAGATAAGAAAGGATAAAAAGCTTCCAAGCTGAGACTTGGAGCTGTTCCTGTAAGGAGTAGGAAGATTTGAGAGCCTGTATCTCACAGCAGATGGATAACTGTGTAGGATATTTGAGCAAGTCACATGGCAATTTCATGGGGTGCTTATTGACACTGGAGGACCTGATCGCCCTCACAGGTTCTTCTGTTCAGGGGAATTGGTCCAGGCATGCGTTTTCCGTGAGCACTGATTCACGGGGAATAGGCCCTGGAGAACTTTTTATTCCGCTGGTGGGCGAAAAATTTGATGGGCATCAGTTTATTGATCAGGCGATGGCACAAGGTGCTGTCGGAATCATTAGTCAAATCCCAATACCCCATCCGCATATTTTGGTGGAAGACACGCGTGCGGTATATCAACAGATAGCTCGATGGTGGCGTGAGCAGTTTATGATCCCCGTGATTGGAATTACGGGTTCTGTGGGTAAAACCTCTACGAAAGAACTACTGACGGCTCTTTTAGGCCCTGCTACCCTCAAGTCTTCAGCCAATGAAAATAACGAAATTGGGGTTCCGAAAACCCTGTTGGGTTTGGATGACCACCACGCCTATGCCGTTATTGAAATGGGGATGCGGGCTTTAGGAGAAATTCATACCCTCGGGATGATTGCCCGACCGATTATGGGCTTGATTACCTGCGTTGGCGCAGCCCACTTAGAACGTTTGGGTTCTTTAGAAAATATTGCTAAAGCCAAGTGTGAACTTATAGAAACGCTGCCTGCTGATGGTTTAGCGGTCTTGAATGGAGAACAGCCGCTCTTACTGCAAACTACTCAAAAAGTTTTGGCAGGGCGCCCATTGCTGACCTTCGGCTTAGACGCTGGAGAATTTCGAGGAGAACTTCGAGACAACGTGCTCTGGGTCGAGGGTATCCCTTTTCTGCTGCCCTTTGCCGGACGGCATCAGGCCATGAATCTTTTGGGAGCCTTAGCGGTAGCCCATGGCGGTTTAGGGATCGATTTAGCGAGTCTCCCTGCAAAACTAGAAGGGCTTACTTTGCCCGGTGGTCGCAGTCGAACGTTGGCATTCCAACACCCTGAGAATGAAAGCAATCCCATAGTTTTTCTCGATGAAACCTACAATGCCGGGCCAGAAGCAACGAAAGCAGTTTTAGAGGTCTTGGCCCAAACGCCGGGCAAACGGCACATCGCCGTTCTCGGACAAATGAAAGAATTGGGCGAACGGTCCAAAGACTATCATCGGCAAGTGGGGGCCCATGTAAAAGCTTTAGACCTTGACCGTCTGTTTATTCTGGAATGTGGGACCGATGGGGAGGCCATCCAAGCAGGAGCTTCCGGTGTAGAATCAACGATTCATGCCGATCATCAATCCCTAGCCCATGCGCTACGTGACTATTTAGAGCCAGGAGACCGGGTACTCTTTAAAGCATCGCGAGGCGTACGTTTGGAACTAGTTCTTCAAGCCGTTGCGGCAGAGTTTACTCCGCTCGCCCCTCGTTAAAATAGAAATCTTGAAAAATAGAGGCCGAATGAGCCAAAACAAAATTGAGGGCCACGTCATTATCATCACGGGGGCATCTCTGGGAATTGGAGCGGCTACGGCTAAACTTTTAGCCACACAAGGGGCAAAACTCGTCCTGGCCGCTCGTAGTGTCGACAAACTTGAGCAGCTCGCAGCAGAGCTTAAAGCAGAAAGTCTCGTCGTTCCCACGGATATGACCGAAGGGGCCGACCTGGAAAATCTGGTAGCCAAAACGCTTGAGCACTATGGACGGATTGATGGTTTGGTCAACAACGCAGGCCACGGCCAATATGGCCCTCTGGAACTGCTCACGGAAGAAGCGATCCGCCGGCAATTTGAAGTGAATGTGATCGGGCTGTTGCTCCTTACCCAGAAAGTCATCCCAACGATGCGGGCCCAGGGTAAGGGCAGAATCGTGAATATCAGTTCTCTATCGGGCCTGGTGGCTTTACCCTTCAGCGGCCTCTACCATGGCAGTAAATTCGCCTTAGAAGGGCTTAGTGATAGCTTACGCATGGAACTTGCCCCTTTCGGGATTCAGGTCTCTCTCGTGGAGCCAGGGCCTGTTAAAACAGATTTTTTTGAAGTGGCCCGGGAACAATCCATGCCCTATTTGGAAGGTCCCTACAAAGCAGCTTCTCTGAAAACCCAGGCTCAAATGGATAGCTTTACCCGCGACGCTTGGGAGCCAGAAAGGGTCGCTCCGTTCATTCTAAAGGCCCTTGCCGACGAAAATTCTCATGATCGATATCAAGCTTTTTCGGGAGGTGTTTTCCTGGCGAATGCGCTTAAGCTCACCCCTAAACCAATCACGGATAGGATTTTCAGAAACTTATTTGGGTTGGATCGCCTAATAAAGTCTTAGTTATTACTCTTTTATGAGCTGCCACAGAGTAGCTTTTTGATATAAGCTGAGTCTTTGAGTAAAGCCCTACTTCTTAACTATCCAATCGGGAGAATCGAACAGCATGGCAAAAGTTACGCTAAAAACCCCTTCTGGCGAAAAAACCATTGAGTGTGCCACGGATAAGTACATTCTGGATGCCGCAGAAGAAGCCGGTATTGACCTGCCCTTCTCATGTCGCGCGGGTGCTTGTTCTACCTGCGCTGGCAAACTGGTAAGCGGGGCAGCCCCTGACCAGTCTGACCAATCCTTCCTTGATGATGACCAGATCGCTGCTGGTTACATTCTGACCTGCGTGGCCTATCCCACAGGCGATTGCGTCATCGAAACCCACAAGGAAGAAGAAATCTACTAAGCCTATGTTTTAGTTAGACAAAGGGTTTGAGGGGGCCATGCCCCCTTTTTTATTAGGGGTAAAAAGAGCAAAATCATACTAAGACCACGGACAACGCCCTGGCGATGTGGGATAGTCAGACAATCTACGGGAGTATCAGCATGGACGTGAAAGCAGCCATAGCCTTTGAAGCAGGCAAGCCCTTGCAGATTGAAACGGTGCAGCTTGAAGGGCCCAAAGAAGGGGAAGTGCTGGTAGAGATTAAAGCCACCGGGATCTGTCACACCGATGCTTTTACGCTCTCTGGGGAGGATCCGGAGGGTCTATTCCCTGCGATTTTGGGGCATGAAGGGGCTGGCGTTGTGGTTGAAGTCGGTCCCGGTGTGCGGTCTTTAAAACCTGGAGATCATGTAATTCCGCTTTACATCCCAGAATGTCGTAATTGTGACTATTGCCTGAGCGGCAAAACCAATCTTTGTCAGGCAATTCGCGTAACGCAGGGGCAGGGGTTGATGCCTGATGGGACGAGCCGCTTTTCCCTCGGGGGTAAAAAGATTCATCACTATATGGGCACTTCCACCTTTGCAAACTATACGGTGCTGCCAGAGATTGCCCTGGCAAAAATTCGGGAAGATGCTCCTTTTGAAAAGGTCTGCTATATCGGTTGTGGCGTTACGACAGGGCTTGGAGCCGTAATTAATACAGCCAAAGTAGAGCCAGGGGCCAATGTTGTGGTGTTTGGTTTGGGTGGGATTGGTTTAAATGTGATCCAAGCGGCCCGCATGGTTGGAGCCAGTATGATCGTGGGTGTGGACCTAAATCCGAGAAAGCGGGTTTTGGCTGAAAAACTGGGGATGACGCATTTTGTGAACCCTAAGGAAGTCGAGGGAGATTTGGTGGCCCATCTTGTAGAACTGACTAAAGGTGGAGCTGACTATAGCTTTGAATGTGTGGGGAATGTCCAGCTTATGCGTCAAGCTTTGGAGTGCTGTCATAAAGGCTGGGGTGTGAGCGTAATCGTTGGGGTGGCTGGGGCAGGCCAGGAAATCAGCACCCGTCCCTTCCAACTGGTGACAGGTCGCGTTTGGAAAGGAACTGCCTTCGGAGGCGCAAAAGGCCGTACGGCGGTGCCCAAAATTGTGGATTGGTATATGGAAGGTAAGATCAATATCGATGATTTAATCACTCAGGTCATGCCTGTGGAGCGTATCAATGAGGCCTTTGATCGGATGCACCATGGCGAAGGCATTCGTACCGTAGTCACGTTTTAACGATATGTCTGGACTCTCTCTTGTAGGCAAGCATGCTTGCTTTAGCGGCACTGTTGGTTTCTACAACCACTTTTCTTCCAGCTGCAACGGTGAAATGAAGTTCGCGGTGTATGAGCCCCCTCAGGCAAAATCGGAGCCTGTGCCCGTACTCTATTTCTTGGCTGGACTCACCTGTACCGAGGAGAACTTCATGGTCAAAGCGGGGGCACAACAGTTTGCCGCCGAGTATGGGGTGATGCTGGTGGCACCGGATACGAGCCCACGCAACACAGGGATTCCGGGAGCCGATGCCGACTGGGATTTTGGGACAGGCGCAGGCTTTTATGTGGATGCGACCGAAGAACCTTGGCGCGCCCACTACCGCATGTATAGCTATATCACCCAAGAATTACCTGCGCTCATAGCCGAGCATTTCCCCGTAAAGCAGGGACGGCAAGGAATTTTTGGACATTCCATGGGCGGACATGGAGCCTTGGTCTGTGCGCTGAAAAATCCAGCGCTGTATGTTTCCGTTTCTGCGTTCTCTCCGATTACAGCTCCGATGCGGTGTCCTTGGGGGAAAAAAGCATTTACGCATTATCTGGGCGCGGACCGAGAAAGCTGGCGGGCCTATGATGCCAGTGAGCTCATCCTAAAATCTCGGTTTTCCCAACCGATCCTGATTGACCAAGGGACGGCTGACTCTTTTCTGGAAACGCAATTGATGCCTGAGGTGTTCGAGGAAGCTTGTGCCACGGTTGGTCAATCCCTGACCTTGCGCCGCCAGGAGGGATATGACCATAGTTATTACTTCATTGCTACCTTTGTAGAAGACCATATTCGATACCATGCGGAGATCCTCTGGCAGTGAGCAAGAACGTCAGCAAAGAATAAAGCTATGGAAAGAACGGCGGCTACCGAGATATTGGCGAGGCTGGCGCTACCAAATTGAACCAGAGCCGGTTGAGCCAGCTATCTTGGACACCCTAGGCCAAAAACTATTAGGGCTGGATGTGTGGTAGCAGTCCCTGAGCGAAAGATACGCTCAAAAAGATGACTTAAAACTAAGGAAGAGTTCCGCCTGGCCCGGCTGGATAACCGTAAGGAGAACCATAGGGAGCAGGAGCATAGCCGCCATAGCCAGGGTATCCATAGGGAGAAGCAACCGTTGGCGTAGGAGGCACTGTTGTCCCTGGATTGGCAAAATTCGTTTGGGGAGCAGCTACAGGTGCTCCTTGCGGAGGTACCCCCTGAGGAGGTACCCCCTGAGGAGTTTGAGGCAGAGTAGCGACCGGAGTGTTGAGGTCTACCGCATCATTAAATTGAACCGTAATATTTTGCAGGGGTGATATCTCAGCTACCAAAACACTGGGTATATCGCGGTCTAAGATTTCTTCTTGTTTCGCCGTAGAAGTCTCAACCGCTTCCGTTTCCTTGGAAGTCCCGACCATCGAGCCAACACCCCCAATGAGGGAACCTGCTAGAGGAGAAAAGTTGCCCACCATACTACCCGCCGCATTACTGTACTCACGGGCGGCGCGTCCACGCTGTTCTTCCCTACGCTCTTTAATGCCCGTTTTGGCAAAATCTCGACCATCTCTCCGGTTTTGGAGGTCATAGAGGTCTTGCCGTAGTTTGCCAGGCACTGGGGCACTGGCTGCGTTGATTTTGTATACTTTGCCATTGGCAACCAACGTATCGAAGGCGAAGGTTCCGCTGGACCCATTCAGTCGGTTAAATCTACCGACCAAAGTGGCTCCTGCAGGCACTTCCACATTGCCTACTCGACCCGCTACAGGAATAGAAACCTGCTTGCCTTCTTGGACATCTAAGCCTGTCATCGGACCAGAAGCATAATTGGCAAACATGACTACAAAGTTACCCACTGAACCGGCAGGAATTTTAGTGGCTTGGGTAGCCTGAATTTGAAATTGTTTGGTGGCTTCTGGGCTCTGTGCAGGTTTTTGGGGCTTCGCTTGGCTAGGAAGCACCAGAGAGACCAATAGCATAGGGACCCATAAAGCCGTTATTTTCTTTGAAACAAGTGGATGTCGCATAGCTCCTCAGGCCCCCGTAATAATAATTTCGTTGTCAGGACTGTATCGCCACAGAACAGGAGATCAAACTGCCGAACTATATCGATCACGTTCCCATACCTGTATCAGTATTCCCCTATAGAGCGGGTAAATAGAGGAGGAGTGTTAGGATCTGGAATGTATAAGATGGAACACTTCAGGCTGACTGGCTGATACAATTCGTTGCCCCTCATGCTTATCTATGCCCTATGCAGCACACCAGCCTGTTCCAGGAAGAAAAGGTACTTTTTGAATCCACCTGTGGGCAGGGCAGTTCTGATGCCTTAGAAGTCATCTACGCTTTTCCCAATGAATACACCATCGGTATCACCAGCCTGGGCTATCAAGTAGTTTGGCGGCTCCTTGCTTCCTTGCCCGGCGTGCGGGTCGCTCGTCTTTTCACCGATGTGCATGAGCCTTTGCCCGCGCAGGTGGACGCGGTAGGCTTCTCGTTTTCTTGGGAATTGGATTTTGTCCATGTGATTTCCCAACTTGAAAGCTTGGGGATTAACGTACGCTCTGAGAAGCGAGACGATGACGCACCGATTGTCTTTGGCGGGGGACCTGTTTTTAGTGCGAATCCAGAGCCTTTTGCTCTATTCTTCGATGTCTTCCTGCTTGGTGATGGCGAAGAATTAGTCCCAGCCTTCATGCATGCCCTCCAGCAATTTAAGGGATTGAACCGTAAGCAGAAATTGCTACGGCTTGCCCAAATTCCTGGTCTATATATCCCGAGCCTTTATGAAGTGGACTATGAGTCCCCCACCGGCCCCGTTATTTCTATTGCAAGTAGTCAAGCACCCAGTGTGGTTCAGAAACAAACCTATCGGGGGAATAAACTTTCTTCTTCCAGCGTAGTCACGGCCCACAGCGCCTGGGAAAACATCTTCATGGTAGAAGTGGTCCGTTCCTGTCCGGAGATGTGTCGTTTTTGTTTAGCCAGTTATCTAACCTTACCGTTTAGAACCCCTTCAGTAGAGGGGTCTCTCATTCCGCTTATTCAGGAAGGATTAAAAGTTACCCATCGTTTAGGTTTACTTGGAGCTTCGGTCACCCAACATCCAGAATTTGAATCTCTGATCGATTACCTGGCCCAAGACGAATTTTCTGAAGTTCATCTGAGTGTATCCTCGGTGCGCGCGAATACATTAACGCCTAAAATTGCCAGGACGCTTGCCAAACGCGGCTCTAAGTCTGTAACGATTGCCGTCGAGAGTGGTTCAGAACGATTGCGTCAGATTATCAATAAAAAGCTCTCCACGGAAGAAATTCATCAAGCCCTCCATACGGCGAGGGATAGCGGATTAACCGGGATGAAACTCTATGGCATGGTTGGAGTCCCTGGTGAAACTTCCGAAGACTTAGAGGCAACTATTGCCATGCTCACCGCCCTTAAGAAAGAAGCCAAACAGTTTCGTTTGAGTTTTGGGTGCAGTATTTTTGTTCCCAAAGCCCATACGCCTTTCCAGGTCTATGGCGTAGATGCTAAAGCCGAAAAGAAACTCCAATACTTAGCCAAAGCCTTACACCAACAAGGGGTAGATTTTCGCCCTGAAAGCTACAGTTGGTCTGTGATTCAAGCCTTAATGGCCCGCGGGGACCGCAGGGTTGGAGAAGTGCTGCTCAAAGCCCGTGAATATGGAGGCTCTTTGGGAAGTTTTAAGCGTGCCTTTAAAGAACTAAAAGGCCAAATTCCACTGCTGGATTTCTATGTCCACGAAAACTGGAATGATTTGTCTTGCTTACCTTGGAATCATCTCCTGGGTTCTGTAGTGGAGCCTATGTTGAACAAACATTTGCTGGATGCCCAGAGCAAAATGGTTGTTGCGTAATAATTTCCTCAAACTAATATCAATTAACTTTTTAAATGCTACAAGCCAGACCCCTCTCAGCCTCCCCTTGTTAAGGGGAGGAGCCAAATTGATTGGTCGAATTGATATCAGTACAGCGGGTAAAATAACCGCATAGGAGAATTCCAGATGAATGCCGCAGACCGCTTAGATAGTATTGATGCCCGATTAGAACGCATAGCCGTCACCACTGAGCGTCAGGCACGAAATATAGAGCGGCAAGCTAAAGCCATAGAAACTTTGGTTTCAGGAATATCAGAGTTGAGTCGAACAACAAATGCTGCAATGCACCAGGACCGGATCACCCTAATGGAGTTGTTTCAAAGATCAACCCAGGCATCAGAGGCCACACTAGCCTTGTTTCAGAGTAATCAAGTAGCTATACGAGATTTGATAGAAGAACTTCGGCAAGGATGAGGGGCCTGAGTCTTCTGTGTAAAGTTATAGCAGCCGCCTAGCTCCTTAGGATACGTGGATCAAAAGGCTATGAACTTAGACATCGTCAAAAAGTCCTAGCCAAATCGGAGTTAGCGCAAAATTTCAAAACACTTGACATCATCAATCAGCGTTTGAGGGTTCATAAGTGAGAGATTGGTCATGGACCAGAAGACTTAATCTGTCTAGGAATCAAACTCTCATAGCCCCTTGAGCACTCTCCAATGTCAAATTCCTGTCCATTAAGAGCCACAAGTCTTATTAGAATCAGGAAATTTACTATCGTTAAAACTGAAGTGTGATTGTTCTAGACGTAAAGGGCACTATAAACAAAATAAATGCTTTGCGTGAAAAAAGCCTAATGGTTTTGTTCAAATTTATAGCGGTTCTCATATGAGTGCACTACAAACTGAGGCATCAGGAGCGACGTAGTAACAGCAATGAGTGAACCACCCAATCATGTCTTTGCTTGTGACTGCATTGAATGCTTCAGTGATGGCTTGA